>CAZNCM010000196.1:5954-10944 GCA_964571155.1 uncultured Lyngbya sp. | reverse complement strand
TTTTACGACCCGTACATTAGTCACAGAAATTTCAGGTCGGGGTGTTGGGATGGATGTTGTGCGGAATAATGTTGAACAGCTTAAAGGTAGTATTGAGTTAGAATCTGTTCCCACAAAAGGGTCTACATTTCGGATGCGACTGGGAACCGCCTTAGCAACAACCCATGTTTTAATTGTCGGTGTGCAGAGTATTTCCTATGGTATTCCTGTCGAATTTGTTCTCACAACTCGCTTAGTTTCTCCGAGTGAATTATTTCCCCTTGAAGGACGAGATACAATTATTTTTAAAGAACAGCCCCTTTATGTGGCTCAATTGTCTGAACTACTTGAACTCGAATCTTCTCACCAAGAGATGAATAATTCTACAAGTTTTCCTTGTATTGTCTTGAAAGTTGGAGAGGAAAAATTAGGCGTATTTGTTGATGCTTTAATTGACGAACAAGATGTTGTCCTCAAATCTCAAAGTCAATTGCTGAAACGAGTCCGAAATATTGTCGGAGCAACGATTTTAGGAACAGGTGAAGTGTGCATGATTTTAAATGCCTTGGATTTAATTAAATCGGCTCATAAACACTTGAAATCTAATAAAAAGTTTGGTAAAATAGGAGATGAAAGTCATCAAGACTCTCTTCAACAAAAATCCGTAATCTTACTTGTTGAAGATTCAATTGCCACTCGCACTCAAGAAAAACGAATCTTGGAAGCAGCCGGTTATGAAGTGATTACTGCTGTCGATGGATTAGATGGATTCAATAAACTGAAAACACACAGCGTTGATGCCCTCATTTCAGATGTGCAGATGCCAAATTTAGATGGTTTGAGCTTAACTGCAAAAATTCGTGAAAATCAAGACTATAATGAGTTACCGATTATATTAGTCACTTCTTTAGCCTCTGATGAAGATAAGCGCCGAGGAGCAGAAGCTGGAGCCAACGCCTACATTACCAAAAGTAGTTTTAATCAACAGGTACTACTCGATACTTTGAAAAGATTGATTTAATCCCAGAAAGAAACTTAAAAAGAGTGACTCGACGTGAAAATAATCGGTTAAAATAAAGTCAATTCACCCTAAAAAAAATCCGAGCTAACCCTACACCTGACACTGAAAAAAAGCCCTCAGCCTGTCGTTCAAATGCTCAAATGTTTAATTTTCTAACAACTGAACAGCCAAAATATGTCAATCAAAGTTTTTCTGGTCGATGATTCTCCCGTTGCTCTCATTGTTCTCAAACGCATTTTAAATTCCTCTGCTGAAATTGAAGTCGTGGGAACCGCTCACACCGCAAAAGAGGCATTAGCACTCATTCCGACAATCAAACCCGATGTCATTTGTACAGACTTTCATATGCCGCACATGGACGGATTAGAATTTACACAGGAAATTATGGCAAACTGTCCTCGGCCGATTTTAGTGATTAGTACCGCAGTTCAACGGGAAGATACTTATAATGTTTTTCAATTGTTGAATGCCGGTGCAGTCGATGTATTTCCCAAGCCCAAAAATGGATTACTCAATGAAAATTCTCAACTCGCCCAAGATTTAATTCGCAAAATCAGAATTTTGTCAGGAGTCCGAGTTTTTACTCGCAGAAACCGTTCCTCTGAAAGTCATCGTCGGGTGAATTCTCCGGCTAAACTTCCGGCATCTCCCACTTCGATTTCGACCTCAAATTTGACCTCAAAACCGATTCGGATTGTCGGCATTGGAGCCTCAACAGGCGGTCCCCAAGCATTACATACCATCTTAACTAAACTTCCGGCTAATTTGTCTGTTCCTATTATTTGTATTCAACATATTAGTGAAGGTTTTTTACAAAGTTTAGTCAATTGGTTGAATGTTCAATGTTCCCTCTCAGTTCAAATTGCTCGAAATGGTGAAATTCCTCAAAATGGAATCGTTTATTTTGCACCCGAACGCTATCATTTGGAAATAGATCGTCAAGGTCGATTTCTCTACAGCAGTGCGCCCCCTTTAGCGGGACATCGACCTTCAATTACGGTGACATTTCAATCCTTAGCTCGATATTATCGCGATCGCAGTGTGGGGATTTTGCTCACCGGAATGGGACGAGATGGAGCAGATGGAATGGCCGCGATCGCTCAATCTAATGGTATAACCATCGCTCAAGATGAAGCGAGTTCAGTGGTGTTTGGAATGCCAAAAGAAGCGATCGCTCTCGGGGCGGCGCACCAAATTTTGGCGATTGATGGGATTACTTCCGTGTTGTTACAGCACATCGAACGTCGCCACCCACAGCACCTCAAAGCAAACGACAGAGGTTCAAAGAATATTTAGGCATTTCCGCTCAGAACTTGTGTAATCACCTCAGACAGAGTTTGTGGATTGAAGGGTTTAGTTAGATATTCTGTCGCTCCGGCTAAACGCCCTTGTACCTTCTCAAACGCCCCATCTCGGGCTGTCAGCATGATAATCGGTAACGTTTGAAATTGGGGTAAATTTCGCACCGTGCGACACAGTTCTAAGCCGTCAATCTCCGGCATCGTCACATCGAGAAGTAAAATGGACACCTTCTCTTGGTATAATAAGGATAGTGCTTCTACCGCATTGTCAGTGACAAGAACCCGGTAATCATTCCCGAGAGCTTGTTTGACCAGACCGTGCATGACTGGACTATCATCAACTGCTAAAACAGTGGGTATAGAATGATTAGTTATGGCAGACATATTTGCCGCTTTCCTTTTTTGATCTCATGTCCGCAGGAGGGTGAGAAGTTCAATCTCTACTAACAGTTTAAACGACCTGATCAAAGAACTCTAAATTCTCTAGATATTCATCGGTTCCGCAGGGGGCTTCAAGCAAGAAAGAGTATTAAACACGTTGGATAGAGAAAATTTAGAGTAAAGTGGTGATCTCTCAAATTGATCAAGCTTAAATCAGATTCCCGCTTATTTTAATAAAAATTGTAACGAATTTTCGCAAAAAGTTCATCATTAATGGGTAAAATAAATTGATTATTTCTCATCTGTTTGTCCGTTTGGAAACATTTGAATCATCAGTTTGAGAGCAACAGGCTTGGATCAAAATTTTCTTAGACTTCCAGACAAATCCCTTGATGTCTTGTTATGATTAAAACACACTCTAAAAAATAGCAAGATCAAGACCAGGGAATCGAAGATTATCATGGATTCATAAATAGACTCCCCTAAATCCTTGATCGGGAGTGTGTAAATCTGTTCGCTCAATTTTTTTAGGGGAATAGGTTAAAAATGGTAATCAGACTTTCAGATTATCGTACAATGGGGCAACAAGAGAACCTATCTCTAGAGGAAATTATGGGATTTGAAGCCGGAGTCACCTTTTATCCTTTGCTCAAAATCGCCATTCATATTACTCAAGCTCCCATCGGATATATTAGCTTGATTGATGCGAGTTGTCAGTGGTTAAAATCAAAAGTGGGTTTACAAGCCCAAACCTATCATTATCTTGACTTTTGTGAGACGGTTATTTCTCTACATTACCCGAATCATTTTTTTCAATCTGCAAAAACTCCCAAGAAAGATCAAACTTATTCTCAGACTGAAACCCGTTCACCTTCAGAAGCGGAGTTATCATCTTCATCCTCAAAAATTTTCGCTCCAATTATCTTAGAAGATCTTTCAACAAACAAACAGTTTGCGACTCATCCCTTACTGAAATTCAATCCCGCAATTCGTTGTTATTTCGGTATCCCAATTCAAACGAACGAAGGGGTATTAGTGGGGATGCTGTCAATCATGGACTATGAACCTCGCCATTTGAGTTCTGACACCCGACAGGCGTTAGAAGCAATTGCTGATCAAGTCAGTGTACAGATAAATTTACATCGTCAACTGATTCATGCAAAAGGAAAACTAATTAAACTTGAAGATACAATCCAAAAACGCTCCTCGATTTGGGATATTGTCCGTCAAGAACGGGATTTTGTCTGTAACGTTCTTGATACTTTAAGTGCATTAGTGATCGTACTCGATCCCCAAGGGAAAATTATTCGGTTCAATCGGATCTGTGAAGAAATATCTGGACTCTCTGCTGAAGAAGTTGAAGGAAAAACACTGGAAGACTGTGAGTTATCAATTTATAATTCACCCGTTGAGACTGACTCTTTCTCCTCAAAATATTCAACCTCTCTGGCTGAGTTTCCCCCCTATTGTGAAAGTGAATGGATCGATCCAAATCGTCGGACTCACTTGATCGGTTGGTCAAATACTATTATTTACAATCGCGATGGTTCAGTCGAACATCTGATCGCCACCGGAACCGATATCACAATGCGCCGGGAGTCGGAAAAAATGCTGCGTTTATTAGAACGAGCGATTGCCGCGAGTCCGAGTGGTATTGTGATCAGTGATGCCAAAGCCAAAGATAATCCGATTATTTATTGTAACCCAACCTTTGAACGAATTACCGGATATTCTAGAAGCGATATATTAGGAATGAACTGTCGATTTTTACAAGGAAACGATACTGAACCCCAAGCCGTTGAGACTATTCGGACTTGTTTGCAAGAAGCAAAAGATTGTTTAGTTCACCTTAAAAAATTATCGCAAAGATGGAACTCCATTTTGGAACGAACTGGCAATTTCTCCGGTGCGAGATACAAGCGGAGAAGTCACCCATTATATTGGCATTCAAACCGATATTAGCGAACGGAAACGCGCTGAACAATCCTTAAAAAACAGTGAAGAACTCTATCGACTTTTAGCCAAAAATGCCACAGATTTAATCTCTCGACACAACTCAGAAGGGATCTATCTTTATGCTTCTCCGGCTTGTCGAAAATTGCTTAAATATGAACCCGAAGAACTAATCGGACATTCCGCTTATGACTTTTTTCATCCCGAAGATATTGCTTCTATTAGAGTTTCTCATCAAACCTTACTCGCCAAAGGTGAAGTCTCTCTCGTCAGTTATCGCATTCGTCGCCGCAATGGGGAATACATTTGGTTTGAAACCACCGCTCACGCCGTTCGAGATCCCCACACGAGAGAA
>CAZNCM010000196.1:4584-5937 GCA_964571155.1 uncultured Lyngbya sp. | reverse complement strand
TTCAAGAGTTAGTCGCCGTTTCCCGAGATATTACCACCCGCAAAAAAGCCGAAGTCTCTCTCCTCGAACGATCGCATTTATCCTTGCTTGAAGCCGAAGTCGGTAAAGCATTAGGACAAGGCGGAACCACCATTACTATCTTACAAGCTTGTAGTGATGCCATTGCCAATCATCTCAGCGTTACAGGTGTAGCAATTTGGACAGTGAACCGCTCAACCCATAACCTAGAACTCCAAGTCACATCCGGTCAGTGTGAAGTTCAAGATTGCTCAGACTGTCAAGAACGGATTAGTCACAATTGTTTGTGTCTCAATTTTGCCTTAGTCGTCGAAGGAAGACAAGTGGGGATGATGGAAATTAGCAGTCGTCGTTCCCTGACAGAACAGGTTCAAAATGCTTTATATTGGATTGCAAATGCGATCGCAGTAGGAATTGACCGAGTAGCAGCTTTAGAAGAACTTCACAGTCGCCGCGAAGGGTTGTTGTTCCGTTTAGCAAGTCAGATTCGTGATTCTCTCGATCTCAATACGATTTTAGCCAAAGCCGTTAGTGAGATTAGAAGTTTATTACAAGTCGATCAATGTCATTTTCTGTGGTATCTTCCCACAACCGATCCGCGATCGAGTTTTGTAATCACTCATCAGGCTCAGTCTTCTCATCTGTCTCAAGGTTTAGTGGATTATCCCCCAGATTGTGTCAGTTGGCTCTCAGAGAAAATCGAGCAACATCAAAGCGTTCAAATTAATGATAGTAGCCAAGTCGATGGATTGGATGGACAAACCCGAAGCGCCTTACATCAAGCCGGAGTTGCTTCGATGTTGTTTTTACCCCTCGAAACTCGTTCCGGTCAACGAGGAGCGATCGTGTGTAATCACTATGATAATCCTCACGATTGGACAGTCAACGATGTGGAGTTGTTACAGGCGGTGGTTGATCAGTTAGCGATCGCCATCGATCAAGCTGAACTCTATGCTCAAACCCGAGCGGCGGCTTTAGCGGCTCAAACCCAAGCTACTCAACTTTCTCATGCGTTACAGGATTTACAAGAAAAAGAAGCTAAACTCATTCAAAGTGAAAAAATGTCGAGTTTAGGTCAGATGGTTGCAGGGATTGCTCACGAGATTAATAATCCTGTTAACTTTATTTATGGCAACCTTGACTATGTGAGAGATTACACTCAAGATTTATTAGATGTTCTCAGCCTTTACCAAGAAAGTAATTCAACGCCGAATCCGAAAATTCAAGAGAAAATTGAAGAAGTAGATTTAGAATTTATTAGCCAAGATTTACCCAAAATTATTGCTTCAATGGAGATGGGAGCCGATCGCATTCGGCAGATTGTGGTCAGCTTGC
>CAZNCM010000196.1:402-4574 GCA_964571155.1 uncultured Lyngbya sp. | reverse complement strand
TTTGGATGAAGCGGAAATGAAGCCTGTTGATATCCATGAAGGGATTGATAATACACTATTAATTTTACATAGTCGCTGGAAAGCTAAAAAGGTTGGTTCTGGTGTAGAAATTATTAAAAATTATGGCAAACTTCCTAAAGTTGAATGTTATGCAGGTCAACTCAATCAAGTGTTTATGAATATTATTAGTAACGCTATTGATGCCCTTGATAACCAACCCGATCCTCGACAGATTACTATTGATACCGAGTTATTTGAGGTTAACAACCCCGCCGATTACTTGAATATACCTTATGTTCGGGTGAAAATTAAAGATAACGGCCCCGGTGTTTCTACTACGGTTCTCAATCGTTTATTCGATCCATTCTTTACCACAAAACCTGTGGGGAAAGGAACCGGATTGGGGTTATCTATCAGTTATAAAATTGTTGTGGAAAAACATGGTGGATCGCTCAAGTGTTTGTCTGAACCTGGACAAGGCTGCGAATTTTGGATCGAAATTCCCGTGGAACCACCCCCTGACCTACGACCCCGAGATTGAGGTCATCGGTACTCCGGCGATGACTCGATTCCCGAGTGAAAGAGAAACATCTAAAAGGCTTTTAAACTCTAGAGCTTTGGGTTTCAAGTCTACGATCAAAAAAAAATAAAATTTCCGCTTCAAAAGACTTGACACTTTTAGGGGGAATGCTGCTATTATGATATATGGTTACGCAATGGGGTGTCGCCAAGTGGTAAGGCATCGGGTTTTGGTCCCGACATTCGGAGGTTCGAATCCTTCCGCCCCAGTTTCGCTACGCTCAATTAGTCCTACTCACTCACAATTCACTCAATCAACTAATCATAACCAGAAAACGAGTCAGAGTCTAGACTGACTAAAACATCAATATTGAACTAAAGCTCGTGGTGAACGTGATATCAGTAAATTGATTGAGTTAGTAATATCAGACCTGGAAAACTTAGCTTGAGCAGCTAAGGGAGATACAGACTTTGCATCCTTGCAACCAATCGGCAGTAAACAGCGAGAGAACAAACAGTTAATCCCCAACCTGAACTCTTCAGCCTACTACAGGCGCTCTATCTTCAATATTAAGCGATTAAAACTTAGATATAAATGTGAGAATTACCGAACTTTCCAAATGGTTTAATTGCTAAAATATACATAATTCTTAGTAAATTTACAGAGGCTATATCTCAAACTTTTATAGGCTATAATTTTCCATAATTTGTTTAATAAACAATTCCAAAAAACAATCTAAAATCAAGGCAATTAATATAAATAATCAGCGATAAGCTACTCACTCTTACCTCTACCTTTAGTCAGTGAAAACTGACTTGATTTATTAGATCGGTAATTAATTCCCTGACGGAGTGATTGACTATTTATTAGTTCAGATGAATTGCTCGTTACCAAACTGTGTTACTGTTAGGAGGATCGAAACACATTCTTCAACTATTTTTTCAGGACAGCATCAAAATTAATGAGACAGTATTCCCCACTCACAATTATTTTTTATATAATAGGTCCCATGCTGATTATTGTCAGCCATATCGGATCGTTACTCCTTCTGATCACTGGCTTATCCTGGGGCGCTTTTTTATGGGTGATATTCCTATATCTAATCCGTATGTTGGCCACGACAGGCATCTACCACCGACTACTCACCCATAAAAGCTATCAGGCTCCTATTGGAGTTCTTTGGGTGGGAAGTATTATCGCAGCAGCAGCAGGACAAATGGGGCCAAGTTGGTGGAAAGCACATCACATGACTCATCATCAATATGTCGAGCAAGATCTCGATCCCCATTCCCCCTATACCCCTACACAGGGGATTAGAGGATTTTTGTGGTCCCAAGGCGGTTGGCTATTATCTTCCACATTTTTTCCAGCCAAACTACCCGCTGATGTTGAGAATGATCGGTTTTTAAAATTAATTGATCGTTTGCACTTTATCCCGGTCATCGCACTCGGAGTCATTTCATATTTAATCGGAGGTTTAGAATACTTGGGTGCATTTTTTCTCAGCACAACTCTATTGTTTCATGGCGTACAAACGGTTAATTCCCTTGCCCATATTTTCGGTACACAACCATTTATTACAAACGATTTCAGTCGAAATAATGGGTTTGTTGCCTTGATCACACTAGGAGAAGGTTGGCATAATCTCCATCATGCTTTTCAATCCTCAAGTCGGCATGGTATTACAATTCGTTCTGGACAGGTTGTTTATCTTCCCGATGTCACATTTAGCTTCATTAAGATCCTAGAGTTCCTAAAGTTAGCATCCAAGCTCAGACTCCCGACTGAAAGCCGTTTGTTAGCCGCTTCTAAAGAGCAGAACTTTGAAAATTCAATCTCAAAAGCCTCAGCTCAATAAGTCGTTTAACACCCGTACAATAGACAGAATTTACATTCAGGAATTTCAGTTTAAAATAAAGATCAATTGAATTTAAAAATTCCTTGATGTCAAACCGATGGATCAAAAAACAGTTCAACTTCCACCTCTGGCTAACCGTTGTGCGGGTGTATTATTAACAGCAGCAAGTGGCGATAGTTTGGGTTGGATGACCGAGTTTGTGCGGACACCCGATGAACTTTTACACCAATTTGGTTTAGAACATTTGAGTGAATTTCTTCCCTGGAGAAAACAAGTTGGGGGACGTTTTCAAGGCTACGAAGATTATATCGAAGCGGGGGAATATTCCGACGATACTCAGTTAACGCTGTGTGTGGCGGCTTGTATTCGGGCGGATGGGGGTTTTGACATCGAAAGGTTTTGTCAGGTGGAGTTTCCGCTGTGGCTAGATTATGCCAGGGGTGCAGGGGGAACGGTGAAAGAAGCCGCCCGCAAAATTCAACGTCAGTCGGCGAGTTGGAATAGTAATTTTTTTACTCGTCGTACAAAAAAGGGTACACTCGACTATCGAGATGGCGGTGCAAATGGCGCGGCGATGCGAATTGCTCCTCATGTATTAGCAAATGTGGGACGATGGGAACAGATAGAGACGGATATTTGGCGGAATTCGATCATCAGTCATGGACATCCAAGAGCAATTATCGGGGCGTTGTTGTATGGTTATGCGTTATTTCTGTTAATAAATCAAGATCAGATTCCTTCTGGGCGAGAGTTGATTGAACAGTTGGGAAATTGGGTAAAAGCGTTACAAATTCCAAAAATAGAAGGGTTACAGTCTTGGTTATTTCAGTGGAATCAACACCGAACTCAACCGTTTAACGAAGTCTTTGAAAATACTCAAGCCGAAGCAGTCGAACAGTTACGTTTAATTTGGGTTGCATTACGAGATAATCATTCACCCAAAACCCTATTACAACAGTTAGGATGTTTTGCTTCTGAGGGCAGAGGTTCAGGTTTAGGAACGGTTTTAGCAGGAATTTATCTCTTTGCTCGTCAACCCGAAAATACACAAGATAATCTGATTTTAGCCGCTAATTTTATTGGAAGTGATACCGATTCAATTGCGGCATTTGTAGGTGGGTTAGGCGGTGCAGTTTGGGGAATAAATGCGATTCCAGAAAGTTGGCGACAACAGTTACAAGATGCTGTTTTTTTACAACATTTAGGTGAACAATTAGCCGCCATTTCTCAGAGCAAAGCCTCTAGAATTAATATTCATCCGGGTGTTGCCAATGTACGGTTAGGAGATTGTTTACAGCGTTCTCAAATCGTCTCGTCAATGCGGGTTGCTCATCGGTGTTTGGGAGTGGGAACTGTCGAGTCCGTCGAACAAAAAGCATTAAAAACTCGGGAGAAAACAGTAACTTTAGCTGAAATTGAGTTTGACTGCGGACAACGCTGTAAGTTTGCTTTTCGCACCGATAAAAAGATTCCGTTTTTATACACAATCAAATCGAGAAATATTACCGTTTGACTTTTGGAGGTAACTGCGCCATGGGGTAAGATTGAGCAGGAAGTGTTCGTTGGGAGGTCGTCGAATGTACAGTGACTAAATTCTCCTCTATCGGTTCTTCAAACCATTCAACCTCAAGATCTGCTCCATTAATAATTGCACCTAACAAACGAGGACGGTATTTGGTAGAATCTTCATCCTCATCAATTTCGGTTAACTGCTCTGCAAATTCTCCCAACTGACCCGAAAGCGTATAGGAAGGACGAGCGACTAAAACCATACCATCCGTTGAGGGTTCTAGG
>CAZNCM010000196.1:0-392 GCA_964571155.1 uncultured Lyngbya sp. | reverse complement strand
ACTCAAAGAAGGAACATCAATAATCACCATATCAAAGCGATAACGAACTTCATTGAGTAAGCGTTTCATCTCGCTTGATTCTAACACGGTTGCGGCTTGTCGAACTGGCCCCGGACTGGGAATAACATACAAATTCTCCACATCAGGAACCAAACGAATACAATTATTTGCATCTCCGTAATAGCGTAAAGGTTCAGTTCCACTTAAAGGTTCAGGTGCCAACTTTAATGATTCTACCCGAGACGGCGATCGCAAATCTCCTTCTATTAATAATGTTCGTTTTCCTGCTCTTGCTGTGGCAATAGCTAAATTATAAGCACAAAACGTTTTTCCTTCCAAATCACCTGCACTGGTAATTAGCACAACCCGAGCGGGTTTTTCTCCACTACGTT
>CAZNCM010000195.1:7186-10971 GCA_964571155.1 uncultured Lyngbya sp. | reverse complement strand
TTGATATCGCATTCAAAGATAGCCGCAGCAACTGACAAACAGAAATCGAAACGATATTTCAAGAGGCGATTGATGCTGTTCCATCATTTGCTGAGGAATATTGGAATTCAAACGAGTTAGGATTGAAACTTGGTTGGGAGAAAACATTAAAGTCTCTCAATTTTGAACAGCGCTTAAAGTCTGCTTTTCAGGAAGCGGGTGAACACTTTAAGCATGAAGTTCAAGAGGTCTTAGAAGAAATCGGCCATGAATTACAGTTAGTTGCTGAACTGGGCGGTGATAACTTTAAATTCACAGAACAAGATTCTTGGGATACTCGAAATTGGGTAAGAATTGGAGGTAGTATTTTAGGGATAGCTGGAACAGTTTTTTTATTGTTTTCATCGTCTTTTGCAATGCCTGTAGTAATTGTTGCTGGCGTTGTCAGCATAATTACTGGGTTATTAAAGTCAAAAGAGGAGAAGCGTCGGAAAGCAGTCAATAACATTTCAGAGTCTTTACGCGAGCAACTGAATACCCAAAAACAGGAAACGCTGGAAAAAGCTCAAAGTGAGTTTTTTAAGAATTGCGGTTCTGTTTCAACTAACATTGAGTCCTATTTTAAGGAACTCGCTTTGGGATTAGAAAGTTTTTCTCTCAAACTAGAAGAAGCCCAGAAAAAATTCTCCGCACAAGCGAACTATCTTAACCGTGCTTATGCCAAGCGAATTCTGGATTGGAGTCAGGAAAAATACGAACCCTTAACTGTAGAAGAAGTCAGAAAAACAGTTGCTAAGGTTCAACGAGATTTTGGACGCGAAATAACAATTATCACTAGCTCTGAACTCCCGCTCAAAAAATCAATGGATGAACTGAAAAAGGTTCTTCAAGAAGATATTTCAATTCAATCTCTCAAATCTGTTAAATAGGAGAAAACTTACCATGACTGAGAATAATCAAGATTTCCTCGCCGCCAAAATTGGTTCAGCATTCAAAAAAAATCTCGTTAGTTTTGATAAGCTACTAGAACAGGAAAATAAACCCGAACTCACAGCAATTCGGAAAAAACTGCGTGAGGAATTAAAAACATATCGGGAACAAGGAGCAATTAGCGTTGCTTTTGTCGGACAATACAGTTCGGGAAAATCAACAATTATCTCTGCACTGACCGGAAAACGAGATATCAAAATTGATGCGGATATCGCCACTGATAAAACCAGCACCTACAACTGGAATGGTATTCAAGTTCTTGACACGCCGGGACTGTTTACAGAACGCCAAGATCACGATGAAATTACCTACGACGCGATTAAAAAAGCCGATTTATTGGTATTTTGTCTCACCTATATGCTGTTCGAGAAGAAGAACAAAAAATATTGAACTACCGCCACAGTTTAGCAGAAGCCTTGAAACCTTACAGCCTGGATGAATTTCCGATTTGCTTTATCGATGCAAAAGACTACTGTGAGGGTGTTGATGAAAAAGATGATTTTCTCATGGAAATTAGCCGTTTTCAGACGTTTATTGATTCCCTGAATGAGTTTGTTAACAAACGTGCAGCATTAGCAAAATTTGATACTCCCGTCCGAATTGCACTCAGTTGTCTGGAAGAAGCACAGCTAAGTTTTACCCGCAACTCTACGAATGATTCAGCATTACTCGAAAGTTTAAATCGTTTGTCTCGTGTTGTCCGAAAAGAACGGAGTCGCATCCGAACTAAAGTTCAGAATATTGCCTTAAAAATGTCTTCAGAGATTGCCAAAGAAGGTTATGTTCTGGCTTCAGTAGTGGGAAATGAAGACGTTGAGATTCTCAGCAAACAGGTTGAACTCAAGGTTCAGAAACACTATGAAAAAGCGGAAACAGACCTGCAATCTGTAATTAATGCTGCGGCTGAGGATATACGCCAGGAAGTTGAACAAGTTTTTGATAGCGACTTAGTTAAAGCTTTTGTTGCTTGTTTAAATAAATACCAAAGCGTATCAGTTAAAAATCCCAAAGGAGGCATGAATACGGAGGAACTTACAGCCCAAATGAAACTTTTAACTGATATCGCAGAAACAGCCGGAGTAAAAATTAGTAAATTTGCCACACGCAACGCTGCCACTACAGCTACACAAGAGGGATTTTTACGGTCTATGGATGTAGCCAGCAGTGGATTACATCAAACTGTTTATAAAGTGGGAAAATTTGTCGGATTTAAGTTTAAACCCTGGCAAGCAGTGGGTATTGCTAAAAATCTTGGTAATGTGGCTAAGTTTTTAGGGCCAGCAGTGGCTCTTGCTTCAGTTGGATATGACTTGAAAAAAATGCACGAAGAAAATGAACAACAGCAAAAAATGGCAGAATGTCGTCAAGGTATTACTAGCCTATTTCAAACAATTGCTAAAGATCTCGAAAATCAAATAGAATTACAGGTTTTTGAATTTGAACAACAAACTTACGACGAAATTGATCAAAAAATCTCAGTTTCTCGTCGCAGTGAAGAAGAATCTATCGCCGCTTCTAATACTGGGATGAAAGAACTGATGGACATTCGGGAGAAGTTTGAGTTAATTCTCAAATACATCACAAAAGCCACCGAAAAACCTGTGGCTTAGATTGCAGCGTTTAGGTTGAACTATTGTTAAAATTCCTGGTTTCTGTGAGAAGCTGGGAATTTTCTGTTGAAAAAGCGTTACCCGAGTCTGGTGACTACGAAAAAGATCACTGATTGTTAAGTAATACTACAGTTGATGATCAAAAGTCTCCTAAGCTTTCACTTGACAAATTCACTAAGTTTTGCATAGTTGCCTACGACTTGATAGTTTAGGGCCAAAATTTGTCGGACAGTTAGAGTCATTTAATCATCCTGGATTTCGTGAGCGTGAGACTCAGGATTGAGAGTGTCGAGTCGATGTTCAAGTATCGCTAAACGACTCTCAAGTTCTTCCATTTTATCGGGTTGATTCCTAAATAGGTTTTCAAAGCTTCAAGCACGAGGTCTGACTTCGATTGTCCAGTTGCTTTGACCCGTGCCATCAATGCTTCGTGTAATTCAGGAGGAATCCTAACTCCTAAAAAGGGATTGGGCATGGTTTTAGTTGAGTAACATTTGGACAATCAACTTCAACAATGCCTCGATAATACCAGCCTATTGCTAAATCGTTACCTATCTCATAGTATTAATTTGTAAAAAGAATAGTCAGTCCTCATTTTTATGTAAATTTTTGTTAAATTTCTTGAGTTATTGCAAAATTTTTAAATTTTGGTGATAGTTTTGTGATAACAATATGATAACAGGTGTTATCAGACGCACAGTCGATGGCAGCACCAACATCTGAAGTCGCCTGAAATCGCTTGTTGATTTGAAACCAATTCAACCTGCACCGAAAGCCGATTCATCTATCTATGGGAGCAGACATGGCAACGCAATCACAATCTGAACACAAACGCAACTCCGGTAAAATCTTAATCGCAGATGACGAATCTGCTATCCGACGTATTCTCACCACTCGTCTATCAATGGTTGGCTATGAGGTTGTCGCCGCAGCCGATGGTCGCGAAGCCCTAAGCCTATTTGAAACCGAAAATCCTGATCTCGTCGTTTTAGACGTGATGATGCCCAAACTCAACGGTTATGGCGTGTGTCAAAAGATCCGTACCCAATCGGAAGTTCCCATCATTATGTTAACTGCTTTGGGAGATGTCGCCGATCGGATTACAGGGTTAGAACTCGGTGCCGATGATTATCTCACAAAACCCTTTTCACCCAAAGAATTAGAAGCCCGTATTCAAGCCATTTTACGCCGTCTGAGAGAAACAAA
>CAZNCM010000195.1:6907-7176 GCA_964571155.1 uncultured Lyngbya sp. | reverse complement strand
GGTGAACAACTGATTCCTCTAACTTACATTGAGTTTAATCTCCTCGAACTGCTCTTAAAACATTCTGGTGAGGCGGTTTCTCGCTCAGAAATTCTTCAAGAATTGTGGGGTTACGCTCCTCGACGAATTGCAGATATGCGGGTTGTCGATGTTCATGTCGCTCGTCTACGCGCAAAAATTGAAGAAGATCAACGTAATCCCGAATATATTTTAACAGTGCGAGGAATTGGTTATGCTTCTCAACGCTTGCCCATTGTAGAGGAAGCTAT
>CAZNCM010000195.1:6153-6897 GCA_964571155.1 uncultured Lyngbya sp. | reverse complement strand
AAAAACATTACAACCTCAAGTTTTGTCTCAACTTTTGTCTCAAAATCGAATTTGATATTAACTTAAAGTTTAGATCAATTCTCTGAACTTTAAATAAAAAAAAAACTGGCGATCGCATAGCAGTGTATTCAAAAGATGGACTGAAAGTGATCGCCTCTGTTGTTGAAGTACAAACAGTCATGCTATTGAGTTTTTGTGACTTTTTTCAGTCCCCGAGGCTGATCCACATCATAACCCCGCATCGTGGCAATATGGAGGGCAAAAAGCTGTCCGGGAACAATCGCACAAATCGGTGATAACCATTCAGGAATATCATTCGGTAAAGGTAAAGTCGTCTGAGCTTGGCTCAAAGTTTGTGGATCATTTCCGAGGGTAATAATTTCTGCACCTCGTTCAACAAGTAGCGGCATTAAATCCTGTTGCATCTCGTTTAAAATCGGCCCAGAAACAGCAATCACCACAATCGGAAAACCGGGTTCAATTAATGCTGAAGGGCCATGCAAAAAATCTGCACTGCTGTAAGGTTCAACCAGAGTATACGTTAACTCTTTTAACTTCAAAGCGAGTTCAAAAGCAGTAGAATAGTTATACCCTCGACCGATAACAATACAGCGCCTCATCTGACAATAAGGCTTAATGGTTTGGTAAATATTTGGGTTGAGTTCAAAGGTTTGTTCGACCCACTGCGGTATCAGTCGTAAGGTTGTCAACATCGACTCATTCGCCGCTAATTGAGAACTTAAC
>CAZNCM010000195.1:297-6103 GCA_964571155.1 uncultured Lyngbya sp. | reverse complement strand
TCGCCAAGGCTAATAATTCCGCCGTGTAAGTTTTTGTCGCGGCGATCGAACGTTCAACACCTGCACTCAAGTTAATCACATGATCGGCTTGTTGGGCGAGGGGAGACTCAGAAATATTAGTCATTGCAGCAGTTAAAGCACCTTGCTGACGGGCTTCGGCTAAAACCTCCACTAAATCTGGACTTTCACCACTTTGACTAATCCCTAAAACCAGGGTATTTCCGAGCCGGGGAGGGCGTTTGTAGAGGGTGTAAAGGCTTGGTGCGGCTAACGTGACTAAAAATTGATTGATCGTTCCAAACAAGTATAGGGCATAACGAGCGGCGTTATCGCTACTTCCTCGGGCGGCAATCACAATATGAGTAATTTGTCGGTGTTGAATGGCTTCAGCCAGGTGTTGAATGGCTTCAGCTTGTGTGTCCAAAAGTCGGTTTAGAGCTTGGGGTTGCTCTTGTATTTCTTGTGCCAGATTAGAATTAATCGACATGATAGTTTGTTTATGGAAGTGCTTAACCTGAACAAGCGTAAGTCCCCGTTGCCACGCGGCGGGGATGTAAGCCGCGAGCCGAAGGTGAGCAACATACAACTCTGGGTCTATGTTAGGATCTTATCGGCAACTAATTTAGTGGTAAACGTGCTACACAAGATTGTCAAGGTCAGAATCTATCCCTCACAAGAACAACGCATCGAGTTAGCCCGGATGTTTGGTTGTTCTCGTTGGTGGTGGACTTATGCTTTGAACAAAACCATAGAAGAATACAAGGCAACAGGTAAGGGTTTGTCTCGTACTCAGCTAAACGCACTATTACCACCACTGAAAAAAGCAGAAGAGACTGAATGGTTAGCCGAATGTTACTCTCAGGTTTTACAAGCAACTACGCTCAATCTGACAAGAGCATTCAAAAACTTCTTTGAGAAACGAGCTAGATTTCCGAAGTTCAAATCTAAACGCTCAAAGCAATCGATTCAGTTTCCTCAGAATGTTTCTCGTGTTGGCGAAAATTTGAAAATTCCTAAAATCGGAATTGTCAAGGCTAAAATTCACCGATGGTTTGAGGGAAGAATCAAGATGGTAACAATCACGCTAAACCCAGCAGGTCAGTACCATGCTTCGGTGTTAGTTGACTGTGAATGTTGTGATTTACCTGGAACCTCAGACAAAATCTCTGGTGTGGATTTAGGGTTAAAGCACTTCGCTATTGTCCACGATGGTAGCAAGGTTAAGAAATATGCTCACCCGAAAATCCTCAAAAAACACAGCCGGAATTTAGCCAAGAAACAAAAAACGTTATCCCGAAAGAAACTAGGTAGTAACTCTAGACAAAAAGCTCGAAAACTTGTAGCGAAGGTGCATCATCGCATCTTCAATGCCCGATACGACTTTTGCCATAAGCTCAGTAGAAAGCTAGTAGATGAAAACCAAACTCTAGTTTTTGAAAATCTCAACGTAAAAGGGATGGTTAGAAACCATAATTTAGCTAAGGCAATCAGCGATTCGGGTTGGGGAATGTTTACCAATTTCTGCTCATACAAGCTTGAACAACGTTCGGGTCAGTATGTAGAGGTTGATCGATTTTTCCCGAGTTCCAAACTTTGCTCTGAATGTTTTCATCTAATGCCAGAAATGCCATTAGACGTTCGTGAATGGACTTGTTCTCACTGTGGAACCCATCATGATAGAGATGAAAATGCCGGAAAGAACTTGAGAGCAGAAGGAATTAGAATTTTGACCTCTGGGACGGAGGTGCCTGCTAGTGGAGGGGAATGTAAGACCAAGCTTGGCCCTAAAACCAAGTTTTGGCAGTCGTCAAAGAAGCTAGAAACCCCCGCTTCTACAAGCGGGGTGTAGTTCATCTTGATTAAAATGGAGTGAGAAGACTCCCGTGATAGCTATAAGTTTAACGGGGGAGGGTGCTGATCAACCCTTTTTGCATAAAATCAGCCTCAGTTCATTCAGTAGCGATACAACTGAAAATTCGCTTAACCTAAAAACTCTATCCTAAAAATTTCTTGAAGATTTGAGAGAGTATGCTAACCTAAGAATTAATCGGTGCGACACTGTTAACTCCTCTCAAGTCAATAAGAATTAGTGAATAGCTTGAATCAAGTCGGACTAATTGCTATCGGACGCAATGAAGGTCAACGCTTGCGTCAATGTCTACTTTCAGCGTTAGAGAAAGTCGATTGTATCGTTTATGTTGATTCGGGATCAACAGATGGTAGCGTAGAGATGGCACGATCACTAGGCGTTGAGGTGATCGAATTGGATCTGTCTATTCCCTTTACTGCCGCTCGCGCTCGTAATGCCGGATTTCAACTTCTGCGACAAACTCACCCAGAAATCGAATTTGTGCAATTTGTCGATGGTGACTGTGAAGTGGTCGAAGGATGGCTAGAAAAGGCTCTACAAGAACTACTTACTAAACCTGATGTTGGGGTCGTTTGCGGACGTCGCCGAGAACGTTTTCCGGAATCTACGGTTTATAATCAGTTGTGTGATATTGAATGGAATACTCCAGTTGGGGAAGCTGAGGCTTGTGGGGGTGACTCCATGATGCGAGTTGAAGCATTTGAACAAGTGGGGGGATTTAATGACTCTATCATTGCCGGGGAAGAACCCGAACTTTGTGTACGGTTACGTCAACAGGGCTGGAAAATTCTCCGCCTTGATGCTGAGATGACCTTACATGATGCTCAGATGACTCGTTGGAACCAGTGGTGGAAACGGATGCTCAGAGCGGGTCATGCTTACGCAGAAGGAGCTTGGTTACACGGTCAATCTCCCCAACGACATTGGGTCAAAGAAAGTAAAAGTATTTGGCTGTGGGGATTGTTTATTCCGTTATTGGCTCTGGTACTTGCTTTTCCGACCCATGAATTAAGTTTATTACTATTGCTTGGTTATCCGTATTTGACTTACCGAATTTATCGGTATTATACCCAACAACGGAACTATTCTCAGCGTGACTCAGCACTTTATGCCTTTTCTTGTGTCTTGGGTAAGTTTCCTCAACTGCAAGGCCAGATGCAATTTCATTTCAATCGCTTACTGGGTCGTCGTCGGACATTGGTAGAATACAAAACAGAGTAAAAGTTTGTTGAAGATTCTATCATTTATAACGTCCGAAATCCCGAAAATATTCTCAATTTATTGTTGGTATTCAGAGTTCGGAGCGGGTGCTAAAATTCTCAAACAAGCTTATATTGGCGATCATGCTAAAATTGGGGCAAATGCTGTTGTGATTTGAGATGTCCCTCCTGGAGCCACAGCCGTCGGTATTCCCGCTCGAATTATTCCCGCTAAAAACTTAGACAGCAGCGATCATTCCCCACAAATGTTAGAAGATTCCGAAGATCTCCAGTAGAAGTACACCCTTTAATCAATTTAAAATCCAAATTTCCGCTTTCGATTGGGTAAAATCGTACGCCAGTTTGTTTTAGCGAGAGCCAATTGTTGTTCAGAAACTAAAGCATGAGTTAAATTAGCCCCACACAAGTTAGTCCCCCGCAGATTTGCATAACTCAGATTTGCGTAGGTGAGATTAGCTCCCCGGAAATCAGCATTTTCTAAATTGGCATAACTAAAGCGAGCATGAATTAAGTTGGCATCTTTAAAAATCGTATCTGAGAGAGAGGCTCGAGTGAAATCCGCTTTCGATAAATCCGCATTTTGAAAATTTGTCTGTTCTAAGCGAGATTTTGTGAAATAGGCACTTGATAATCTTTTACTCCGCAAGTTCAAACCCTGAAGATCACAATCAGTAAAATAACGCTCCCCTCTCATATAAGCATCATGTAAACTGGTTTCATCCCAACGATGAGATTTGTTTCTCGCTTGAGTATTCGCAGATGTAAACATAGTCACCGTTGGAGCGCCTTGAGTCGCACTGATTCCCCCATCAACAGACTCCAAATTTTCCCCAAGTTGGGTGTATTCTTTTTTCCGACGCCGAGCATTACGCTCTCGAATTTGTTTCGCCTGAGATGCAAAGGGTCGTAACGCCGTACTCTCGTCGTCACAATAGATCGTCGTTTGATTATCTTGTTGATGAGTCTCAACTTGTGTCGGTGCTTCAAAGACACGAGACTGAGGTTGAACAGAGAGTCCATCCGAAAAATCACTGTAGAACTCCGTTTCATGATCCAACGCACCTAAAACTTCTTCGGCTGACTGGTAACGTTGATAAACAGACATCTCCAACATTTTCTGCAAAATGGCTGCAAAAGAATCACTCACCGACACAAGCGATCGCCATAACACTTCCCCAGTTATCGGATTATGATCGAGAGAACTCGGAGATTTTCGCGTCATCAAATAAACACAAGTCATCCCCACGGCATAAATATCACTGGCATACACGGGCCGCAGAGCCATCTGTTCTGGGGGGGCAAAACCCGATGTTCCGATCGCAAAATTGGTAAACGCCGTTTGTCCTGTCCCAAATTCTGTGACCTGTTTAACCTCATCTTTCACCGCCCCAAAATCAATCAAAACCAATCGTTGATCTTGAGCGCGTCTGAGAATATTAGCGGGTTTAATATCACGGTGAATGACTTCGTGAGAGTGAATATAGCTGAGAATGGGTAAAATTTCTCGGAGAAATGCTTTAACTTCGTCTTCAGTATATACACCCGATTGTTGAACTTCTTCTTTTAAATTACGGCCATCAACATATTCTTGAACTAAATAAAACTGCTGCTTTCCTGAAAAATAATCAAGCAGTCGAGGGATTTGAGGATGATCCCCAATTTTCCCCAAAGTGGTTGCTTCCCGTTGAAAAAGCTGACGTGCCATTTCTAAAATCCGGGCTGATTTTGCCACAGGGCGGAGTTGCTTGACAACACACTTGGGAGAACCCGGTAAGGACAGATCCTCTGACAAAAAAGTGGCACCAAACCCCCCTTTACCCAAAGGTTGGAGTACACGATAGCGATTTCGCAAGACCAACTTTGACCGACAGGTTTGACATTGAGACGCATCCTCCGGGTTTTCAGGATGGGAACAAGCTGGATTGATACAGTAACTCATAGTCTTCGAGAATGCTTCAACTTCAAGTTTAGCGGAAACAGACAAGACAGCTCTGAAGCCGACATCATCCGGCTTTCGAGAAACTGATCACGAGCGACAGGGTTGAGCTTTACCGACAGGTCATATAGCAACTAGCAGATGCACAGATATCATGTCAATAGATAGTTTCCCCCTGTCTCTATTATTCACTATAGAAATAAGAATTTCCTGAAAACTTCACCCTATCGGCTCAATATTTGACGGGTGCTGAACCTTCCTCTTTCCTTTATGATGAGAACTGGACAATTCAACGACCTGAACTCAACCCCAACACTGATGCTCAAGAAATTTATCTAAGATGAGTCCACTTTCAGACACAGACCTTGATCGCTAAGGTCTAGACCACCTCTAAGCATGAACACTGAACCCCTAATAAAAGAATGCGTATTTCTCTAAATTGGCTGCGAGAATTAGTAGACATCGAAATGACTCCCGAACAGTTGGCCGAAACGTTAACTGTAGCTGGCTTTGAAGTTGAAGACATCGAAGATCGCAGCACTTGGGCTGATGGCGTTGTTTTAGGAAAAATTTTAGCAGCCACTCCTCATCCTAACGCCGATAAACTCAGAGTTTGTCAAGTTGATATCGGTAACAGCGAACCGCTTAATATTGTCTGTGGCGCACCCAATGCCAAAGCTGATTTAATTGTCCCTGTAGCAACTCTCGGAACTTACTTACCCCAGGTTGATCTCAAACTGAAAAAAACAAAACTGCGGGGCGTTCCTTCGGAGGGAATGA
>CAZNCM010000195.1:0-287 GCA_964571155.1 uncultured Lyngbya sp. | reverse complement strand
GATCTGTTCTTTAGCAGAATTAGGGTTAGAAAAGGACTCGGATGGAATTCACGCTTTTGATCTCGAAAACCCCAAGTTAGGAACTGATATTCGACCTTTACTCGGTTTGGATGATGTTATTTTAGATGTTACCGCAACTGCGAACCGAGCCGATGGTTTAAGCATGGTGGGAATTGCTCGGGAAATCGCGGCTTTAACGGCTGCACCCTTACGCATCCCAGAAGCAACAGGTCTTTTGATCGAAGACAAAAAAGCGTCTTTGAAGTTAAAGGTTGAAGTCAGCGAAC
>CAZNCM010000194.1:10015-10992 GCA_964571155.1 uncultured Lyngbya sp. | reverse complement strand
CGCCTATCAAGCCTTTGTCAAACTTTATCAGCATTTAGGTCAATCTCCCCCTGCCGTCAAAATAGAGATTAATTTAGGGTTTCCTCTCGCTAGAGGGTTGGGAAGTTCAGCCACAGCCATTGTTGGCGGGTTAGTGGGGGCGAATGCTTTTGCGGGTTTTCCTCTGAGTCAAACTGAAGTGATGAACTTAGCCATTGAGATGGAAGGACACCCCGATAATGTAGTTCCGGCGTTGTTGGGAAACTGTCAACTCTCCGTCGCCGCCTCAGAAAACCGTTGGGAAATCTGCGAAATTCCGTGGCATTCTAGTATTATTCCGATTGTTGCCATTCCTAACTTTGAACTGTCTACAGCCGAAGCCCGTCGAGTTTTACCCTCTGAGTATAGTCGAAGCGACGCGATTTTTAATACTGCCCATTTTGGCTTATTAATTCGCGGCTTAGAAACGGGAGAGGGAAAATGGCTACAAGTGGCAATGCAAGATAGAATACATCAACCCTATCGTCAATCCTTGATTATCGGCTATGAAGCGGTACAGAAAGCAGCAATTAATGCGGGGGCTGATCAACTGGTTATTAGTGGCGCTGGGCCTACTCTGTTAGCGCTGAGTCCTGCAACTTCGGCGCCGGATGTGGCCTTAGCAATGGCAGAAGCTTGGCATCAATTTGGGGTTAAAGTAGAAGTGCGATCGCTAAAAGTTGATACTCAGGGGGCGCGTGTTGTTGAGGAGAGTTGAGACGTTTGATTTCAGTATTGGAAAAGGGGTTGATTTATCGGAGGCTTTTTGATAAAATTATGGGGAAGTTTAATAATGGGATATTCAAAAAAATAAAATTTTAAGACAGATTTCCATTATGAATTAATAATACTTGAATTTCGCCAAATTTGTCAACCCTCTCAACCCCAAAAAAATCCCAAATTGATCAGTCTTAAAAATAGGTATCGTCATAGATGATTGCGTTAACTTTCAGTATTTT
>CAZNCM010000194.1:9010-9937 GCA_964571155.1 uncultured Lyngbya sp. | reverse complement strand
GTAGGTTAGGTTAAGGCGATGAAACCCAAGAAAAAATTGATCAAATTCCTGGTTATCAAATTGGGATTCACCCTAGTTCAACCCACCTACAATAGAGGAAAAATTAGTTATTAGTTGTGAATCATTCATTTGGTATTTTATATGGTGTTAGTGTTGGGCCAGGAGATCCCGAACTGATCACAGTAAAAGGGTTAAATCTGATCAAAAAAGCCCCGGTTGTGGCGTTTCCTGCGGGAGTTCGAGGGAAATCAGGCATTGCTGAGAATATTATTTCACCGTGGCTAAATTCTGAGCAAATTCAATTATCGTTAAAGTTTCCCTATGTCCAAGACGAGAATATATTAACCGAAGCTTGGCAACTCGCCGCTCAAGAAGTTTGGGAATATCTCAAAGCCGGACAGGATGTGGTCTTTGCTTGTGAGGGAGATGTTAGTTTTTATAGTACGTTTACTTACTTGGCACAAACTTTAGTACAATTACGTCCTGGAGTGAAAGTGGAGACAATACCCGGAGTTTGTTCTCCAGTCTGGGACTTCCGCTAACCGTGCGAGATCAACGTTTAGTTGTGTTACCTGCGTTGTACACGATGACGGCGTTAGAAACGACTCTGGAACAGGCGGATGTTGTGGTGTTGATGAAAGTGAGTTCAGTGTATGAGCAAGTTTGGCAGGTCTTAAAACAGCAAGATTTGCTCAACAATGCCTACGTGGTAGAATGGGCGACGCTCCCTCAGCAGAAAATTTATGCGGGATTAAGCGATCGCCCCCACTTGCAATTATCTTATTTTTCGTTAATGATTGTGCAGGGGACATCTCAGAAAAAAGACGCAACGGCTTGAGAGGAACGGGTTAGGGTGAGGAGAGTTGGAGCGTTCTCGAAGTAGAGTTCAAGAGATTGTTACCTGATGATTTGACTCAAGCTTGCTAT
>CAZNCM010000194.1:0-8993 GCA_964571155.1 uncultured Lyngbya sp. | reverse complement strand
ACCCAAACTCGGTTCATGTCTGGGAGCGGTCATCAATCTCCTCCCGGTATCTCAATAGATGCAAGCCGATTTCTAACCTCTAAAATCAATATTATGGATTCTTCTACACCCTTCATTCAGTCTGGATTGGCATCATCACTCCGTCAACCTGCTACCATAGCGGCGATCGCTTCGGTAGGAATTCATGCCCTATTTGCCGTTAATATTGAGAAGATTTCATTATTTACCCCAACCGCTCAACTTCCCCCGAGTGTGGAATTGGTGGAATTATCTGCCGATCAAGTTGGAGGGATCTATCCGCCTCCTCCGCCGCAATTTGGCTTAAGTGAATTTACTCCTCCTCCGTCTCTCTCCTCAATTTTAGGCGGTGGGCCGACTATTCCGGCATTTCCTTCTAGTCCTCCTCCTCCTTCTCCGACGTTTACAACGCCTCAGCAAGAGTTTGTTCCGTTTGACCCTTCAGTGGGAACCACAGGAAGGATTTTACCCCCCATAGGTTCTTCATCTAATCCTCCTTGGCTCGATGGGAACTCAGATCCTTCTTCAGATAGGAATCCCGATTATAATTCCGGTGTTCCGTCTGGTAATAGCTCACCGTCGGGAAGTAATCAGTTTATGGAAGATTTTTTGCAGAAGGGCTATTCTTATTCTCAAGATGGCGAGGATGGATTTCGCGATAAAAATGCCGAAGAATTCGAGCGGTGGAAAGTAGGACAAGATGTCTACAACGGGGAAGATCCTCCTATATTTCCTCCCGATCCCGATCCGGCGAATGTTTTGAATCCCGATCAGACTTCTCCTGATGAACCGGGAAACAAACCGCCTGCTGTTTCTGCGCGAAAAGGGTTTGATGATCTAGCCAGTGCTGATCTTGATGAGGAACCTTCTCAACCTTCTTCGCCAGATGGGAGAGGTTTACTTATTGCCAAACTAGAAGGCTCAAATAATCCCAGTCCTCAGCCGGGTCCTCAAACAAACAACCGAATAGACCCGCTAAGTGATCTTTACAAATGGGTTTTGGGTTTGAAGGACAGTCGTTATCCTGATATTGAAGACCCTGAGCGTATTTCTATATCCGATGTCTATCCCGTAGAAGCTTGTGACCAAAAGTTAAGCGGGGATGTATTAGTAGGAGTGGTTGTGGGTTCTGGGGGTGAGATTTTAGCAGGACCCGAACTGTTCTTAAAGACGGGATATCCGGTTTTAGATAACGAAGCGGTTCAAAAGGTTCGGGAGTTTGTTAACAATGAACCTTTAGGCAGAGACAAACCTACGGCTTATCAATATGCTTTTGAGTTTAATAGCGAAAACTGTGGCAATGTGAGTTCTCCCGAAGAAGTACCCCCCCAAGTTACACCGGGAAATTCTCAGGAGATTGAGAAGAATTCTACTTCTGGGGTAACTGAGTTTGAAGATGATGTGGAAGATGCTATGGGTGAAGCTCCTGTAGAAGAACAGGAAGTTACGCCACCCGCTCCTATTGATGAAGCTCCTGTAGAAGAACAGGAAGTTACGCCACCCGCTCCTATTGATGAAGCTCCTTTAGAAGAACAGGAAGTTACGCCACCTGCTCCTATTGATGAAGCTCCTGTAGAAGAACAGGAAGTTACGCCACCTGCTCCTATTGATGAAGCTCCTCTAAAGATGGAACAACCGTTAGAAAATTAGAAAATCCCGTACCTGCTGAGTCAGAAGAATTGATGAATTAGCGATCAATTTGGGAAATCAGAGTTTGAGGGCGCTACGGTTTGCGCCCCTAAACCGTATATTTACGATTGGACTCGGACATCAATCACGGTGGCGTTGAAGTTGTAGTCTTTGCCTTCGAGTTCGACGGTGCTGCCGATTTTAATCTTAATATTACCTAAAACAGGCCCGGTATCTGTAATTTGACCCTTTCCAACTAAGGTCATTAAAACATTGTTGCTATAAGTATACTCAGCCGTGGGGTCGGGTTGAGCTTTAACAGTACCATCAGGTTGAGCGACAGGGATGAGTCGAGGAAGCACCTCGGCTTTTTTAATATTGACTTCTCCGTAGGGTTGGTTGCGGATAATCAAATTTGTCTTTTCGTCTGGTTTGATCATGGTACTGGGGTCACGTCCTTTTAACCCCAAAGCAATCACATCCACTTCTACAGGTTTAGTGGTGACACCAACTTGAGCAACAGAACCAGAGGTTCCCGGATAGAAAAATATTCCCACAATCACCAACAAAATCACGAAAGCAGCACCAAGATCCAAAATGCTGACTTTTCCAAACAGGCGACCTTTAGAATCTAATATATTCATCAAAAATGTAGCAGCTCCTTGTTGAGATCGGACACAACAGCAGTCGGGGAGCAGTAACCCACTCTCTGTTGTCAGTTGTCAGTTACTATGTTACACGTTATGGGTTCCGGATAAATCTGAGAGATTTGCAAGTAAAAGGTCAAAATGGTAATAGAGGGTGAGTCTCAATCGGATTTGGGCTTGGCTGTCATGCTCACTGAGTCAACTGAGTTTCTTTGTTGATCTACAGCACGTTTGTTTTGAAAATCAGAGTCCTACCCAATAGCGACGTCACCAATATCTTGTGCATCTTTAAATTCCATGCGTTTTTACTCTCCCAATTTAAGATTCACCATCGAGTACCTCTCACTGCTTTCCTATGTTAATTCCTTCTATCTCTCAAGCTATTGATCGTCATCCGGTGACTACAAAGCCAGAAACACCTGTTGAAGAAGTGATTCAGTTAATGAGTCGTACAGGTGCAAGCTATGTGCTGATCATAGAGGAATCGGAGGTTGTGGGGTGTAATCCATCGCTTTTAGGAATCTTTACTGAGCATGATATCATTCAACTCAACTCTATTGGTGATTCTTTGAAGGGATTTCCGATTTCACAGATTATGATTCGTTCTGTGATTGCGGTTCACCTCTGTGAAATTCCAGATGTTTTTGCTTTAGCTTCTCTTTTAAATAAACATCAAATCAATCATCTTCCTGTTTTGGATGATTTGGGGGGATTGTTTGGTTTGATCACACCGCTTCATCTTTTGAGACTCGCTCAATCTAAAACCACAGGATCTTCTCCAAAAACAAATTCTTCTGATCATTCATCACATTTTTCTCCTTCTTCAACTGATACAAGCTCTCAGTATTCGATTAATTCTCCGACTTTAATTCCCGATCATTTAATTAAAATTAATCAAATTTCTGCTCATGCTACTCGTATTGTTCATGCGCCTCATCAAGCTTCGGGAAGTGATCTCACCCAGTTGATGTTTCAATATAAAGTAAACTGTGTTGTCATTATAGAAACTGTATCTTCTAATCGAGAAACGACTTCTGATTTTACAGGAGAATCTCAATTTTCTCGAAAAAATACCAGTAAATTAAAAGGAATTGTCACCAGTCGTGATCTTGTTCAAGTGCAAGCACTAGGACTTGATTTGACTCAGATCAAGGCGAGTATGATTTGTAATAAGCCTCCTTTATTAGTTCGATTAGAAGCTTCAGTACAATTGGCTGTTCATTTAATGCAGAAATATTATAATCAACTCCCTTTAATTATTGTTGATGAAAGTGGTTATCCGATTAATTTAATCTCGCCGCGAAACATTCTGCTCCAGATGCTTTGTCCGAAATTAATGCACTCGACTATTTTAAGTCTACAAGGACAAGTTGATCAGATGAAAACAAAAATTAAAACTTTATCTCATCAAGTTCAAACTGAACAAAAATCGACGGAAGAAAAGTCACAATCAATTTCATCGATTGATCAAAATGGATTCTGGGATTGGAATTTAAAAACACAATGGGTTTTCTATTCTCCGCGTTGGAAACAGATGTTGGGCTATCAAAATTCTGATATTTCGTCTAAAGTTGAAGAATGGTTTGGTCGAATTCATAGCAAAGATTTAAAAGCTGTTCATGCAACACTTAAAGAACATTTTGCTAAAAAAACAGATTCTTGTACTTTAGAATATCGGATGCGATGTCAGGATGGTCACTATATTTGGGTACTCTGTCAAGGACAGATTATTTGGGCGGAAAATGGAGAACCGCTGCGGATGATTGGGACTCATATTGATATTACCTCTCGCAAGAAAATTCCTACCCATCCTCAAAACAATAATTTTCAACAGACATTAAAAACTAATTTAAAGTCAATACTATTTCAGCTTAATACTAAAGGAAAATTAACATTTTTAAATTCAATCTGGACTCAACAAACAGGATATTTGGTTTCTGAAAGTATAGGAACAGCATTGATTGAATATATTCATTCAGAGGATCGGATACAACTCAGTTCTCTATTTTTAGCAATTTTAAACGGAGAAATAGAAACGATTTGTCAGGAAGTTAGACTCAAAAATATGTCTGCTTCTTTAGAAGAAAATAGATCCTCATATCAACCCGTTATCCTCTCAGGCTGTGCAATTTTAAATTCTGAACATCAGCCAGTTGGTATTACTGGAACGCTTAACTTCAATGTTTCCAAAGTTACTATTACTGAAGACGTTACTGAAAAATTAAAAGTTATTCATCAACTCTATGAAATTGCAATTAATTCTAATGCTAATTTTGAATCCCGCATCAATCAGTTATTAGTTATGGGATGCAGTCGTTTTAGAATGGATATTGGTTTATTAGGTCGAGTTCGAGCTGATCGTTATGAAGTAATTTCAGCTTATTTATCCCAAGATTTTCCTTTCGGATTTACAAAAGGTGATACATTTTCTCTTGAACAAACCTTTGAACGAGAAGCGTTGCGCGCTGATGATGTTGTCTGTATTGAATCGATTAAAAATTCACCCTGGAAAGAACACGAAGCTTATACCATTCGACGCTTAGAAGCTTATATTGGAACTCCAGTAAAAGTAGAAGGACGAGTTTATGGTACTCTCAGTTTTATGAGTCGGAAAGCCCGTTCTTCATTTCAGCCAATTGACTTAGAAATTTTAAAATTGATGGCGAGTTACATTGGAAGTGAAATCGCGCGTGAAAATTCTCAACAAGATTTACAGCGACAGAATCAATACTTATTATTAATGAAACAAATCACCCAAAAAGTGCGTTCAAAACTAGAAACTCAGGAAATATTTCAAACCACTGCAACTCAAATTGGTCGTGTTTTTGGAGTGAATCGCTGCTCTATTTATACCTATATTTCTCAACCTTATCCTCATTTAGCTTGTGTGGCTGAATATTTAGAAGTTAGCTATGAATCGACTTTAAATTTAGAGATTTCTGTCAATTATAATCCCTATATTGAAAGACTACTCTCTGAAGATAAAGCTGTTGTTTCACCCGATGTATTTGCTGATCCGTTGTTAGAATCATCCGCCCCCATGTGTCGGCGTATGGGATTAAAATCAATGTTGGCAATTCGGACCTCTTACAATAGTGAACCCAACGGAATTATTATGTTACATCAATGTGATAATTTACGACAATGGACAGAGGAAGAAGTTGAATTTTTAGAAGATGTTGCGAGTCAAGTGGGTTTAACATTGTTCCAAGCCAAACTTTTAGAATTTGAAGTTAAAAGTCGTCAGCAATTAGCCGATAAAAATAAAGCCTTAGAAGAAGCGAGACTCGCAGCAGAAATTGCTAGTCGTGCTAAAAGTGAATTCCTCGCCACCATGAGTCACGAGATTCGTACACCGATGAATGCAGTCATTGGGATGACAGGTTTACTTCTGGATATGAACTTAAATCCAGAACAACGAGATTTTGTAGAAACGATTCGTACCAGTGGAGATGCTTTACTCACCATTATTAATGATATTCTTGATTTTTCTAAAATTGAATCGGGTAAACTTGAACTTGAACATCAACCCTTTAAACTCCGAAATTGTATTGAAGAATCTTTAGATTTACTCTCCGCTAAAGCCTCTGAAAAAGGTTTAGAATTAGCTTACATTATCGATCCCAATACACCGGAAGTTATGGTTGGAGATGTGACTCGCTTACGTCAAGTTTTAGTGAATTTATTGAGTAATACGGTGAAATTTACCAATCAAGGTGAAGTGATTGTCTCCGTGACTTCTAGCTTAATTCAAGAAAAAACAAAATATTTAGCATCTTCTGAAGGAAAGAATGAAAGTCAACCCTCAGTTTCTCATCCGATTTATGAAGTACAATTTGCCGTTAAAGATACAGGAATTGGAATTCCTCCGGATCGAATGCACCGTTTATTTAAAGCTTTTTCTCAAGTGGATGCTTCTACCACTCGACAGTATGGAGGAACAGGGTTAGGATTAGCAATTAGCCAGCGTTTGAGTGAAATGATGGGCGGAAAAATGTGGGTTGTGAGTTGGGTAAAACCGGATAAAGAATCCTCAAACTCTCAATCTCTAATTTCAAGTATTACGGGAAATCCGCCTTCATCTTTTGAAATTCCCCGTTTAGATATTACCGGATCGATTTTCTACTTTACGATTAATTCATCCGCGATAGAAACCTCACTCTCTGATGAATTTGCGGATAACTTGTTTACAGGTAAGCAAATTTTAATTGTCGAAAATCATGGCATCAATCAAACCGTTATCACTCGACAAGTCAAAGCTTGGGGAATGAAACCTCTAGTAGCCAAAACAGGAATTGATGCTCTAAAATGTATTCAGGAGAATCCGAATATAGATTTAGTGATTATTGGAATTAACTTACCCGATATTGATGAGATAGAACTCGCCCGTAAAATCCGTTTACTTGAAAAAGATTTAAGCCGAAATTATCCGGATAGGCAACCCGTTCATTTAGTTCTCTTTAACTATGCAAGTAATACTAATATTGTCAAACGTATCGAGCGCACCAATATTAACTGTGCCGGATTTGTCAATAAACCTCTAAAACAATCTCAGTTTTATAATACATTGGTTCAAATTTTTGCGGGAAATGAAATCATAGAACATTCCTCATCATCGCTGAAACTTGCTGATGAGTCTGGCTCTCTGAGTCCTCCTCAAAATCATGCTGCTTTACGCATTTTATTAGCTGAAGATAATGTCACGAATCAAAAAGTAGCCACAAAGTTATTACAAAGATTAGGATATCGAGCGGATATTGCTGGAAATGGGGTGGAAGTATTAGATGCACTCAAACGACAACCCTATGATGTGATTTTGATGGATGTTCAAATGCCGCAAATGGATGGCTTAGAAGCCTCCCGTCGTATTTGTAAAGAATATGGAGAGGGTTCTGATGGACGCCAGAAAAAACCTTGGATTATTGCCATGACAGCAAATGCTATGCGAGGCGATCGCGAAATGTGTTTGGAGGCAGGAATGGATGATTATGTCACTAAACCTGTTCGTCGAGAAGAACTCGCTCAAGCCTTAGAACAATGTCAACCTTTGTATCCACTTTCCTCTGAACATCTTTCCCTCGAAAAAAACTCCTCTAATAACGGCTATTCATCACCGGAAATGACTAATACACCTAACGAAAACCCCCTGTCTGATTTCCCTTCTATTGATGCTCAAGTCTTACAAAATCTCAGAACATATGATGATGAAGATGATCCATTTGTGGATATTTTAATTGAAACTTATCTCAATGAAGCCCCTCAACATCTAGACGGAATTCGGGTTGCTGTTCAGTCTCAAGATGCAAAACTTCTCAAAGAATCTGCTCATACTCTCAAATCCAGTAGCGCTCAATTGGGTGCGATGCAATTTTCTCAATTGTGTAAAGAAATTGAATATATGGGACGGGCGGGAATGGAAAGTGATTCCACCGAAATTGAATGTTTTGTTACAGATACTGCCGCACAACGATTCTCTGAATTGGAGAAAGAATGGCAACGGGTTGAAACCGCTTTGCGAGAAGAAATTAAAGTAAAAGAGTGAAACTATAGCAAAAAACAAGAGGAAATGGGGAACAGATAATACTACAACTTGTCCCAAATTGGTTTAAGTTTTTTCAACTGTCCGTGTGGGGTTGGGTGTCGTTATATAGCGCTACGCGCTAGGCAATAGGCAACAGGCAAAAGCAGACTATGAAAGGATTTTAGGATTTAGAAATGTCCTAACCAATATGCGTAGCGCTATATCTCTGTTTTCAAGTGGGTTGACATTTTATCTAAAATATGTATATGCTTTTAAATATAAACTCATAATGACTATGAGTTAGCACGCAAAGGAAAAGGACAATGGCTCAACTTAAACAACGTCGCTCCGAAAACGAGAGCGGTAACTTTTACGTCGATCAAAGCTGTATTGACTGCGATACCTGTCGCTGGATGGCGCCGGAGGTGTTCAACAGAGCGGGTGAACAGTCAGCGGTGTATCATCAACCCAGTAACGACACCGAACAACTGCGAGCAATGCAGGCGTTGTTATCCTGTCCAACGGCTTCAATTGGTACGCTTGAAAAACCCAAAGATATTAAAACTGTACACCAAAGTTTCCCCATTTTAATCGCAGATAACGTTTATCATTGTGGCTACCATTCTGAGAGTTCATTTGCTGCGGCGAGTTATTTTATTCAACGTCAAGACGGTAATATTCTCATCGACTCCCCTCGGTTTGCGCCGCCTTTAGTGAAACGTTTAGAAGAATTAGGCGGAATACGCTATCTCTATTTAACTCATCGGGATGATGTCGCCGATCATCAAAAATTTCGAGATCATTTTGGATGCGATCGCATTCTTCATGTCGATGATATTACTTCTGAAACCCAATCTGTAGAAATTCAACTTTCGGGTTATAAAGAGATCGAATTTGCTCGGGATCTGTTAATAATTCCCGTTCCTGGACACAGCAAAGGTCATACTGTTTTATTGTACAACCACAAGTTTTTATTTACAGGCGATCATCTGGCTTGGTCCAGTCATTTAAACCAGCTTTATGCTTTTCGTCGCTACTGTTGGTATTCCTGGTCAGAGCAAATTGACTCAATGAAAAAATTAGCAAATTATTCCTTTGAGTGGGTGCTTCCCGGTCACGGACACCGCCATTCTGCTGATAGTATCACGATGCAAAAGCAAATGCAAGAATGCGTGAGT
>CAZNCM010000193.1:0-10994 GCA_964571155.1 uncultured Lyngbya sp. | reverse complement strand
CTTCTTCTCCGGGTTCTAAAACTAACTCATTCTCCCAAATAAAGCCTAAATCTTTGGGAGTTGGTAAATCAATTATACCATTTTTTCGAGCCGTTTTCAATTGTTCTTCATTCAGTCCAGTTGGATTTTCAGAAAACGTATGAATGGGTTTTTGCTTCTTTCTTTTGCTCCAATTATTCCAATAGGGCGTATAAACTTTATACGGTTCATTTGCAGATTTTGTCCGAATTTCATCTGGTGGATGAAGTAACTGATCCCAAACCGTCTCAACTCCAATATTAACTTCTTTTAAGGCTTCAGAAACCTGTTGATCGCGATCTTTTGCATAGGGTTCAACATCCAAATTCCAATACACCGCTTTGGCTTCTAATGCTTTAGCAAGTTTGGGTATTGCTGAACTGGGTTGACCTTGTAAAATCAACAGTTGACTGCCCACTTTTTGATACTGTTGTTGCAGCTTTTCTAAACAGCCTATCATATAAGTGACTCTAGCCGGAGCCAGATCATCTTTCTCTAAAATATTCGGATCAAGACAAAAAATGCCCACCACTTGAGAACTTTTTTCTCGGGCTGCTGCTAATCCTTTGTGATCAGAAATTCGCAAGTCCCGACGATGCCAAAATAAAATTAAATCGGACATAAAAAATAAAACAATAGACAGTTAACAAGTTTAGCTGAATTGAAAAAATTAGCGGAGAAAAGGTTTAGCCAGTAATAAGCTAGAAATTGATTTTGAGTCTACAGGTTCACCGTCTAGAATAGCTTGTTCCAACTCTTGCGGAGTCATTAATACAACCTCAATATCTTCATCGTCATCCTGTGCGGGTGGTTTTTCAAGTTTTTCTAAATCTTCGGCGAGAAATGAATAGATAATTTCATCAGAATAACCGGGTGCGAGAATAAACTGTCCAAGTTTACGCCATTTGTGGGCGCGATAACCGGTTTCTTCTTCGATTTCGCGCTTAACGGTGTCTGCGGGATTTTCATGATTATCAATCGTTCCGGCTGGAAATTCTAGAGTGCGTCCCTCTATTGCAAAGCGATATTGTCTGACTAGCACTAATTTTCCATCTGAAGTAACGGGAATAATCAGGGCGCCACCCGGATGACGAATACATTCCCATTCTCCAACTGCGCCATTGGGAATGCGAAGACGGTTGACTTCGTAGCTAAAGCGACGTCCCTGATAAAAAAGACGGTGTTGGAGAATTTCGGGTGGTTCTGATCCAAGTGTCATAGGATTGAAGATTCAAAATTTTAGATTGAATAGTGGGTCATCTCTAGAATATCCTACACGATTTGGAGAATTCACGATTTTTAGTTCTTCGCAAAATTTAATCTATTGAAATTGTGTACGGGTTAGATTTCAAGCGATAGAATGAATTTTTAGAGAATAATGGGCTTGAACCGATGATACAAGATCTGAATAAATTTACTTTAAACAGGAGTCAAATTTCTGGGGTTTTAGCTGTGCTTTTGGGTATATCTTCCACTTTTATTACGGCTTTTCCTCTCCAAGCCGCAGATGAAATTAATTTTGTGTTTGCGACCGCTCGGGTATCGGTTCCCGTGAGTTCTTTAGAAAACTTTGCTCGCACCGGAGAAATTGATCGTCATCTCAGAACTTATTTTAATTTAGCCAGGGCAACACCCGCAGAAAAAGCTGAATTTCAGGAAACTCTAAGTCGGCGAATTGATGTAAATACGATTCAACTCTCTCGCCTTTTAAATACAGCCATTGGTGAAGATATTCTCTCAATTCTTGGGCGGTATATTACCGTTCAAAGTGGAGAAGATAAGCAATCTGCTTTAAAGACAGCCCTAATTGAATCTGCATCGGATTCTCAAGGATTAACCGTATTAAATTTTCTCGATCATCTCCCGAGTAATCTACAGATTAATCTCGATCAAATTCTCAGCTTAAGAAATACCATCAAACTGGTTATTAATGCAACTCGTGTTCTCAATGAAGAAGTGGGGCGTTTATCTCGGGAAGCAACTCTTTTAGATCAAACCGATTTTTCATCTTTACCCGATCTCCGTCAGCCCGGAATTTATGGCGTGAAGGAACCTCAACGGTTATTTCTGTATGATGCTCAACGCAACCGCAGATTTTATGTCGATCTTTATCAACCGCAAATCTGGCGAACAGATAAAACTCCGGTTGTAATTATCTCTCATGGTTTGGCTTCAAGGCCTGAAGATTTTGCCAGACGCGCTAGACATTTGACCTCTTACGGCTATGTGGTTGCGCTTCCTCAACATCCGGGTAGCGATCGCCGTCACGCCGAAGACTTATTAGCCGGACGCAGCCAGGAAGTTTTTGAGGTGCAAGAATTTATTAATCGTCCTCAAGATATTAGCTTTGTTTTAGATGAGTTGGAACGAAGAAATGCCACTGATTTTGAATCCCGACTTCAACTGGATCGGGTAGGAGTGTATGGTCATTCTTTTGGAGGATATACGGCTTTAGCAGTTGGGGGTGCAGAAATTGATTTGGAAAATTTACAGCAGGAATGTGAAGCAGAATTTAGTTACTTAAATATGTCTTTACTTTTACAATGTCGCGCTCTTTCTTTACCCAATTTACCCACTCAATTTCGTGACCCGAGAGTTCAAGCGGTTATTGCTGCGAATCCGGTTAATCGGAGTATTTTTGGTCAAAATGGTTTAAGGACTTTGGATATTCCGGTTTTGTTGGGGGCGGGTCTTTATGATCCGGCAACTCCAGCGATTTTTGAACAGGCGGGTTCTTTTATTTGGTTACAATCTCCGCAGAAGTATTTAGTGATTATTGAAGGACAAGCCCATGTTGATTTTTCTCAACTCGATGCTGGAATCACCAATGCGATTAATTCCTTTGAACGGTTGATGCTTCCGAGTCCCGAATTAATTGATAGTTATGCCAATGGTGCGGTTGTTGCCTTTTTTGAGATTTATATTGCGAATAATCGTGAGCTAATCCCTTATCTATCTTCGGCTTACTTTGACTATATTAGTCAAGGACAGTTATTCAAAAGTTTTTTAATTGATGGTTCGGGGGCCGAACCGTTGAAACAAAAGTTGCTTCCTTTCAAACAAGAATTCTTTAGACTGCAATCGACTCCAGACTGATCCAATGGCCAAAATGACTCGGCATCTGTTCCCATTGAGACTCTTTTCTCAACCAGGAGACAGATTTTGTAAATTCGTGTAAAATACTGTGAAGTTATCAAAATTCCTGCCTGGTCTAGGATAGAGGCAGATTTCAAAGCGTCTTTAGCTCGGGTTAATCACTCCTATCAGGACAACTAATGTAACATTACTTAATATTGCCGCTATAATGATTCGTGTGAGCAAGCGAGCAAAGGAATGGTACAAGCTTTGTTTGGAAGCACTCCTTTTCAGACCCAAGGTGGCGATCGCATCGTCAGCAAAGCTGTTGGTGCGGCAATAGCGGCACTATTCAAGCGTTCTGAAAAAGTTGAGGCAAATGTCCGTGCTGAACCCGTAGCCAAGCTGTTACAGGGCAGTGTAGATGGCTTTGACTTCATCGGCCAAGGAATGCTGATGTATAACGGGCTTCGTATTGCGGTAATGGAACTCTACCTAGAAGCGGTATCGATTGATTTCGGTGCAATCTTCTCAGGTCAGGTGAAGTTACGGCAACCTACCCAAGCCACGATGCGAGTCGTTTTAACAGAGGAGGATTTAACGTCTTCGTTCAATACTCCTTTTATTATCGATAAGCTACAGCGACTACAATATCAAGGACAGTCGTTAAAGTTTAGCGATACCGAGATGCGGATTACGCCTGAGAAAAAGCTGCATCTGCAATCTCAGGTACGAGTTGGCGATTCTAATCAGCCCATTTCGCTTAACTTTACGAGCCAAGTTGATATTGAGGAACGTCGTAAAATTCAGTTTACAGATGTCTCCTACGAAGGGGACTCTGAAGCCGTGAATCTTGGTAAAGCATTGATTGATCATGTTAACAACTTGCTGGACTTAGACAAATTCGCGCTCGATGGCACACGTTTGCGGATAGACCGATTGCGAATCCAGAATGAATCTTTGATCTTTTATGGAGCAGCTCAGATTAACCGATTTCCGCAAATGAAAAAACGTTAGTTCAGGACTTTAACGGAATTGAAATTTATCGCTGCTACTCGGTTTCCTCGTTCCAGTGTAATTTTTTGCGGGTTATACTCGGCAGTACACACAATCCTCCTGCTATTGCCAAAGCGAGGAATATCGAGAAGCGATCACTTCCTTCTATTGCCTGTTTTCCACTAACGCCTAACCAAGTATAAGTAAACGTTCCCGGAATAATTCCCAAAAAAGTACCGCTTGTGTAGGATTTAAACCCAATGGCGGTGAGTCCAAATAAAAAATTGGACAGGTTAAACGGAAAAATCGGAGCCAACCGCACAAATAGCACAAACTGTAACGGTTTTTGAGCCGTAGCTCGATTAAATTTTCTGAATATTCGCTGGCGACCCAAGGTTTTTTGCGACCAATTTCGCAGTAAATATCGAGAGACTCCAAAGGCTGCGATCGCTCCAATTGTAGCAGCAATCACTGACCAAACTGTTCCCCAAACTAGACCTAAAAAGATTCCACCTGCCATTGTTAATGGAATAGCTGGAATACCGACAATTGTCAGGAGAATATAGAGTAAAATATATCCAAAAATTGCCCAATTTCCCCATTGTTTGATTGAATTCGTCAGCAAAACCGGATCGAGATGATCAAGTTTCCAAGGACTGAAATAAACCACCCAGAGAAGGCTAATCAGACTCAGAGTTAACCAAAAACGCCGACTTTTGAGTAACTTTTTGGGGAAAATAGGCATTATCTTTTAGCCTTGTTCTTCTGATATTTTTTCATTTAATGCTTGACGAGCAATTTTTGTAACATAAACGGTCACGGCAATAGTAGCCACTAAACCTACACCATAAAGAATCCATTCTCCGGTCGTTTTTGAGCGTTCTTCTAAGGCTAAAGTTGCTAATTCTCCGGCTAGAGAACCGATATAAACATACATAATTGTTCCCGGAATCATACCAATCCAAGACGCAACGACATAATCCCGGAGAGAAACTTTAGTTAATCCAAACGAATAATTGAGTAAGTTAAAAGGGAAAATGGGAGACAGTCGAGTTAACCCCACAATTTTCCAACCTTCTCGGGCTACAGCTTCATCAATTGCCTTAAATTTCTGGTTTCCCGCAATTTTTTTAGCTACCCAACCTCGGGCTAAATATCGACCGACTAAAAAGGCACAAGTTGCCCCAGCGACAGAACCAATTGAAACATAAATTGAACCCGTAAAAATACCAAAGATTGCACCGCCTCCCAAAGTCAAAATTGAACCGGGAAGAAATAACACGGTTGCGAGAATATACACCCCAATAAATGCAACTGGCCCCCAATACCCAAGATTAGCAATCCAGTCTAAAGTCTCTCGCAGATAATCTTGGATAGAGGAGAAAGAATCAGAGAGATTAAACAATTTTCCGGCAATAATCAACATTGTGACTCCAATACCTAACAGTATTAATTTTAAAGGTTTGGAGATTTTTTTTCGTGAGGTTATAGATTTTTCTGAAGAATTCATCTGAAAGATTTTGACTCCGCCATTTTACATTTAGTCCTCTGAAATTAAGGCTCCACCACAGCTTGAACCACATCCAGCCGTACACCCATAACAAAAGGGTGCGGTTTGGATTTCTCGAATCACATCTAAGCTATCAAACTCCAGTAATTTTTTGACGGTTAAAAGTTCACCTGTTGAGGTCTGAGCCGGAATATTTTCCATTTGATTGAAGTCACAATCATAAATATTGCCTTGATAATCGATAGAAAGTTGATTTCGACACATTAAATGTTCAGTGGTCTTGGAGTTATAATTTTCTTCGAGAAATTGTAGGTAAGGTTGATGAATATTTTGATTTTTTAGATAAAACTTAGTGCGACCAATGGGTAAGTTGGTAATCGTAAAAAGTTGATTAAAATCTAGATCAAAGTGTTGTTTAAGATAGTGTTTATAGGCGGGTTCAAGCTGTTGTTGTTCGGGAGGCAAAGAAAAAAATTGGGGCTGAGGCAAAGCGGGATTATACACCAAATCGAGTACCAGATTTTGTTGCCTACCATACCCAAGCTGATTCAGCCTTTGAATAGCAGCAATGGAATCTTGATAAACACCTTTACCTCTCATTTTGTCAACGTTATCTTCCAAATAACAAGGTAAAGATGCTATAATTCTGAGCTGATGTCGAGCGCAATACTCTGGAATATCTTGAAATCCATCAACAAAATAAATCGTGAGATTGGAGCGCACAATCACTTCTTTTTCACATAAACGAGCAGCTTCTACAAGAGGTTTAAACCCATAATTCATCTCGGGTGCTCCTCCAGTCAAATCAACGGTTTGAATTTGGGGAAAACGATGAATGAGTTCGATCAATTGATCGCAGATTTTCGGAGAAAGTTCTTCGGTTCGTTTGGGGCTAGCTTCGACATGACAGTGGGTACAAGCCAAATTACATCGCTTCCCCAAATTAATCTGTAAAACAGAGATGGGTTGCTTAGTTAGAGGAGAGCCTAATTTATGTTCAAAGGGTGTCAAAGTAGTTTTCAGCATGATTTATTCCGGTTTGGAGTTAGAAGTTATGAATTATACTAGCAGTAAACTTTTATCAGCTTCAATCTTCACATTTTGAGATCAATCGTTTTTGAAATCATCTTTGAGCATCTTGATATTTCTAGTTGCGATTGAACTTGTTAATGATCCTGTTCAGTCGTTTCCGTTTCTATTCAAAGCTAGTCAACTGAATTTATCCTGAGAACAAGCTGAGTATTTGATAATATAGAGTGAGATCAGATATCAAAATCTCAAAATAAATGATAATAAGTATGGATGGTCTTGAACTTTTTCGGTATTATGCTGATCGTTATTAATTTTATATCTCTTTTTAATCTATGGCTTTTTTTAAAATGATAGTAATTTTTTGTGATTAAGTGCCATTTGTTGTTGACTTTAAATATGAAAACTATCCATCCAGAATCAAAAGTTGTCATCATTTGGGAATCTCTAATTGTTTTAGTTACTCTCTACAATTATCTGGCAATTCCATTTAGAATTGCTTTTCAAACGAGTAGTGATGGCATCTGGCTGATCTTAGATATTTTAAGTGACTCTATATTAATTACTGATATTTTTTTGCGGTTTCATATGGGATATATTGATCAGGGAGCCTTTATTAATGATAAACAAAAAATTCACCAACATTACCGTGCTAATGATTTTAAAATTAATTTAATTGCAAGTTTTCCTGTTGATATTTTGATCAGAGTTTTATTTCCTACTCTTCCGGGCTATGTCATTGGTATTGCCAGACTTCTTCGACTTTTACGAGGTTTTCAATGTTTAGGAATCTTCAGACGATGGGAGAATAATGTTAATGTTAATCCCGTGGTAATTCGGATGATTAACTTAGTGATGATTATTTTTCTCATCGATCATTGGGTGGCTTGCTTATGGTTTTTTATTGGAGAAACAACAAAAATTTCAAATGAATCTTGGTTAACCAGTGCTTCTTTAGAAAATGCGCGTACGACGACTCAATATATGAAGTCATTGTATTGGTCAATTACCACTTTAACAACTGTTGGCTATGGAGATATTACCCCAACAAATGACTTGGAAATTGCCTTTACTTTAGTTATTATGTTTTTAGGGGTGTCCATGTATGCGTTTATTATTGGTAACGTTGCTTCGTTAATTGCCAATTTAGATGCAAATCAAGGACGTTTTCGAGAAAAACTGGATCAAATTCAAGCCTATATGCGTGAACGTCGAATTCCTTCACCCTTACAACAGCAAGTCCGAGATTATTATCAATATATGTGGGAATATAGCCATGACGCTTCTATGGAATTAGACTTTTTAGATGAACTTCCTCACTCAATCAAAACTCGTATTTATCTTCATCTCCATCAAGAACTTTTAGAAAAAGTCCCTCTATTCAAAGAAGCAGATAAAGGCTTTATCGAAGACTTAGTAATTAAATTAAGACCTCGGATATTACCCCCAGAAGACTATATTATCCGAGAAGAACAGTTAGGCCATGAAATGTATTTTATCAAACGAGGAGAAGTGATTGCTTTTTCTGAAAAAACAGGTCGAGTTTATCGGACAATGACAGCCGGAATGTTTCGGTGAAATTGCGCTTTTATACTCTAGTCGGCGAACAGCTTCGGTGAAAACCCAAACCTACTGTGAACTTTTTGTGTTGTACAAAGATGACTTTGATCAAGTCTTAGAAAATTATCCTCGCTTTTGGGAAAAAGTCAAAGAAATTGCTGAACAACGCTTTCAAACGAAGTAACTGTTTTGAGTTTTTAGTTTGAGTTTTTAGTTTGAGTTTTTAGTTTGAGTTTTTAGTTTGATTGTCGAGTTTTATTCGACTTGTTCGATAGGCGTTTCAGGGGGTTGACCTGTAAGATCAAATCGATTCATAAGATAGATCACTCCAGTTGCAACAATCGCTCCTAATAGTAATCCCAAAACGACTAAAAATAGAAAAGAACGACGGAGAACTTTAATCGTCTCTGGATGGGGTTCTTGATGTTGTACATCATCAATCGAGTCTATATCTGGATGATTATTATTAGGTGTATTTAAAGCATCACCGGAATGATGACCATTCTCTGAATCGGGATTTGAATTGGAAAATAAATTCATTGTAATTTCCTGTTTGGGATTGAGATTAAAAAAACAATCGATTAATCTAATTTTTAAATTAACCAATTGTTTTCAGTTTTAGAACGCTCTAAACTCTGATCTGGGAGCTGTTAAGAGGCAGAAGATTGACTGGCTTGTTTTTGTTGAATTTGGGGAGACAGACGATTCATCGCTTGTTTCACAAAAGATTGCAATAACGAAAGCTGTTGGTTTTGCTGAAACACAGTTTTCAAGGTTTGATTGAGCGCGTTAAGATTGAGAGCAAACTGACCCGACTCCTGTTCATCGATCTCTAAAGTTTGAAAATATTCCACTAAACTTAAACCCGCAATTCGAGTTAAATAGGCGGCGCTCACGCCTTGAACCACACCACCCGCGACAAACGTCATTGTATTACTTTTTAACATCGAGGTTAAAGTTTGAGTGGTCAGTTCTACAAATCCTAATTTCAACATCTGGCTTCCCACCGTTTTCGCCACTTCTTGGGCTTGGTCTATAGAAAACTTTTGCTGATAAATTCCACCTAAATCAATCACTAACTGAGCATTAATTGCCGCAGTTGCTAACACATCCAACGCCGGAACCGGATTGGCAAAAGCGGTCGCGGCAGCGATCCATTGATATTGTTCAATGATCGGTAAAGCCCGTTCTCGTCTAACTTGATTTAAACCCGTTTTTACTTGGGCTTGTAAGGCTTTGGCTTGTCGATAAGTCGTCGCCCAAACTAAAGATTGTTGTTCTTGTTGTAAAATCTGACTGAGCCGTTGAGTTAGGGGTAGAATTTCCGGTTGTTGGACTTCCATCCATTCTTTGACTGAACCATCGGCTTGATGTTGACGAACTTTCACGGGACTCGGAGAAGCGGCGATCGCCATGACATCTTCGGGTTCTAACAATCCCTGCATGGTTTCTCGCAGACGTTGGAGGATAACGGGTTGTTCTTCCTGGGAATGTTGATCTTGCTTGTTCCAAACCAAGATCACCCGCTGACTTTGGAGCAAAAGTTGAGAAATAGTTTGATATTGAGGATCGGTGACATCCCCACTGGTGAGAAAGAGGATGATATCACAATCGGTTAATCCATTTTGCTGTCCTTCGGGAATTTCTACCCAGCTTAACGGTTGGTTGGATTGAGGGATATCGTGGTTAGATAAGACCTGCATTAATAGGGTTTTTCCGACTGATTTTCCCCCCATCACCCCGATAGATAAGGTTTGACGTTCGAGTTGAGAGGAGAGTTCGGTAAGCTGTTGTTGGAATTGAGCAATATTGGCGGTAAAATCCTCCGGAGAACGGCTTTGTTGAACTTCGGTAGTCAACTTTTCGATCATCGTTCCCGTTTGAGCAAGTGCTTGATCTACGCTTTGGCGATCAATAAGTTTGGGACGCAGAGCGGGGGTTGTTTGGGGAAACTGTCGCTGTAGCCACCACAGTCCGGCTCCGAGGGCCATTGTCCCCACTAATGCGGTTTCACCCAATTCAGCCGCCGAATGCGCCATACTGTTGGCTAACCAGAGTAAAAAAGAGAGTCCGATTCCCCCAACGAGAATGGGGCGTTGTAATTTAGCCGTCATAATAAAAAATTGTGATAACTGATTGAATAAACGTTACATTCAAGCTTAGATCAAAACTGAAGCTATGCTTAATATTGTACCGGGATCAACGTCATACGCTGATAAGACTATGAGCTTAAATTTTCGATTTGCCATTGTTAGCGATCTCCATATTGCCCTTTCTCACACGATTTGGGATCATCCGACACGGTTTCATCTGGTTGAAGTCAGTATTCCGACGTTAGAACTTGTTCTTGAACATTTAGCCGAATGTGACTTAGACTTTTTGCTGTTACCGGGTGATTTAACCCAAGACGGGGAAATTGATAATCATGTTTGGTTGAGTAAACGTTTAGCTAAACTTCCCTTTCCGGTTTATGTGGTTCCGGGAAACCATGATGTACCGCTCTCGGTGGGAAATGACAAAGTAATAGGGTTGAGTAATTTTCCCCAGTATTATCATCAGTTTGGCTATGAAAACATTGATCAGTTGCACTATACCCATGAGATTTTACCGGGAGTGCGGTTGATCGGGTTAAATTCTAACCTTTTTGATCAAACGGGAAGACAAATCGGTTATCTTGATCAACAGCAACTCGACTGGTTAGAAGCCGTGTTAGCAACGACTGAGGATGAGTTGGTGATGGTAATGTTACATCATAATGTGATTGAACATCTTCCGGGTCAAGCGACTAATCCTTTAGGTCGTCGGT
>CAZNCM010000192.1:10560-11109 GCA_964571155.1 uncultured Lyngbya sp. | reverse complement strand
GGGATTAATATTGGATCAACTTTCTCAATCAATGATATAATAATAAATTTGTTGTAGTATTGCCAGAATCGGCATGAAAGTAAGAGCATCAGTCCGAAAAATTTGCGAAAAATGTCGCGTTATCCGTCGTCGTGGCAGGGTGATGGTGATCTGTTCCAATCCGAAGCACAAACAGCGACAAGGATAGTTAGCAACCGACTCCGAGAACTCTAAATCAGTTCTTGGATATCAGCGAATCTAAACTCCAGTCCGACAAACTCAGATGTGTTAAGACTTTACTCTTTCAAACCCTGTTGAGGTCATATTTTAGCTCAACCGCAATTGCAACTGACGAAAGCGATCGAGACTAACCTAAAACTCGCGCATTAGTGAGAGGAGAAAGTTGGAGCAAAACCTGCCTTCACCTCAAAATGTTTAGGCGTGCGCGTTGGGTGGGGTAGCGAAGTCAAAAGTTAATGCAGCCATTTTACTGCATTCGTCGATAGAGTAACTTTAGAGAATATATTTCAGGGAGAAATAAGCGTGGCACGTATAGCCGGAGTAGACCTT
>CAZNCM010000192.1:9656-10550 GCA_964571155.1 uncultured Lyngbya sp. | reverse complement strand
AACGTGTTGAAATTGGTCTGACTTACATTTACGGAATTGGACTCTCACGGTCCAAAGAAATTTTGAAAGAAACGGGTGTCAATCCGGATACCCGAGTCAAAGATCTAAGCGATGCAGAAGTTGCAGCCTTACGGTCTCTGGTTCAAAGTCAATATCAAGTTGAAGGAGATCTCAGACGCTGGGAAGCAATGAACATCAAGCGTCTGATGGATATTGGGACTTATCGGGGTCGGCGTCATCGTATGGGACTCCCGGTACGGGGTCAACGGACTCGAACCAATGCGCGAACTCGTCGGGGTGCGCGGCGTACCGTTGCCGGTCGGAAAAAGGCAAGTGCGAAGAAATAACGTTAAACAAACCATGACCCCATCGTGTGCTAACCCAGCAAATCGGTGGGCGTTCAAAACCAATGAGATCGCGTTAGAGATGTAACTATGGCAAAACCATCAAAAAAGTCAGGAACCAAAAAGCAAAAGCGCAACGTACCCAATGGGGTGGCTTACATTCAATCCACGTTCAACAATACGATTGTGACAATTACAGATCCCAACGGTGAAGTCATTTCCTGGGCTTCGGCGGGATCAACCGGCTTTAAAGGGGCAAAAAAAGGAACTCCCTTTGCCGCTCAAACTGCCGCAGAAAGTGCCGGACGGCGAGCGAACGATCAAGGAATGCGACAAATCGAAGTCATGGTTAGTGGCCCAGGTGCCGGTCGAGAAACAGCGATTCGAGCTTTGCAAGGAGCGGGACTAGAAATCACCCTGATTCGAGATATTACACCCATTCCTCACAATGGTTGCCGTCCTCCAAAACGGCGTCGTGTCTAATCAGGAACTCACAGTGCTGGGATGCAAATGGAAAATGGAAAATGTCAGTCCGGCAGTTTTTCATTTT
>CAZNCM010000192.1:8437-9562 GCA_964571155.1 uncultured Lyngbya sp. | reverse complement strand
TGAGTCAAACACTGATACAGACCGGAGTCAATACGGTAAATTTGTCCTGGAACCACTAGATCGTGGCCAGGGAACAACAGTGGGCAACGCCCTCAGACGGGTACTATTGTCAAACCTAGAAGGAACGGCAGTGACAGCCGTTCGGATTGCCGGAGTTAATCATGAGTTCGCCACAATTCCAGGGGTAAGAGAAGATGTATTAGAAATTCTGCTGAACTTGAAAGAAATTGTTCTCAATAGCTATTCTAACCAAAGGCAAATTGGTCGTTTATTGGTTCAAGGTCCAGCTACTGTAACAGCAGGACACTTTGATCTACCTTCAGAGGTAGAAGTCGTAGACAAAAATCAATATATCGCGACCTTATCTCCAGGATCAACCTTGGAGATGGAATTTCAGGTCGAAAAGGGAACGGGGTATCGGGCGATTGATCGCAATCGAGATGAAGCTACAGCAGTCGATTTTTTACAAATTGATGCTGTGTTTATGCCGGTTCGTAAAGTCAATTACACCGTTGAAGATGCCAGGGTAGGGGGTTCACTCGAAAAAGATCGGCTGATTCTGGAGATCTCGACGAATGGGAGTTTGACTCCTCAAGAGGCGTTAAGTCAAGCGGCCACAATCTTAGTCGATCTATTTGTTCCGCTCAAAGATATCACGCTTGAATCTATTAAAACGGATCAGACCGATGATGTCGATCCCACCAGTCAGATCCCGATCGAAGAACTCCAACTTTCGGTGCGAGCCTATAACTGTCTCAAACGCGCTCAAATTAACTCAGTGGCAGACTTACGCGATTATACCCAAGAAGATCTTTTGGAAATCAAAAACTTTGGTCAAAAGTCTGCCGAAGAGGTGATTGAAGCCCTACAAAAACGCCTGGGAATTACCTTGCCTCAGGAAAGAGCCGGTAAACCCTAGTCCGGGGATGGAGGAAAAACAATCGCAGGGGAAGATCAGTGGCTCGCTCCCCCGCGAAGATCACTCAAGAAGGACAAGCCGCACATTCAGCCTAGAAATCTAGACGGCTCACCCTGTTTCTAAGACTGAAAAATCGCTAGTAATCACGTTGTTAATCGGAAATTGTTATGCGTCATCGTTGTCGTGTTGCCAGACTAGGTAAACCC
>CAZNCM010000192.1:5641-8351 GCA_964571155.1 uncultured Lyngbya sp. | reverse complement strand
TGTACGAGCGGCAGCTGAAAAAATGATTACCTTGGCTAAAGATGGCTCTTTGTCAGCCAGACGGGCGGCTATGGGTTATCTCTATGATAAACAGCTTGTCCATGCGCTGTTTGAAGCAGCCGGAGAGCGTTATGGAACGCGCAATGGTGGATATACTCGGGTGGTGCGTACCGTGCGCCGTCGAGGTGATAATGCAGAAATGGCAATCATTGAATTAGTTTAACCTGGAAATTTCCAGAAAAAAGCGGCGATCGCAAACCCGAAACACCCAATCGTCAATGACCCGTGACGCGAACAGCATGAATCGGACCAGATCAACAGGAGTCCAAGAGAGCGATTATCCGCAGCCGATGGATCGAAAGCGGATTGCTCTGGTCATTCAATATCAGGGAACTCGCTTTAACGGTTGGCAACGACAACCCAATGGACGAACAGTCCAGGAAGAAATAGAAACCGCAATTGCCAATGTTGTGGATTATCCTGTGACCTTACATGGGGCGGGTCGTACCGATGCCGGGGTTCATGCTGCGGCTCAAGTGGCTCACTTTGAAGTAACCGGGCCGATTCCGGGCTATCGCTGGGCTACGATTCTCAATCATCGCTTGCCCCATGATATTCTGGTTCGCGCTTCTGCTCAAGTCGATCCGAGTTGGCACGCACGCTTTTCTGCCGTGTGGAGACGTTATCGCTATCTGTTGTACACAGACTCCCGTCCGAACTTGTTTGTGCGTCCCTGGAGTTGGCATTATTATCATGCCCCTTTGGATGAAAATCTCATGCAAGCGGCTTTAATCCCCTTACTGGGACGTCATCATCTCAGCGCCTTTCAACGGGCTGGAACCCGTCGTCCTCATGCTTGGGTTGATGTGCAGGATGTTTCCTGTCAACGACAAGGGCCGTTTATTCAAATCGAAGTGCAGGCGAGTGGGTTTTTATATGGGATGATGCGACTACTGTTGGGGTTATTAGTCGAAGTGGGGACTCAAGCGCGATCGCTGGAAAACTTCACCGATATTTGGGTTCACGAACGCCGAGAACTTGTCAAGTATTCGGCCCCCGCGCGTGGTCTTTGTTTACTCCGGGTTGGCTATCAAGACTTTCCCTTTGATCATGAGGTTTGGTTTGATACCTATCCTGAGTTTGTGGTGAACCGAACCCAGACTTCTTTCTCGGTAACGCATTCTTCGTGATCGGGGTCGTCCAATTATTAATCTCATTGCCGATGATTATGGCTCTATTGTCAAGAATTGATAGGGCAAATGACTGTCTCTCTCACCGAATCAAGGATAATGAAAAATGACAACAAAAACTTACCTTCCCTCTCTAGATTCTCTCGAGCAAAAATGGTATGTCGTCGATGCCGCCGATCAACGGTTGGGTCGTCTGGCGTGTGAAATTGCTAGCATTATTCGGGGCAAAAAAAAGCCGATTTTTACGCCTCACATGGATACTGGAGATTTTGTCATTGTTATTAATGCTGAAAAAGTGCAAGTGACGGGCAAAAAATACTCTCAAAAACTGTATCGAAATCACTCCGGTAGACCGGGGGGAATGAGAACGGAAAACTTTGCTCATTTGCAAAATCGGATTCCCGAACGGATTATTGAACAAGCGGTGAAGGGAATGCTACCCAAAAATGCCCTGGGACGACAACTGTTTAAAAAACTAAAAGTCTATGCTGGCCCCGATCATCCGCACAGCGCTCAACAGCCTGAAATTATGACCATTAACACACTTCCTAAAGGAGACAACTAATGCAAGCAACTGATAATGATCGCGCTGTTTATTGGGGAACGGGTCGTCGTAAAGCCTCCATCGCCCGAGTCCGTTTGGTTCCGGGTACGGGAAAACTCGTGATTAATCATCGAGAAGGCGAATCTTACTTACAATTTAATCCCAGTTATATTTCTTCTGCTAAGGCTCCTCTAGAAACCCTGGGCTTAGAAAATGATTATGACATTCTTGTTAATGTCAAAGGGGGAGGATTAACAGGTCAAGCAGAGTCTATGTGCGAACTGAGTCCAGATAATCGCCAACCGTTGAAAATTGAGGGCTATTTAACTCGTGACCCCCGTGCAAAAGAACGGAAAAAATATGGGTTACGCAAAGCTCGTAAAGCTCCTCAATTCTCGAAACGATAAACTCATACCCTACATGATCGCTGACCAATTCCCAACATGGAAAAACAGGGACTTCTAAGAAGTCTCTGAGTTGGCTCTCAATTCCTGCTCTGAAAAGTCACGCTTTCAAGGGTCAATTGTCGTTAAAATAGAGATCAAAGCAATCTTCATTTTTTTTATTTTGAACTATGCCTAAATCTGATATTCATCCCGAATGGTATCCAGAAGCTGAAGTCTTTTGCAACGGTGAATTAGTGATGACTGTTGGTTCGACTCAGCCGAAAATTTACGTTGATGTGTGGTCGGGAAATCATCCCTATTACACCGGAACTCAGAAGATTATTGATACAGAAGGCCGGGTAGAGCGCTTCTTGCGGAAGTATGGCATGGTGAGTGAAGCTCAACCTGAAGCTGAAAAAAGCGATAGCGATCAGCAAGAAAAATAGCTCCGTTGTCGTTTGTCTGTCGTCTGGGGTCTGTAGCGTTCTCTACTGACAACTGACTCTCAAAATACTTCGTCTGTGATCGCTGAGTGTAGAACTTGAAACTCTATCAATTGGGCGGGTGGTCAGTAGAGTTAACATCGGCTA
>CAZNCM010000192.1:0-5631 GCA_964571155.1 uncultured Lyngbya sp. | reverse complement strand
TTTTCATTCTCTGACTTCCCCATACCCCACAGCTCATCGACTATTCTGACAACTGACAACTGACAAAGGACAACGAGACAATGGCTGAGACTTATTTAATCGAAAAATTAAGGTCTTTCGAGCAGACTTTTCACGAACTGACTTTGCGCCTTGCTGATCCAGATGTGTCTAACAACCCGACGGAGTTACAGCGAATAGCGAAGGAACGGTCTTCCATTGAGGAAGTCGTCAATACTTATGAACTCTGGAAAACCGCCCAGGAGGAACTCACTGGAGCGCGACAAGTCCAGAAAGAAGCCGGGGAAGATCCGGAAATGAAAGAGATGGCGACTTTGGAAGTTGAGGAACTCCAAAACCAGCTCGAACAGTTGGAAACTCGCTTGAAGGTTCTCTTGTTACCGAGTGATCCCAACGATGATAAAAATATCATGTTAGAGATCCGGGCCGGAACAGGGGGGGATGAAGCGAGTATCTGGGCGGGTGACTTGGTGCGAATGTATTCTCGCTACGCTGAAGGCCAAAACTGGCAGGTGAAAATGGTGAGTGAGTCGCCTGCGGATATGGGCGGTTTTAAAGAAGCCATTTTGGAAATTAAAGGCGATCAAGTCTATAGCAAGCTAAAATTTGAAGCCGGAGTTCATCGGGTTCAACGGGTGCCTCTGACCGAAGCCGGAGGTCGAGTTCACACCTCAACGGCAACGGTGGCGGTGATGCCAGAAGTTGATGAAGTGGATGTGGAAATTGATCCCAAAGATATAGAAATGACGACTGCTCGTTCCGGGGGTGCTGGAGGGCAAAATGTCAACAAGGTGGAAACGGCGGTTGATCTGATTCACAAACCGACGGGAATTCGGATTTTTTGTACTGAAGAACGCAGTCAGCTTCAAAACCGGGAACGGGCGATGCAGATTTTGCGAGCGAAACTCTATGAGATGAAACTGCGGGAACAACAAGAAGCGGTGACTTCTATGCGGCGTTCTCAGGTGGGGACAGGCGCTCGTTCGGAGAAAATTCGCACTTACAATTACAAAGATAACCGCGTCACCGATCATCGTTTAGGCCAGAACTTCTCTCTAACTCCTGTTTTGGAGGGGGGAATGGACGATGTGGTTGATGCTTGTGTCTTTACCGATCAGCAAGAACGACTGCTGGAACTGGCGAATGCTTCGACTCCGGCTTCGGTGTAACCTGATGACAGGGAGCGGTGAAATCTGATCGTTTTTCCCCAATTTGATGCGGACTGGGAGAATTTTTGAGGGGGTGTCCATCGGGTCGCCCTCTGACTTATTTTAGAGTCGGGACAGGTTAATTTTTGTTGACTTTTAAATCATTTTTTAGAATAAATTCGCTACAATAGAGAGAGTTCTCAAAAAGAATAGCTCGAAAAAATTAGTAACAATAGTATGGCGGTGACAGTGATGAATGAGCAAGACTGTTTGACCGTTTATGATCAATTGGTCGAAATTTTAAATCAACTTCAATTGGCTTGGGTTAGTCAACAGGTTCTTGAGGTAATTAGTGCGGGTAAAATCGTAGAAGAAATGGTATCGGGGCGCAAATCTCCTGATTTAAAATTAACTTATCATACCCCACAAGAACAACTTTTGCTGTTAATTCATGCAATCAAAAAAGCGGTGATTCATGCGGTTGATATAGAGTTGGAAATTGCTCGTCATTTTAGTGAAGAAGTGATGACTTCTGATCTACAACCGGAGATTCAATTCATGTCTTCCTTTGAAAAGAAAACTCAAGATCTGAAATTTCCGCTGGAGTTAGCAACTCATCGTCAAAAAGAAGCTGCAACCTTATTAAAATTGCTGTTAAAATTAGAGAAAGAGGTGCAAAAAGATGTCAATTAATACGAGCTTGATTCAAGAGATTAGCCAACAGCTAAAACAAACCCTTCATCCGGAAATTCAGACAGAGACAGAGCTTTCTGAACTGTATAATTTCTATGTTTTTTGTATTATTATTAAGGCGGCTCGAAATGAAGGCGCGTTAGTTTATTATAAAGATGTTCTCAAACGTAACCCAGAACAGTTAGTGTTTCGCAGACGAGCCGGACAAATTTATGATCCGTCTAAACCCTACACTCATGCGGTCATAGAATTTCAGGATAAACCGCCCTTAGAAATTCACATGGGGGTTAAAATTCATGGTCGCTTGAGAGTTTTGTATGATTGTGATATTTGTGTATTGTATAAAATGGAAGCGGATAGCTGTCGAGCAAACCAACGACAACCCCGTGCTTCTCGGATTTTAATGGCGGTTGATTGTCAATATTATACGTCTCAACTTAAGTTTGAGTTGGCTCAGGCTTTTATTGCGTTTTCGTCTGAGTTGAGAGTGGCTGGGAACTGTTACTTTGTTTCTAATAGTTCATCGGATTCTGTGGCGAAATTGTTAGCGAGTCGCAAGCGCAAATGGGAATATGATATCTTTCCGAGAGCGACAAATAACGTTAATCGATTGATGTATGAATTTCAAACCAGCTTTAAGGATTTCAAAGCCAGAAATTAGGGGTTGAATTGCGTTTTTAAATCTTGTATGAGTTGCTTCTAGATGCTTTCTTTTTTAACGCCAATAGGGTCTTCCTTTCCAAACAAAATTCCCATCAGGGCTAAACGAGATAAATTGACTAAAAAGCTTGGCAGGGGAAGCAGAGATTTAATCAAAAGTCCCAACAGTAAACACCCAATCAGCATCCAGAGTGTTGATGAATTTAATAAGAATCGTTGTTGCCAGATTTCAAACCAGTATACCGCTAATGCTCCCATACCGATTGCGATCGCAATTTGGGTGATGATTCCCAAGGGAGGGGAAAACAACATTTTTAGGACGTTACTCACCGCCAGAGAGTGAACCGCCCCCCAAAAGAGTAAGATTTCTAAAGCTGCAATGATCAGATTAGTCAGAGTCGCACTTTGTATTAGCGATCGCCAGGGAAAGTTTTTTAGACGTTGCATCCAATGATTCATAGGATATGATATTACAATTTTTAAAGAGAGACTTGGACTGGTTTAGGAAGGGTGTTAATTCCTCCGAACAGTCTTTAAGTCGAAAGCTGGTTAAAGTTGAGAGGAGACGACTGTGGAAGCCAACAATATCAACAATATCAATTGTGCAGAAGCCTGCGTTAATGGCTGCGTTCTCGGGGACAAATGTCCGAATCGGGAGTACGCAAATAGCACAGAAGACTTCATTAACAGCACGTCCTTGGATCAAATGCTGAATATGGCTGACGAAGCCATTCGCAAAAAACGCACGGAACCCCCGCAGTGGGTCATTCCTGATTTTCCCGAATAGTCTGAGACGATCAAACGAGTGCCGTATAACGCTGAGATCTATCAGATTTAGATCTAGTTTAACTGCATTGTTATAGATGTTGACAGGGGAATGGAAAAGTCGTCAATCCATTTCCCCTGCTTTTATTTGAATGATTTTTAGATGCTATTTTTTGACTCGGCTAATACATAAAAGATTTGAGACTCTGCTAAATCGGCTGGGATTTGGAAATCTTCACCTGTATTTGCCAGATCAACTCGTCGCCAACAGTTACCTTGTTGATCTTGACGAATTTCTCCATTATTCCACTCGTTAAATGCTTCTTCATTAAAGCGACCGTTGAGATTTAACCATTGCCGATTGACCATCCAGGGGCCTTCTGAATAGGATTCTAAAGGACGTATTTGTTGAGGAGATTCATGATCATTAGAATACCAGGTTTTTTGTAATGGTTCTTGAATGGGTAGGCGATCGCAGAGTTGATGATAAAGTGTATAAAGACGATTGAGTTCGGCTTGAGTTTGTTTTTGGGCTTCAAGAATGGTATTCAATTGTTGGGTTTGAGTTGCGACTAGCGAGTTTTCAATTAACTCTAAGTCGGGAGATTTTTCTGAGGGGGATTGATGATCGTCTGTTGAGTTAGAGTGTTCGAGTGCAAGTTGCAACAATTCTACAATTGTTTCTGAGAGTTGAGGTCGTTTGGTTCGGGGATGAAGTTTCGCTCCCTTACTGATAGCGATCGCTTCTATTTGTTGATAAACTTCTTGGGGAACTCGAATCTGATACCGCACAAACTCATCTTGATTTTTAGACATCTAACTCTCTTTTCTTTCAACCCATCTGCACTTTGATTTTATCAAAAACTCTTAGAGATTTTGCGAGTTAAGTTAAGTTTTAGCAGATTTTCGTCTACCCCAAGGTTTGAGAACTGAAATGGCAATGATCATTAATAGACAAATCGTTTGGACAATTCCCCCGATTATTGTGGCTTGATCATTAAACATATAAAGAGGATTTTGTAAAGCTTGCAATCGCAATTCTGCGGAAATTGAAGTGATTGCATTTGTCCAGGAGCCAAGCCAGAACGTGCCAAAAACAATGAGAGAAATTGTTGCGATCCATTTTGTGATCACCCAATAGTATTTCACAAATCCCCAATTGGTCAAAGCTGACAATAATGCCCCCGTGACTAAAGAAGCAGTTGCCGCCGGAATAATCACTACTTCATCGAGCAATTGCATCACAGAATTGATCGCATAAAGTTGATCGCCATTGGTTGTTTTAAGATTGTACAAAGCAATAACAACCATACACAATCCCGTTCCAAACCAAATTCCGGCGGTGGTAACGTGAGCAGAAACGAGCCAATTTTTGGGTTTAACGCTGAGTTTAGGAATTTTAAACTTTTGCGGTTTTTGTTCTGTATTTTGGGATGTAGATTGACTCATTATTGGCTTAACTCAAGGTTGAAACATAATGAACAAGCTGCCCAATTCGTTGACGTAAGGTTTCCAAACCTAAAGCATTAGATGCCGAAATAAATGCCGCTTGAGGATATTCTTCTTGGGCAAATCTCAAGGTTTCTCCATCCACCTGATCAATTTTATTAAACGCTAATAAAGCAGGCCCGGGAGTAATTGGCATTGACATCAAAATTTTCATTACTGACTCAATTTGACTTTGCCAAGCCGGATGAGATAAATCAACCACATGAATGAGGGCATCAGCATCACTGACTTCTTCTAAAGTGGCTCGAAACGCATCAATTAATGCCGGGGGTAATTCATGGATAAATCCTACCGTATCGGTTAAAACAGCCGGTTGAGGTTCATTGGTAATAGCGTCGGGAATGGTGAGACGGCGACTGGTGGGATCAAGGGTGGCAAACAGTTGATCGGCCGCATAAATTTCCGAACTCGTGAGAACATTGAGTAAGGTAGACTTTCCGGCGTTGGTATAGCCGACAATAGCAATGGTTGGTACTTCTTGCTGCTGACGACGTTGACGCAGACGAGAACGATGGGCTTGCAGTTGATTGACTTCTTTTTGCAAGCGGGCGATGCGTCGTTGAATGGCTCGTCGTTCGGTTTCGAGTTTGGTTTCACCCGGGCCTCTCGTCCCGATACCGCCCCCGAGTCGAGACATCGCTTGACCTCGCCCGGTTAAACGCGGCAAACTGTATTCAAGTTGGGCGAGTTCGACTTGTAATTTTCCGGCGCGAGATTGGGCGCGTTGGGCAAAAATATCGAGGATTACTTCGGTGCGATCAACGACTCGAATACCAATTCGGGTTTCTAAGTTGCGAACTTGGGCCGGAGATAAATCGCGATCAAAGACAATCAGAGT
>CAZNCM010000191.1:230-11188 GCA_964571155.1 uncultured Lyngbya sp. | reverse complement strand
TAAGCCAGCGACAACGGGAGAAATTGAAAATGGCAGATCGATAATACTGAGTAATAAAGTACGACCGCGAAACTGATTACGACCAATTACCCAAGCAGCACAAAGACCAAAAATGGTATTAATGGGAACGGCGATCGCGGTAACGATTAGAGTTAAGATAGTAGCTTGCCAAAAATCTCGCTGATTGACCGCAGTTAAAAAGACCTTAATGCCCTGGTGAAAAGCTTCGTAGAAAATGGCGATCGCAGGTATTAGTAACAATAATAATAAATAAATTAAGGCGATCGCCAGTAAGATTGCTGGTGTTTTTTGCTTGTGGAATTAGTGGCGGTAAAATAACTCGCCAAAACGTTTGCGAGTCCGACGCACCCAAAGACCAAGCTGCTTGTTCGATTTCTGGTTCGAGTTCGAGTAAGACTGGCTGTAAGGTACGGACGATAAAAGGTAAAGAAATAAACAGCATTGCCACAAACACCCCCAGTCTCGTAAAAGCAATTTTGATTCCCATAGGTGCAAACAGTTGTCCGATCCAGCCGTTGTTACTGTAAATAGTTGCTAGAACCAAACCAGCTACAGAAGTAGGTAAAGCAAAGGGAATATCGATCGCTCCATCGACGATTTTTTTGCCAGGAAATTGATAGCGAACCAAAATCCAAGCAACCAGAGTTCCCATAACGCCGTTAATAATACCCGCAGCTAAAGCGGTGACAAAGGTAACTTCATAAGCAGACAGGGCGACGGGATCGGTAGCGGTTTGCCAAAATTCCCCAGTACCAATACTTAAAGACTTAATAATTAAAGCTGCCAAAGGTAGGAGTAAAATTAAACTCAAATAGCCGATGGTCACTACCCAAGTCAGGGAAATTTTCTGGGAGTTGGTTTGCTTCTGGTTGCGAACCAGTCGCGATTGCAGGTTGAACTGAAGACTATTCATAAATGTAGGCTGCTTATGCAACTATGAAGCTGAGATTGCTAAATATTCTTTGATTCCCAATTCTTTCCAACAGGCGATCGCACTCAGATAAATCGTCGAATGTTCCTGAAACTTCTATGCAATACCAGTCAATGCGATCGCTATTAATTCCTGTCAACTTAGATACAATTCTCAAATTTACTTTTGTTACTTCGGCTACGTTGTGCAAAATTAATTCGGAAAAATCTTGTTTAGGGGCTTTGAAAGCCAATTTGGTTTTGAAAAATTTAATTTGGTTGCGATAGTCTTGTAGAGTTAATTTTTGGTTTTCCATAATCACACCTGAGCATTTTTACTCGATTATTTTTGGTTAATTTTGGTCATCATTTTGTCGAACTCTGCACCATCATCAAAAAATTGCCCCTGAATCTTATCCCAACCGCCCAAATCTTTAGCTGTAAATAAATTTTGAATTTTGGGATATTGATCGGCAAATTCCGCTTCTATTTTCGGATCGACCGGACGAAAACCCACTTTTGCAAATTCCCGTTGAGCTTGGGGCGTATACAAATATTGAACAAACGCTTCCGCAACCTCCCGGGTGCCATTTTTATCAACATTCCCATCAACAACCGCCACCGGATTATCAATAGAAATGTTATAATCAGTCGGAACAACATAAGGTTGAGGATCGCCTTTTTGAGCCGCCAAAATCACTTCATTTTCGTAGTTAATTAAAACATCCCCTTGACCCTGTTTGTAAAACACATCGCTCGCCGCCCTCGCATCTCGGGGAAGGACCGGAACCCGTTGATAGACTTTCTGCACAAAGTCCTGGGCCTGCTGTTCGGTACCGCCGGCTTGGGTAACAACCCCCCACAACGCCATAAAATTCCATCTCGCCCCCCCGGACGTTTTCGGGTTCGCCGTGATCACCGAAACATCATCCCGGGCTAGGTCTGACCAACTTTTAACGTTAATATTGCGATCGCGAGTCACAAACGCCACAACCGACTTGTGAACAACAGAGTCGTTGGGAAGTTCCCGCTCCCAACCCGGTTCGATGAGTCCGGCTTTCTCAATTTTTTGGGTATCGAGGGCGAGCGCCAACGCCACCACATCCGCGTTTAAACCGTCAATAACCGCCCGAGTTTGAGAACCCGAACCCCCATAACTTTGGTCGAAAACAACCTTTTCCCCGGTTTTCGCTTCCCACTCCGCAACGAACTGGGGAATGATTTTTTCGTAGGCGCTCTGAGTCACAGCATAGGACACAAAAGTAATTTTTTTCTCTTGTTGGGCGTTCGATGAGCAACCGCCAACTACACCGCCGAGGGCGACCAGGGTTAGCACCAACCCCATACCGGATATGCGGTCCCGATTCATAAAAATCTCCTAGAGATGTATTGATTTTGGATTCAGTTCTGACCTGAGTTGAATCTTGAATTAATCATAGCTGTACTCAGAAAAAATTTCAATACATTTCAAATACAATTTGCTTTAACTTTACACGACGGCTCAAATACGGTTCCATAACAGATAGGACACACACTGAAACCTGCGGCTATGGCAAAAGCAAAGCAGTCAGAACCCAGTCTGGCTGAACGGTTGATCGCTCAGAACTATCTCTTTCGAGAACAGGATGCGGACTGGTTGGCGAACTATCTACCCAGTGACCTGGCAATGGATAAGCTGTACTCGAACCGCCCGGTTTATACGGCTTTCCGTCCGAATACCTCTGGGGATGTGCTGTACTTGATTTTGGAAGGTGGCTTTGTAATCACCCGCAGTACCCCGTTAAACCGGGTTATTTCCATTACCTATGCTGGAGGTTGCTTTGGGATGCGAAACCTACCCTTTAGTTATGGACGGGTTGGACGAGCCTTTCCGAGTTTAGTAGAAGCCTACAAAACCACCGATGTGATTAAACTGCCCTTGGAGGTTCTCAAAGCTGTATATAATGACAGCGAACAGGTACGCGATCGCTACGAACAACTCTTTGAACTGCGAGAAAAATTTCTCTATCATCTCCTCAATTGCAGTTCTTACCCGCCCCAAGCCGTTGCTACCCTTCTGAGGGCGTTAATTTATCAAGAACGCGCTTTGGGAAGTCAACCCAACTCCGAAGGTGTTTATCACTTTGACCTACCCGTTGATGTCATATCTCATGCTTGTCAACTCAATCACCGCACCGTTGAGCAAGTCTTGAAGGGAATGCAAAAGGTGAAACTGATTGAACTCCCCAAATCTAGCGATGAGTCTGGGGATATGATACACGTTCTCGATGCCGAAGGGTTAAAAGAAGTCTATGGCGCAACCCGAGATAAAGTCTCTTGGTGGCCATTACGTTAACAGGCAAGAACTCATATGGCAATAGGCAACACTGATCCGGTGTTCCCCGTTCCCTGTTCACTGTTACCCAGGTACCCCTGCAAATCAGCCCCGGAGTTTAGACTAGAGAGGAAACCCCTTTAAAATCAGGATTATTTGAGTTTCAATTTTTCTTGGTGCGCGTTCTGTACCGCTTCTCTTCCTTGACGTTGCGTTTAGTTGACTCCTATGCCAGAATCCCCTATTTCCATTGCTCAACACTTTCACGAGCGAACTAAATACCACCCAGAAACGATTGCGTCGAAAAGTCAGCAACTTGACTGGGCAACCCAACCGACTCCCTTTAAAGAGTATAAAATTGGCAAAGCCTTCGATCTGAGATTTGCAAATCCCGAAGTTTCCGAACCGTTATCGGATGATACCAAAATTAAGGAGCAATCACGCTTATCTCACCTGCTTCTCCATAGCTACGGTTTAACCGCCAAGCTTTCGACAATGCAGGGATTTCACTATCTCAGAAGTGCGCCGTCAGCAGGGGGACTCTATCCGGCTGAGGTTTATATCATTTCTCGGGGAACTCCTTTTTTACCCCCAGGACTTTATAACTATCAACCTGTCACCCATTCGTTGCTACAATTTTGGGATAGTCAAGTTTGGCAAGAATTACAAACGGCTTGTTTTTGGCATCCCGCTTTAGAAAATACCCACTTAGCGATTGTCATCACCGCCGTATTTTATCGTTCAGCTTGGCGGTATCAAGATCGGGCCTATCGTCGTATTTTCCTCGATACAGGTCATTTACTCGGTAATATTGAGTTAGCTAGTACCCTCAATGATTATCGACCCCATTTGATTGGCGGATTTGCAGATGAAGCACTCAATCAAATGATGTATCTAGATTCTAAGCGAGAAGGAGCAATCACCGTCATTGCAATAGCCGACTTATTAGAAATCGACCAAAATTTACCGTCTACAAGAACCGCTTTACCTTCGACAACTCAAACCGATTATCCAGAACTTGATGATAGTGAACTGTTAGATTATCTTCATAATGCCACGAAGTTAGACTCTGATACTTCAGGAAGTCAAGGATGGACTCAAGCCTCCATTGATGAAGATATTGAAGACAAATACAATTTTCCCTTCTGTACAAAAGTCTCGACCGTAACTCCAGCGATTGATTGGGGGAAAAATGGTCAGGGATTAGATCAAACGATTCTCAAACGTCGTTCCACTCGCAGTTACAGTGGGGGTGATTTGAACTTAGAAGAACTCTTGGCTTTGTTAGATTTTACCTACCAACCTACTCACTATATCAATCAAGGATTTGATGGTTCTCCAGATTATTTCGATTTAGGCTTAATTGAGACTTTTCTCGCTGTTTCTGGCGTGAACGGTTTGGAAGAAGGATGTTATTATTATGCACCGCTTGCCCAAGAATTGCGGCAGATTCGCTTTAAAAATTTTCGCCGAGAACTGCATTATCTCTGTCTAGGCCAAGAACTCGGACGAGATGCGGGAGTTGTCTTATTTCATACCGCAGATTTGAAAAAAGCTGTCGCAAAATATGGCGATCGCGCTTACCGCTATCTTCATATGGATGCGGGTCATTTAGGTCAACGGTTTAACTTAGCCGCTATTTATCTGCGGTTGGGAGTGAGTGGAATTGGAGGCTTTTTCGATGATCAAGTCAATGAAGTCTTGGGAATTCCGACCGATGAAGCGGTGATTTATATTACCACTTTAGGACGACCCCGATAACATTAGGAGTTCCCCATTTCTTGTAGATGACAACAGCGTTCGCACAACCCAAAAAACTCTAAAGTATGATAGTAAATCTTGAAGTTATGAGACTGTTGTAATAAACTTTCAAGATGGTGAACCGGACATTCATTGAGAGGAATTGATTTTCCACATTCAACACAAGTCAGGTGATGTTCGTCTTGCTGAACACAACTATAGACGGACTCACCTGTTGAGAGGGTTCTCACCTGAACTAAACCTTCTCGTTTTAAAGCATCCAACGCCCGATAAACGGTAGCCAACCCCATTTTTTGCTGAGTTTTGCGTAACTCTGCATAAAGTTCTTGGGCGGAAACCGATCGCTTTTGAGTTTTGAGTTGACCTAAGATAACTTCTTGGCTGCGGGTGCGACGAGTGTTCATCTGGAGTTAAAATTTGAATGAATGCCTATCTCTAGGCTATCTTAATCTTTATCTTTAATACACCTCACAGCACCTCCCGTCCCAAATAGGGCTGTAACACTTCGGGAATTCTAACACTCCCATCCGGTTGCTGATAATTTTCCAGAATAGCTGCCATTGTCCGACCAATTGCCAACCCTGAACCGTTCAACGCATGAACAAATTCAGTTTTCTTCTTTTTCTCTCCCGACTTGGTATCTTTAAAGCGAATATTCGCCCGTCGCGCCTGAAAATCTCTCACGTTTGAACAGCTAGAAATCTCCCGATACGTTTGCGAAGATGGCAACCATACTTCTATATCATAACATTTTGCCGCCGAAAATCCCAAATCTCCCGTACAAAGTTCGATCGTCCGATAAGGCAATTTCAACGCCTGTAAAATCCCCTCCGCATCTCGAACTAATTTCTCATGTTCTTCTTCCGAGGTTTCAGGATGGACCAATTTAATCAGTTCCACTTTATTAAACTGATGGAGTCGAATTAAACCCCGCGTATCTTTTCCATAACTTCCCGCTTCTCGACGAAAACAAGGGGTAAAAGAACAGTGATAAATCGGCAATTGTTCCCCGTCTAAAATCTCATCTCTGTAGAAATTAACCACCGGAACTTCCGAAGTGGGAATTAGCCACAAATCATCATCGCTGCACTTAAAACTTTCTTCGGCAAATTTCGGCAGTTGACCCGTACTTTGTAAAGATGTACTATTAACCAATAAAGGCGGCATCACTTCCACATAACCGTTAGAAATGTGCGTATCCAGCATAAACTGAACTAAAGCCCGTTCTAAAGCCGCACCCGCACCAACCAGGCTCACAAACCGACTTTGAGCAATTTTTTGAGCCGCTCGTTCAAAATTCAAAATCCCCAGTTTTTCTCCGATTTCCCAGTGCGGTAAAATGTTAGGATTATTGGAAAGATATTCATCACCCCAGCGCCGCACTTCCACATTTTCTTCCTCACTTTTACCAATCGGTGTAGACTCGCTCGGTAAATTTGGTATTGGAAGTAATAAACCTTCAATTTGAGAATCAAACTCTTTCTTTTGTGATTCTAGTTCGTTGATTTCAGTTTTAAGTTTAGCAGTGGCTTCTTGTATTGTTTGTAAAACTTGATAATTTTCTGGTAAAACATCGCTTCGTTTTGCTTTACCATAGGCACCACTTAAATCATTTCTTAGAGCTTGTTTAGCATTTAACTGCTTTTCCAACTCACGTCGCCGTTCATCAAGATCTAAAATCGCTTGAAGATCGTAGTCTCCCCGCAATTTTAGGCGTTCTTGGATGGCTTGTGGATTTTCCCGAATTTGTTTGATATCTAACACAGCTATATTTCCAGAATTTAACGAAATAATTATATGAAATCAGTTAATGTTTGCAACTAACGTTTCTTGATTTTTCATCCCTCCACCTGCTACACTATCCTTAATGCCTTAGCCCAGTCAATAAAACAGAGCAGTTTGATTCTCAAGAAAAAACTGTCAGGCTCGATCAGGTAACAGGTAAACTGAGCGAACTCCCCATCTTCCCCTGACCAGTACCGTGCAGTTATCAGTAACCAGTTATCAGTTTGACAGCGTTAACATTGACAACCCATCCGTTTCTTAAAGCGTTAACCTTGATCACCCAACCTCAACTCATCCGTTTACCATCTACCCTGACCAGTACCACCAGTACCGTGCAGTTATCAGTAACCAGTTATCAGTGACCAGTAAACAGTGACCTGTTACCAGTTTGACAGCGTTAACGTTGACAACCCATCCGTTTCTTAAAGCGTTAACCTTGATCACCCAAACATCAACTCATCCGTTTACCATCTTTACCCCTATAGGATTGTACTGGGAATTGCGCTTTTGTCTCAAGTCTTAATTCAAAAAAAAAGATAACGGCTATTGACCGCTACCTTTTCTTTGGATTCTAAATTTTAGAGATGGAGCATATGGGAATCGAACCCATGTCCAAAACGAGTATTGACTTCTTGTTCGTTCACAGGTTTAGCTCTTTTAACCCTCAGAGCGGGAACTATCTGTAACCCTAGATAGTGAGGGATACTGGTAGAGTTTTCTCTAGATCGGCGACCAGAAACGCCTCACTAGAACATCCGTTGGGGTTATATCTATAGTCCTTAACGGAGTCAAACTACAGATGCTCAAAACCTAAGTGAGGTTTTTTGTTCCTACGCAGCTACTGCTACGCGAGGACGAGCGAAAGATACAATGTTGTTTGCACTTATTTTTTTAAGTCATGTATTTACGAGAGGTGACTTACTCTCGACCTGAATCACAAGGTAGTTTTCGTCGTCCTGTCGAAACCAGTAATGCCCCTTGCTTACCTACTATGTTATATAATAATGGATTGACTGTCAAGGGCCTACAACAGAGATAGACTCGCCAAAACTTGATCGGCTTGGGTGATTCCCTGACGAACAGACTCCCCACATTGCCCCAAAGCATCCCGTTCATCGGGCGTTAAATTCAATTCTAGAATCCGTTCTACGCCTCGACACCCCAACCAACAGGGAACCCCGAGAAAAATGTCTTCTAGCCCATATTCTCCCTGAAGATAAGCCGAAGTCGGGAGTAAACGAGAACGATTCAATAAGATAGACTCTACCATCATCCGAATCGAAGAAGCAGGTGCGTAGTAAGCCCCTCCAGTTTTCAATAATCCGACAATTTCCGCCCCACCGTGACGAGCGCGTTTGACTAAGTGATCAATTTTTTCAGCACTCATCAATTCCGTAATTGGAATTCCACTAACCGTCGAATACCGAGGTAAAGGTACCATCAAATCACCATGACTGCCCAAAACCGTCGCATGAACATCAGCCACCGACACATTTAATTCCATCGCAATAAAAGCCTGAAACCGGGCTGAGTCCAACACTCCCGCCATTCCCATAATTCGGAAAGAAGCCAGTTGAGTCACTTGCCAAGCAATGTAGGTCATCACATCCAGGGGATTAGTGACAATAATGAATGTCGCATTAGGAGAATAAGCGATCGCTTCTTTGGCAGCAGTGGCAACAATTTTAGTATTAATCGCAATTAAATCGCTGCGATCCATTCCCGGTGTACGGGGGCGTCCAGCCGTAATCACCACAACATCCGATCCGGCTGTATCTGCATAATCATTTGTACCAATAATTTCGCGATCGTGACCTTCTACCGCCCCAGCTTGCATCAAATCTAGCGCAATTCCTTGGGGTAAACCCTCAACCACATCCAAAAGCACAACATTTGCTAAATTCGCTTCTGCTATTCTCTGGGCGAGGGTACTGCCAACCTTTCCCGCCCCAATAATCGAAACTCGGGTAGCATGACAAGACGGGGGAAAAAACAAACTCGAATCCATTTTACTCACTTAACGTTTGGGCAGAAAGAACGGAGAATTAGGAAAGGGGAACTCAACTTAAGCCCCAAACTTGTTTTGTCCTAATTCCCCAATTCTTTACTTAGCATCTTCAAGCTGATCGATCCGTAACCAAATATTCGGAGTCGGAACTTGACCAAACTTGACTAATGCACAGTCTCCTCGGGTTTCCATCACTTCTCCTTTGGTATCAAAGATGTAAGGGGGAAAGCGGGTGTCGCTGGCGGTTGCTTCAACGCTATTTTCCAGTTTTTCGCGAATGGCGTGTACCATGCTTCCTTTTTTGATTGGCATCGCTGATATGAATCAAGTTTGAATTTGTCTATTCTAGATTTTATGAGCTTTTGAGCGAATCTTGATAATAATGGGAAAAAGTTATTGAGTGAGGGGCGAGTGCGAAAACTTTCACTCAGAGCTGATTATAGCTGTTTTTAGGTGATTCTTTGCGATCGCAAGTTTTAAGAGTTTGAAGTCTGGTATTGGGTTTTAGGTGAGATGATAACTGTTGTACTCAAAGTTATCACAGGATTATTAGAGAGGTCTGATGAGATCGGGGTTAAGAAATGGCTAATCCACAGCATTTGGAAATATTGAAGCAAGGAGTTGAGGTTTGGAATGAGTGGAGAAAAGAGAATTTAGATGTTGAGCCTGATCTCGAAGGAGCAAACCTTTCTGGGGCTAACCTCGAAGGAGCTAGCCTATTCTGGGCAAATCTAAAGGGAGCTAACCTCAGTAAAACTTATTGTGTCGCAGCCTATTTCTATGAAGCCAACCTTGCTGGAGCTAACTTTTTTAGGGCTGATCTCACTGGAAGCAACCTCGAAGCTGCCAATTTAAAAAAAGCTAACTTCAATAGAGCCAACTTTGTTATAGGCAACCTCGCAGGAGCAAACCTTTCTGAAGCCAGCTTTTTTGGAACCTATCTTGAAGCAGCCAACCTCAGCAGAACCAATCTTTTTGGAGCTAAACTGATCGCTACTCATGCACTTGGGGTTAATTTTGAACAATCAATTTTAACAGGGGCTTGTATTGAAAATTGGAATATTAGTAATGAGACTAATTTTCAAGGAATTAAATGTGACTATATCTATTTAAAGTATGATTACAAGCTGGAAAAGTTTACAGAAAGAAGACCCCATGATCCCGATCAAATCTTTGCTCCTGGAGATTTTGAAGCAAAGATTCAAAGATCTCTTGAGAAAAAATATAAGAAAATTATAAAGAATAAAGAGCAACAACACCTAAGAGAGATAAAATTTGAAAAAGAAAAGGTTTTTTTCTATGAAGAACAACTAGAACGCGAACGCTCTGATCGTCAATTATTATTAAGGATGATTCAAAATATGGCTGAACAACAACAAAGCCCAAAATATCAATTTAATAATCCTCAAATTGAAAACTGGGCTGAACAAAATCAAGGAATTCAAAGTGGCGGAGGTATTCATAATTATGCTCCAGAGTCCAAGCAATCTTTAGCAGAAGCCGCAGCAGAGATCCAAAAGCTTCTCGAACAACTCTCCCAAATCTATTCTCCTGAAAAAGCCGAACAAAAGGTTGCGGAAGATTTAGCAGAGAGAGCAAAAAAAGACCCGTCTTTCAAGCAAAGCCTCAAAAATTGGAGTCAGTCTCTTTTGGGAAAAGGTAGTGAAACCGCAGTGGTAGAAACAGTTAAGGAAGGAGTTAAACGAGTTATTCCTTTAGCAATTTCGCTTTTAATTTGAATTATAGTTTTGACAGACTAACTGGTGATTATGCCTTTAAACCGCATTAGATATCCTTCATAATTTTAGAGCTTATCGTTAATCTTTTTGATCAAAACAAATTCAGTTCAGAATTTAAAAATAGCTCTGTGCAACCTTTCTCTATTTTTTTAACAAGTCTTATCTGTTTTTAGAAGCAACTCGCCAACCTAAACGAGTCGGTTGTGAATAAATCCGTTTTAACGTATTAATATCTCTCGGCGAAATTGGCGGCGGTTCTCGAACTTGAGCAAAATACATAACATCGGTTTGAGTCGGACTATGACCCCAAATTCCGAGCGCATGACCAAATTCGTGACGAGCGGCGGATGTGATATATTTTCCGGTTTGAGTCGGACTCAACCAAATGATAAAGCGATGTGACAACATCTGAGTTCCGTCT
>CAZNCM010000191.1:0-220 GCA_964571155.1 uncultured Lyngbya sp. | reverse complement strand
CTGATGTACAAACACTTGATAACGAGTTTCGGCGGAACTTGCGCGTAAATTTCCAGGTTCGAGGGGCGGACGACGGCGAAGGATTTGAATATTGGCGAGGTTAGAATCTTCAACAATGCGAAGCGGTAAGTAACGATTCCATTCTTCTACCGCAGACAAAACATCACGATACCAGCTTAAAGCTTGATTTGGGGCAGGTTTCTCGATATAAACTTGAATG
>CAZNCM010000190.1:0-11195 GCA_964571155.1 uncultured Lyngbya sp. | reverse complement strand
TGAACTCTTAACTTGGTCGTTTACTCAATGGTATATGCTGTCGTCTCAACTTCAGCTAAACTGCCAGGAGCCGTCCGGCATAATTTCTAATTTGCCGTGACGAGGAATGGCAAACAAGCATGGGTCTAGTTAACACCTTTCTTCTGTATTTGGTAGTAAGCACTAAATGGGCTTGCAAGCTTGAAACAGCACGTCCGGTTGATTTATAGGTTTTTCTAGTCACAACACTAAATGATACGTGCTACAATCCTAGCATGAGATTAGCCTACCAGTATCGATTAAGATTAACGACTGAGCAGAAAGTCAGAATCAATCACTGGCTTGAATTATTACGTCGCCATTACAACTACCTCTTGGGAGATAGATTTGATTGGTGGGAGCGTAACAGATGCCCAGTTAATTCTTGCTCGATACTGGTTTCTCATCTCCCGGAATTGAGAGAAAAACCTGAATATTACGGTCAAAAGCGAGATTTAGTTAGGCTTAAGCAACTGTTTCCTGAATACAAGGATATTCATGCCGATATATTGCAGGAAATGGTGAAACGAGTAAAATTGGCATTTGACCGATATATTAAAGGCGATTGCAACGGGAATAGAAGCGGCAAACCTCGCTTTAAAGGGAAAGGTCGATACCGCACTTTTTCCTATCCCAGAGTTAAAGCTGATTGTATTCAAGATGGATACATTCAACTTCCTAAATTGGGTAAGATTAAACTCATATATCACAGACCTATACCGGAGGGTTTTATAGTTAAAACGGCTCTGGTAACTAAAAAAGCTGATGGGTTTTATGTAACACTTTCTCTAATTGATAACACTGTCCCTGACTTCAACCCTGATGATATTAAGCCGACCGAGAATAATAGTATTGCGATTGATCTGGGACTAGAAAAGTTTGGAACATTGTCAACAGGCGAGTTAATTCCCATTCCTCAATACTTCCGTAAAGCTGAAAATAAATTAGAAAAGTTGCAGCAGAAAGCGGCTAGTAGAAAAAAAGGGAGCAGAGCAAGATCGCTGTTGTATCGCAAGGTTGCCAAGCTTCACCAACGCATTCAAAGACAGAGAAAGCAGTTTCATTTTGAACAGGCTAATCAATTAGTCGCCAAGTCTGATGTGATTTTTATTGAAGATTTAAAGATCCGCAACATGACAAAGCGATGCAAGCCTAAGCAAGATGAGACAGGAAAATACTTACCCAATGGTCAATCAGCCAAGTCGGGATTAAATAAAAGTTTTGCAGATGCAGGTCTGGGTCAATTTATCGAAATACTCTCATTCAAAGCCGAAAATGCTGGAGCGAGAGTTGTTAAGGTGAACCCTAAAAATACCTCTCAATTCTGTTCAAATTGTCTCAATATTTTACCTAAAGAATTATCGGAAAGATGGCATAGTTGCCCTCATTGTTCAACTGAACTTGATAGAGATTTGAACAGTGCCATCTTAATTAAAAAAGTGGGTCTGGGCGTGAAACTCACGTGCGATTCGTTCAGCCAAAACCTAGAAATAGGGGGAAGGCTGGCTTCTGTGTAGTAACCTAACCAGGGTAGAGTTCGCACTTTTAATCCTATGCAGATGACAACTGAATAACCATGTTGGTGAGGAAAAGTATCCTAGAAATTCCAAGTCCAATCCTTCAGGTGCAGAAGTGAAAGCACTTTCCCTGTGGTAGAGAGTGGTCTTCAATCCACAAAGCGGGAAAGAAAGGTCAAAAGTATACCGAATCTCGCGGTCAATGCAGACTGAGCAAGTCCGTATGGATAACGTAAGTGAAGGAACATCTGAACCGTCTCAATCGCGCACTAGCGTAAAGAGATTGACACGCTAGGAGAACCAAAAGGTCAAACAATAAGGAGACAGCAGAATGTGAGTCTAGCTGTTAAGCACTTCCTAAAAAGGCGGAAAGTTCCATCCTAATCGGATAAACCAATGGTTGTTCGGAACGAAGTAACCCTAGTATTTACTCTGTGAGGAGGTCGATACCCACAGTAGTCAACCAAGACGCAAACTCTAGGAAACTAGGTAATGCCAGGGAAAGATTGAGTCAGAAGCTAATGCTCAACTGTAATGGTTGAGATATGCTGACGGACTCACGATGTTACGGAAGATAAGGCTGCTAGTAGTAGTAATGTTATGAACACGGAAACAACACCGATGTATAAATGGAAGGACATCCCCTGGCGCAAGCTAGAAAGGATGGTCTTTAAACTACAAAAACGGATTTATCAAGCGTCTCGTTGTGGCAACGTCGCATTAGTTCACAGACTCCAGAAGTTGCTGGTTAAATCTTGGTCAGCCAAAGCTATCGCGGTGCGTAGAGTTACCCAGGAAAACAAGGGCAAAAAGACGGCAGGAGTGGATGGGGTAAAATCCTTATCCCCAGCAGCGCGTCTGAAGCTGATAAATAAGTTAACCCTTGGGACAAAGGTCAAACCAACAAGGAGGTTGGTTAAAATCTGGTGTGATGGATGGAAAAGAGTTATTCCCAACAAATGAAGGCACTCCGCAAGGCGGCGTTATATCGCCACTACTTGCCAATATTGCTTTACATGGCATGGAAGAAAGGATAAAGGAATTATCGGAATCATTTAACATGAAAAACTCCAAAGGAAAACAAATTTCCAAAAGAGATAAGAGAAATTCCACAAATCTAATCCGATATGCCGATGACTTAGTAATTCTACATGAGTCAGAAGAAGCAATTCATCAGTGCCATCAGGTCATAACAGAATGGCTCAAAGAAATGGGTCTAGAACTTAAACCTAGCAAAACCCGTATAGCCCACACCCTTGAATCTTATAGAGGAAAGGAAAAAGGCTTTGATTTCCTTGGATTTCATATCTGGCAGTACAAGGCTGGAAAATGCCGTTCAGGGAAAAGTTCAAAAGGTAACTTGTTAGGTTTCAAAACCCAAATCTCCCCCACAAAGAAAGCTCACAAGAGACACTACGCTAAAGTAGCCGAAGTAATAGAAAAACATAGAGGGAAATCTCAGTCTTCACTGATAAAAAACTTGAACCCTATCATCAACGGATGGTGCAATTACTTTAAACCCTACCAATGCAAAGAAGTATTCTCAAAAATGGATTCTCTCATCTGGTGGAAACTCTGGAAATGGGGAAAACATAGACACCGAAATAAGGGGGAAAAATGGCTAAGGCAGAAATACTGGCACACAATAAAAAGGGATAGCTGGGTGTTCTCCACAAGAGAGCATTCAAATCCATATCACCTAATCAAACATTCATCTGTATCCACTAATATTGGGTACATCAAAGTCAAAGGTGATTCGTCCCCATATAACGGCGACTTAATATACTGGAGTTCCCGAATGGGTAAAAATCCCCTAGTCTCAAAGAGAACGGCAACGTTACTCAAAAGACAAAAGGGAATATGCCCCTACTGTGGACTACATTTTCAAGATGGAGACACTATCGAACTTGACCATATCATTCCAAAGTCACTAGGCGGAAAGAATGAATATAAAAATTGGCAATTACTTCATCGACATTGTCACGATAGTAAGACTTCCATTGATGGGAGTTATGGCAACAAATCTGACTGTAATAGTGTCAAGCCCAAACCACTATTTAATATCCCAAAGAATTATCAATGGGTACAAGATATGCTGGTGGTGACGTAGATTTGACAAGTCCCGTTTCATTGAGGAGCGGTATGAATTGAAAGATTCACGTACCGTTTTGGAGAGCAGCGGCTCTCGTGAGGGAGTCGCTGACTTTAATTATAAAACGCTCTAGGAATATTCCAATCTTATGCGACCTCTATAACGCAAAGCGTTTAGAGTGTCGAGTACGTCACAACCAATAGACTGTGGGTGTCGGATATTTTCTGAATCATCAAGAGCGATGTGTTTGGCTGTCTGTGGCATTTTTGTTAGGTGATTCTCAGATCAGTAAATCTCCACTGGAGCGATATTTGGAATATTATCCGGGTTAATCTAAGCTGGAAAAATCAGGAATTTACTGTTTTAATTGGATATCGTTGTCAAGCCTTTCTAGATTTAAACCTTCGCTAAAACTACAATCCAAAAAAGGAGAAAAAACATGAAACAGCCCTGAGCAAACTCAACCCATCATGCGTACTAGATCTACTGCTGGCGTTTCATATATAGGTGTAAATCCCTCACTGACTATCAATACCGACAATCTAGCTGAGTGTGCCGCCGCCTGTGGCGCGTGTCTACAGTGTAAAAAAAGGTAATCGCTCCCTTACAGCAACTCTCACATTTTCGCAACCCAATAATAGCTAGAGACTGCTCGGTTTTCTAGCAGTGTCGTCATCTGAAATGCGATCGCCCCTTTTTCTGAACGAGGGAAAGCGATTGCATTTTGTTTACTTCTGTTGCCATTATTCTCGTATGAAATCTAAAAAAGAATGCTACAGATAAATCTCTTTATCTCCTGACGATCTGTAGTCAATATTTTAAGTATTTCATGTAAAAGTTCAAGCACAGCCTTTTTTCAGCCGAACAATTTCGCTTTTTCCGGAAGGTTGTCTGCGATCGCCGAGCTATCAGGTACAATTATTAATATTGAGTTTGTAACTGAATTTGCGATCGCCGATCACAATCCCAACCCAATCTTCAAACCTCAAAAGGATATAGGAGTGGGTTGGGATTATCAATGTTTTGAGGAGTTAGCGATTGGCTTCAATGAATTGTTCAATTGACCGATCAACTGAACAATTGATGCCATCGAACTTACAATAACCATCGTCACTGTCTAAAAATTTAGCAGTGGCTTGAATTAAATTATCGATGTGTAATAAATCAGCCCGATCCATTGCTTCATCTAAGTATTCTCCCGTGTAAGCATTGACTTGTTTCTTTTTAGCTAAACGAACTGTTTTCCCTTCTATTTGCTCATATTGCTTGTTCATTGCCAACTGAAGTCGCAAATATCCATTAGGATTTACTGAGTCAATTAACTGAGCGCAAAGATCTGCCGTAATTTGAAATTGCCCACCCATAAATACATCGGGAATACGGGAAGCCCAGCCCAAAGCACCCCAACTATTCACTTGTTGAAACTCTAAGGATTGGGTGGTTCTTCCTGTGCCAATTGAGAGCAAAGCAATATCTTCTAGCTTAATGTTCTTACCCTCAATTTTTTCAATTCCTAAAGTATGGACTAAAGCACCTAAAGATGGGTTATTAGCTGCGACTCCACCATCGACAAAGGTATACTCTGCCGGATAGTCCGTACCAAGATTTGAAGGTAAATCTTGGGGTAAGTTAAATTTATACGGCGGAAAAAATGTGGGAGCCGAGGCAGAACTTAAGCAAACTTCCCAGACTTTAGCATCTTTATACCAAGGATTTTCATCGACAAGAGGACTGAGAAAGAAGTTGGTATACCGCTGGCTGGTACTATAGGCTAGAATCAGCAATCTTGCCTTCGGGTTAGAATTTGGCTGACGTTTTATTGACTCTTCTCTTAAGTTTTCCAGGGGAATATCGCCGAAGTAATGTTGTAAAACTTTTTTGAGACCCCGGTTGGAATATTTAGGTTGATTCAGCCAGTAAGTGATTTTTTGTCTCAAAAAACTAGAGCTAAAAATTTCTTCGCCTCGCATTCGATAGATGTCAATCAGTTCTTTTGGAGACATACCCAGTACCAAGCCAGCAGCTAAGATCGATCCGGTAGATGTACCAGCAATTAAATCAAAATATTCATTTAAAGGTTTTCCCACTTTTTGCTGCACTCTTTCTAAGATTTTGGCACTAACTACACCCCGAATACCGCCGCCATCAAGGGCTAAAATTCTAAACTTTTGCTCTGTCATAATAGTTGTCCTCGAATTGTAGATTTTGGGATTGAGACTCTTACTTGCTCGTAAGATTTGCTGGGGATACTGATAAATGTTTGTTGGTTGTAGTCATAGCTGAAGTAGTCTGGGGTTCTCGAAGCCGTTTGAACTTCTAAATTCCCCTGAGACTTTTTCTCTATGGCTGACCGAGTTTTTACCGGAGTTAACGTTACGGATAATTCGGTTTTAGTTCCATCATTCCCAATAAAATATCCCCTTAACTCCTTCCGCAAAATTGCTCGGGCTTGAGAGATGCGCTTGCAAACATTTTGATAAGATTATATCTTGTTTTTGGGCGATCTCTGGATAAAACAGTTCCTGATAAAAGTGCAAGATAAATGTCTCACGTAACCTGAGTGGTAAGTTATCAATTGAACGGCGAATCACAATCTTTTTCTCCTTTGTTTCCAAAGCCTTTTCTGGAGTCTCCTCACAAGAAAGCAGTCCTTGTTCTTCTGAAATTGCATCTATATTCTCAACTCCGTTGGCGTGGCGACTGCGTTCTCGACGAATATCCACGCAGAGGTTATGAGTCAGCCTCGTCAACCAAGCCTTAAAATTAGCAATTTTCTCTCCATATTTTTGCACTTTTTCCCAAGCTTTGAGCATGGCTGATGAGAGCGCATCTTCAGCATCCGTTCGGTTTCCTCCCATCCACTTTAAACAGCAATGATAGAGATAATCTCGATCGAACAGGAGCCAAGCTCTAACTTTCACCCGTCAGCAAGCAGATGTTATTGCGCGAGTCTTAAATAACTGGGGATTGCGAGAAGCAATTGTGGAATTTCCGAACTGCGATCGCCCAATTTCAATCCCCGCCATGTTCAGTCAAGTTAAGTTTGAACCTCAACATACCATCATGGAAAACGTTCTAGTTCCGGGATTTCAAGTAGATAGTCTTTTGTTGACTCGATCCATCCTGAAAGTTTTTGAACAGTTCCTCGAAAATCCAGAAATAAAAGTCGGACTGGTTCGACGTTTTGATAATCGTCAAATTGCGGTTACTTCGGCTTGTAACAATGTTATCTTAGGGGGAGCGACTTTACAGGATGCAGTCAAGCGGAAACGTTCAGACTATTGGTTTTTACCAGACCTGGAAACTTATATGAAAGAGTCGCAGCAGCAACTCGAACCGAATAACCCCAATTCAACTTTAGAATTTTCATGGCGTGGATGCGATCGCCATCGCCAGAACTGGCGGCGGTTCACCAATCGCTATCACCTGATTGAATCTGATGGGATTATTTATGAGGTTTCTGTTGGTTTAGCCGTTGAACCGTTGGCTACGGTTCCCTCTGTCTAAAACCACATCCATCTCCTTTGAGCGCGTCCAAAATTGATTATAAAAGTTGACGCGCTCGCAAGTACGTTAAATCATCTCTCTTCTAAGAAGCAATTCCGTTTCTTAGAAGAGCAAAACCTCCCCTTAGATCGGTTCGCCAGGAATGACGTGAGATATCGAAACAATTTGTGCAAAATTTTCCCACTGAAATCTTTCATAAATTCTCCTCTCTAATCGTCTTAATTATATAAGGCACAAGCCTAAAGCTTTGAAATGTTCGGGCTTGAGACTGTATACAAGAGTCTCAAGCCATACCGACTTAATACTTACTTGAGAAGTGATCTCATCGTTAAAATCTAAGTTCTTGAATAAAAACCCAATTCTGAAAGACGTTAAGGAAAGTAGAATGAGTAGAACTTGGTACGCTATCCTCACAACTTATATGGCATTATTTTTTGTGGGAGGTTATATTACTTTCATTAATAACAATCGTTTTGCAACCAGCCCAGAAAACATTGCTAAAATTATAGTGGAGTACGATCATCCTGAAAAAATTAAACTTGTGGAAGAGCTTTTGGAAGAAGATGCCAATACTTATGAAGAAGAGAATAATATAGGATCACAGGCTTTTAATGTTGTGCTGGGAGCCATTGTTTCATTTTTATCAACGACTCTAACTCGAAAAAGGTAATAGTATATAATTTCAGGATTGACTTGAATAAGGAAATATATTATGGATCACTTAAATCGAACAGAAATTTTATCTTCAAAAGAAGACATAAAATTAAATTCCCCAAAAAAATCATCTCCGGATTTAACCAAAACCGATCAAACTGAAAATGTAGTAGGTAGCTCGGTTTGGTATATTGTTCTATCAGTTTATACAATTTTGTTAAGTTTTACTGGAGGCGTGACATTTTTCTATAATAATGGTTTTGCTAGTCAGGAAGAAAACATTCAAAACTTAAACCGAATGGAGACAGAGGAACAGTTAGAACTTTATACAAACTTGCTAAAAACCGAAGTCAACAATATGAAAAATCTTAATAATATAGCTAATCAATCCTTTAATGTGGTCTTGGGGTCTTTATTGGGATTTTTATCAGCAACCCTAACTGCTGAAAGTTCGGAAAAAAACAATGAAGACTTGGAAAATCGAGTTCCCACTCCCGAACCTCAGCCTGACGACCTGAAAGAATAAAAACATTCAGAATTGTCAGTATAAATTCGTCATTAGATTGAAAAGGATAAAACCGAGATTGACGTTTTTAACTGAAAAAATCATGCAAATAATTACTGCAAAAGTCAATACAAAATTAAAAAAGCTTCCCGTTGAATCATCTCTACTTAAACCCGAACAAATTGTTCTCGTTCCGGCTAGAAAAAGCTATGGTGTTGAACGGATTGAATTGGCTGATAATGGACATATTAAAGTCATCTTAGCAGCCAATAGTGGAACCTTTTATGCTTTCACTCAACATTGGGAAGGACTCGACTTAAATGAATCTCAACCATTAGTTATTCCAGAGCAAACAGAACAACCATTAATTACCCAAGAGGAAGCCGAGGCAATTTTTGGCAATCCCATTACAAAAGATGAACTTACCGATCTCAATTGTTGCTTGAAGCGTTATGAAATTAATACCCCGGCTCGACTCTGCCATTTTCTTAGTCAAATTGCCCATGAGTCCGGCGGTTTACGATGGTTACAAGAACTTGGTGATGGCTACTATTTAGAAGGACGAAGTGACCTGGGAAATACTTGTTTAGGTGACGGTCCTAAATATAAAGGTTCCGGAGCGATTCAACTCACAGGACGGAGCAATTATCAAGCCTTTTGTGATGTTATTGGTGACTCCAAAATTATGAACGGTTGTGATTATGTCGCCCAAACTTATCCATTTACCAGTGCCGGATTTTGGTGGCAAAATAACAAGATGAATGAACTTTGCGATCGCGGCGCAACCGTTGAAGAAATTACACGGCGAGTTAATGGAGGCTACAATGGTTTAGAAGATCGTCAGCAATACTATGAAAAGGCCTGTCAAGTCATTAATTCACGAAAAACAAGTCAAACCCCCGCCACACCCCAAGAAGCCACTTTAACCATTAAATTTATCCACACCACAACGCTCAGACTGGTGATCGAAGACGTTGCAGAACTCTCCAGTGAACAACAAGTTGAAGTCCCAGAACAAACGGTTTGTCAGGTTCAATCCTATGCCTACCAAACTGGAGATTATCTCAAAGTTGCATTTTTAGATAAGTTATTTAATGGGAAGAATACTTGGTTTGTTCACAGCAAAGATGTAGAACTGTGCAATCCTCAGCTTGAAATCAAACCCAAGAAGATTTTACTTCCTGTTCCTTGGTTTCCTCAAACTGATAACTATCGAGACGCGGAAAGAACCTGTAATTCTTCTTCCTGTGCCATGTGTTTAGAATATTTCCGACCGGGAACTTTACCGGGAGAATGTGGAGATGATAAATACGTGGAAGTGGTTTTTCAATATGGAGATACCACCGATCATCAAGTTCAAACTCAAGCTTTATCACATTTTGGTTTAAATAGCACTTGGCACACCGATCTTGATTTTGAGGATGTTTATCGAGAACTAGAAGCAAACCGTCCCGTTGTAATTGGTATTTACCACCGGGGGACAACTGAACATCCTTGTGGGGGTCACATGATAGTTGTGCGGGGACGAACTGAAGATGGAGATTTCATTGTTAATGACCCTTATGGTTCTCTCAATGATCGTTATACGGGTGCGGTAGAAAATGGCAAAGGCGCAATTTACAGCAAAAATGAAATGACCTATCGCTGGACAGCAGATGGTCTGGGGACAGGTTGGGGCAGATTGTTTCAACCGTAAGGATTAATAGAATAATATCCGATAGAGCGATCGTATCGAGCTTTACTTAAGTTCCGAAAAGATTTTTCACAACTTAACTAGCAATATCGTCTTCTTTATAGAACTTAACCCTCTTTTGTCACTCTCGCTAAAGTATAATTGAAGGCGATCGCAAAAACCGAGACAGAGAGTATGGTTGAGCCTCGCCCACCCGCACCCACAGTAAAATTTGTGGACGAATACTGCCAGTTGTATCAAAATCTGTTTCCAGAAGTTAGAAGCTTTGAAGCTTTTAAGTATCTACATATGGGATGTATTTCTGACATAAAACGTAAAACTTTACCGGAAATTGGGAAGATTGTAGGGCTAGACAATCATCAATCATTACACCATTTTTTAACAGAATCACCTTGGAATGTAAAAGAATTAAGGAGGCAAAGATTAGAATTAATATTATATCTACTTCAAGGTCGTCCAATCATACTAATTATTGATGAGACAGGGGATAAGAAAAAAGGAAATACGACTGCTGCACGTGAAACGACAGTACATTGGCAATTTAGGTAAAACAGATAATGGTATTGTTGCGGTTACAGCATATGCAGTATTATCTGGAATGACATTTCCTCTAATATTTGAAGTATATAAACCGAGGGAAAGACTACAACCCGGAGATCAATATTTAACCAAGCCTGAAATTGCCGGAAAAATGATCAGAAAATTGCGATCAATGGGGTTTAAATTCAATCTCGTCCTTGGGGATAGTTTATATGGGGAAAGTGGTAAAAATTTTTTAAGTGTACTAAATGAATTAAATCTTAATTTTATTGTAGCGATTCGCTCAAACCATAGAGCGTGGGGAATTACAGACTCGAAAATAAAATATTCTCCTTGGCAAAAATTCAAGCGCGTTTTTTCAGACTTAAGTTCTGAAAATAGATATATTAGAGAGATAATATGTGGCGATAATCCAGAAATTAGGTATTGGCAAATTACAACCAACTGTGAAGAGTTTCCCAAAAAGACTACCTGGTACGTTATGAGTAAATTTCCAGGAATTACACCTCGAGAAGTTGGTAATTTTTACGGGTTAAGAACTTGGGTAGAATCTGGTCTGAAGCAGAGTAAAAACGAATTGGGATGGGCTGATTTTCGTTTGACTAATTATGAACATATAGAAAAATGGTGAGTCCACTTGGCGGTGTCAGTTTCTGTCCCGTCAAAGTG
>CAZNCM010000189.1:0-11198 GCA_964571155.1 uncultured Lyngbya sp. | reverse complement strand
AGTTCCCAGTCTTTCGTCTGACCCCTGTTCGCTGATTAGATTTTAACTTTTATCGAGTTCTAAGACTAAGAACATGACTCGAAAATTTTTCTTATTTTTGACGGTATTCCTCTCGGTTGTTGGATGTCATCTCACGACCATTCCTCCAACTGAACTTCAGGTCAATTCTGAACCCGCTATAGCGGTAGAAATGCCTGCCATTCAAGCCTATTCTCAAGTACAAAGTGAGGAAAGATTAGTTGATATTCAGGAGATTACAACGAAAACTCTATTCTGTTCCTCGGTGTTTACTACGGGCGGATGTTGCCCAATCTCTGTCCAATGTCCAGCAAGACTTAGAAGAAATGGGCTTAGGACTCAAAGTTTTTGATTGTTATCGACCTTGGTCTGTGACGAAACAAATGTGGGAAATTTTACCCGATGGTCGTTATGTAGCTAACCCCGAAAGAGGTTCTCGTCATAATCGGGGGGCGGCGGTTGATTTAACCTTAGTTGATCTCCGCACGGGTGAGGAGTTAAAAATGCCGACTGATTTTGATGATTTTACCGAAAAAGCCGCCCGAGATTATTATTCTAATCCTCCCGAAGTTCGCCGCAATAGTAACTTATTGGAATACAAAATGAAACGATATGGCTTTGATTCTTTGATTACCGAATGGTGGCATTTTGATGCAGTCGATTGGAATCAATATTCCCTCCTCAATGTACAACTAGATCGGGTGCCTTAGAATAATTTAAAACGTTATTCGCCTAAATTCATCTGACCCAAAAATCCCGTGACAATTCGCCGACCATCTTTGAGAACGTGAATTTCAATTTGATCGCTAGCCCAAGTCAGTTTATCAGCAAATTCGGGATTAAAAACCCGAACTTTTTGATTGCGGGAAGACACTAAAGAATCCGGTGAATGAATGGCTAAAGATTCGATAAACGGCCCATCAATTAAAAGGTCTAATTCATCTAATAAGTCTTGAGAACCTTGAGGGGCTTGAGGTGAGTGTAATTCTTCTAAGGTAAACCCCGTAAATGACATCACATTTAAACCCTGGGCTTTTAAACGTTTTGCCAATTGGGTTAAAGCGGGGGCTTGCCAAAAGGGTTCTCCGCCAGAAAAGGTAACGCCTTGATTAGAAGAATTACTAATAATTTTATCAGCTAATTCTTCAACTTTGATCAACTGATTGGGTTCAAAAGACCAAGAAGGAGGATTAAAACATCCCCCACATTCTCGTTGACAGCCTTGAACCCAAATCACCGCCCGACAACCGGGGCCATTGACTTCGGATTGATCAACATAACCCATGATGTTCAGATATCCGGGAGGAATTTCTGCCAACAAAGCAGGAGGATTAAAAATCAGCTTATTCATCTTAATTTTAGAACTGAGGGTGGATAGAGTAGTGTTATTTCAATCTATTTTAATCGAGTTAATTTAACTACCCTTTTGCGTTTAAATGCCCTTACTCTCCGCAGTTTTGTGGGAAATTCTGTCCAAATCACTCTGAAGATTTTAATTGATTTTTAAGATTTTAGGGTTTATTCAACTTTTACCGAAAATTCATATTCATATCCGCGAAAGTTAGAATCAAGTTCTAGGGTATATTCTCCGGTTTGGGGAAGTTCACCCGTCCATTCAGTCAGATTTTCAGTATAGGGATCTCCGGCTAAAAGTTCTCCATCTGGGGTAACAATCCGTGGAAAAACCTGTTGACGACTTTCCACCGTTAAAATTTGACCCGCTTCTGCATTGAGAGTATAACGATGGCTACCTCCGCCGATAATTTCCCCTCGAATAATAGCGGAACTTCCCCCCTGTAAAAAGTTAATGGGTGTTTCTACATTTGCACAACTACTATTCGTGCGATTTTTGGCGACCCATCCTTCGACTGGACTACTAATTTGTAGCCAACCTTGATCTTCATTCACCACAGAAATAAATGTATTATTATCGAGTTGACCGACAATATTACCGTCTTGAACTTCTGGGGAGGAACGAACATTAAGAGGCGGTTCCGGGTCATCAACCACTGCCATACTGACGCGACAATTTTCGACCGGGGGTCGAATAACGACGGGGTTTGCTTGTGAAGAAGGAGAGGAAATCGGAGGGTTCGCGGGCGCTGCGGCGGTGGGAGAAGGAGTCGTTTGGGGTTGACTCACAGAGTTTAAAGTCGATGCGGTAGGAGATTGAGAAGAATGGGTTGATACCGTCAGATAAGCTACAATCACGGCTGTCGTGAGTCCGGCTGCACCTGCAATCATCAACTGACTAGGTTTGAAGGACATCTTATATAAGCCTCGTTTCTCCAGGAAAATTTATTAGACCAATTCAGTCTGAAAAGCTGTTGAGTCTGTGTTATGAGTTTCGAGATTACGCCTGAAAATTCAGGATTTTCTCTTAAAATTTGATCTTGAGATTTGAAATCATCGTCTACCCTGTATATTTTAAATTAAACTTGAGCTGGCTTTATATTGATCGCCACTATCTTATACTTCTATGTTACGATTCAATTCCAATCGATTTCCCTATCAGAAACGTTATCAACTGCTTCAGCAGGTTAAAAATGAAGTCAAGCAATCTCGGCTACAATCACCTCACCGAGCGGTTTTAACGCAGTTAGCCCAGGAAACTCCCCCCTTACGAATGCGGCGAATTTGGGATATCGAAGCCAAGGTGGGAAATCGTCCCAGTTTTCGACTCTCCTCCAACTGTGGAATTATCCCGGTTTTTGATCGAATTGGGGGAAAGCTGTTGATTCTCGGGGGAACAGGGGCGGGAAAAACAACAACATTAATGGGGTTAGCGAAGGTCTTGGTAAAACGGGCGATCAAGGATAATGGAGAACCCGTACCGATATTATTAAATTTAGCAACTTGGACTGATAGTGAACAATCAATTGAAAATTGGATTATTGACCAACTTAAGATTAAGTATAACATTCCCCCAGAAATTAGTAAAGATTGGCTTGAAAACTTACAAATTTTACCTCTATTAGATAGTTTGGATGAGGTGGGAAACAATCAACACAATCAATGTATTCTCAAGCTGAATGAATTTTTGTCGAGTGATGTTTGTCCTCTACATTTAGTGGTTTGTAGTAGTGTAGAAGTTTATCATCATTGTGAAGCCGTTTTACAACTCAATGGAGCAATTTTACTGCGTCCACTCACCAAAAAACAAATTAGAGATTATTTAATGAATGCTCGGAGTCGAGAACTGTGGAATAATATTGCTGAGGATGAAAGCTTATTGAAGTTAGCGAAAAAACCGCTACTGCTGAGTATGATGACTTTAGCCTATGAAGAAATTTTAATTTCTTCTTGGAAGCGTTTAGAAACTTTAGAAGAACAACGACAATATTTATTTAATGCTTATATTAGAACTCAAATCGCACCTCACCGAGAACAGTCAACCTCTAGAAATAACTGGGAAGAACGAAATTTAGAAACAGTTAGACAAGGTTTGGAGTGGTTAGCAAAACGTTTAGAAGAAGAAAATAAATCTGAGTTTTCGATTCAAGAAATTTCGCCCAGTTGGTTACAAGATTCTGAACAAGAAAAAAAATATAAGATTGGGGTTAAATTTATTTCCGGGTTGATTTGGTGGGGAATTGTGGTTTTCATTGCAATTGGGGTAATTCTTCGTTCAATTTGGGTGCTTTTAGGCGGAATGATTTTAGGTATAATTTGGACTACTCTCTATAAACGATTTGCGATTAATGACTGGATAAAACAGTTTGTTTTACGAAGCTTTTTGTCTTTAAAAGGTTATCTACCTTGGCAAACTAATCAGTTTTTAGATACAGCAACTAAACGCTTACTTTTACAGAAAGTGGGTCGTCGTTATCGGTTTATTCATCGTCTACTTCAACATCATTTTTCTCAATTGTAATTTTTAGGGTTTGTGAGAGTGAGGGAATATAGAATCAGAAGACGTTTTGAGCAGGCCTTTGTTCAATCTGTAATTCAACGAAGGATGCAGTCAGTTAATCTTAAAAATTAAGCGATCGCGGTGATTAAAAGTGCGATCGCCCTCGTTTTTTTATTGAGTTTTAAGCTAAGTTACTAGACTTATTCTCCGCCTTGAAGCTTGAGTAACAGAAAGCCACCGGCTAAACCAACTAAAACGATAGAAAAGCACAAGACTGAAACATAAATGATTTCACCAGCCATAGATTTTGATCTCTCCTTGATGTTATCCTTTTTAAATCTAGTATTTTAGTGTCCCTTTGGTCAAGCTTTTTTCCTCAACTGAAGTAACTCTCGTTAAACCTTGAGCGTAGATTCCTGTACATTTGCGACTTTCTCGACAATAGCTTTCCCAATTTCTAGGGAAGCGGTAGCAGCCGGAGAGGGAGCATTACAAACGTGCATGGCGTTACGTCCTTCTACAATTAAAAAATCATCCACCAGTTTGCCATCATTTTTCAACGCTTGCGCCCGCACTCCTGCATGAGTTGGAATTAAATCTTCTGATTGAACTTCAGGGATTAAACGTTGTAAACTCTGAACAAATGCCGCTTTACTAAAAGAGCGAATTATTTCTTCAATGCCATCTTTGGCGTGTTTGGTGGCGAGTTTCCAAAACCCCGGATAAGTCAGTGTATCAACGGTATCTGCTAAGTCAAAATCAGTCTTTTTATAGCCTTCTCGCTTCAGACTTAAAACAGCGTTAGGCCCAGCATGAACACTCCCATCAATCATCCGGGTAAAATGTACCCCTAAGAAGGGAAAATTGGGATTTGGAACTGGATAAATTAGAGTTTTAACTAAATGGCGTTTTTCGGGAATCAGTTCATAGTATTCACCTCGGAAGGGAATAATTTTAGCTTCGGGTTTGACTCCACCTAAGCGAGTCATCCTATCACTATAGAGTCCCGCACAGTTAATTAAAAAATTAGCTTGAAAATCCCCTTTATTGGTTTCAACAACTGTACTTTCTGAAGTGTTTTTAATATTCTCTACTTTGGTCGAAAGTTGGAGTATTCCCCCTTGTTGGGTAATCAATTCGGCGTATTTTTGGGCAACTTGAGTATAGTTAACAATTCCCGTTGAATTGACTTTAATTCCGGCTAAACACTGAACATAGGGTTCAACTTCCTTGACCTGTTCTGCGGTTATCTTTTTGATTTCAAGACCATTTTCTAAACCTCTTTGATAGAGATTTTCGAGGAGAGGTAATTCTTCCGGTTCGGTGGCAACAATCACTTTACCACACACATCATGCTCAATATTATATTTTTGACAAAACTCTACCATCGACTGACAGCCTTCTCGACAAAGCTTGGCTCTTAAGCTTCCCGGTTTATAATAAATTCCTGAATGAATGACTCCGCTATTATTTCCCGTTTGATGAGGAGCAAAATGATTTTCTTTTTCTAACAGCAGAATTTGAGCATCAGGATAGCGTTGACCTAAAGCCATTGCCGTTGACAAACCAACAATTCCGCCTCCAATAATTACAAAGTCATACATAAATTTACAAACTTGATCGGGTTTACAATTTTAAACTTTATCTTACCGTTTAATGCCGTTTTGAACAAGTTATCGGCGTAAAATTTAATAATCTATTGCGCGTCAAGTTCAGGTCACTTATAATATTAGAGGAAGATCAAACGGTCAATGCTCAATTAAATGTAAGTTTTATGGCATTTAATCGAATTCGAGTAGCAAAGGATAAAGCAGATTTTGTCAAAGCCTTAACTGAATCTGAGGGCAAAACAGGCCCATTTCAAACCTACGCCGATGTGATGGTATTTGCAGCAACATTAGGAATACGCCGCAAAAAACGAATTCCTCTAGAAGCAGTTTCTAAGCGAGAACCGTCACCCATTTCTTTAGAGGTTTTTATTTCTCGTGGCTATGATTTAGTGATTAAACTCATCGCCTTTTTAGAAATTAATGATCCACAAATTCTCTCTCCTTTTGATACAGACTCTGAAGAAAAACGGGCGGCAATTTTTGAAGAATATGCCAATGGGGGATTAGAAGTATTGCGAGAAGAATGTCGCGGGGCGGTTGATTATTCAGATCGATTATTATTGTTGCTGATGTCAGAACGTGATCGTGAGACTCAATTAGAAGAAGATCAAGAATTTGATTTAACTCGATTTTTGAATTAAAATTTGAATAAAAACTTTCAATTCAAGTATTTCTATGCCAAAATTAAAATACCGTCTTACATCTTGTTAGAATGCTGGGAAAACAACTGCGAGGACGATATGAAATCATTCGTTTCTTAGGAAGTGGCGGCTTTGGGAAAACCTACTTAGCACGGGATCACGATTTACCCGGAAATCCCTTTTGTGTTGTCAAACAGTTTCAACCGCAATTTAATCAACCCGCAGCCTTAAAACAGGCGCAACAATTGTTTCAGCGAGAAGCAGAAGTTTTATATCAATTAGGTGATTATGACCAAATTCCTCGCCTATATGCTCATTTTAAACAAGAGGGAGAATTTTATGTAATCCAAGAATATATCGAAGGTCATGATCTCGCTCAAGAATTACAAATTGGAAAACAGTTATCTGATTTTGAAGTCGTCTGGCTGTTACGAGATATTCTAGAAATTTTAGAATTTGTTCACCAACAACAGGTCATTCACCGGGATATTAAACCCTCCAATTTAATTCGTAGAACAAAAGATAACAAGCTAGTTTTAATTGACTTTGGCGCGGTTAAACACGTCGCTGTTTATAATAATATTCCCGGTACAGTTATCGGAACTCCGGGCTATATGTCTCCGGAACAAGCCAGAGGAAAACCTCAATTGAGTAGTGATTTATATGCAGTTGGAATATTAGGAATTCAAGCCTTAACGGGAAGACAACCCCATCAACTTTCTGAAAGTTTAACAACCGGAAATCTTCTGTGGTGCGATCACTTACAGTCGCCTGTTAATCCTGCTTTAATCAATATTATCGATCAAATGGTACGTTCTGATGTTCGTCAGCGCTACCGAAGTGCTACAGCTATTTTAAAGGATTTATCTCAAATCGAATCTACAGTTTTTCAAGCCGCTTCTACAAGTAATTTTGCTGTTGAAACTCTCCCAACTCACCTACGCGGACAACGCACATTAGCCGCTATTATTTTTACTGACGGTGTGGGGTTTAGTGCGCGAATGTCAACCGATGAAGACCATACATTAGATCTAATTCAGCGTGATCTTCAACTCATGCGAGAAACGTGTCAACAGTTTGAAGGAGAAGTGATTAAATCAACTGGAGACGGTTTATTAATGTATTTTTTAAGTGCAGTTAATGCAGTCAACTGTGCGATAGAAATTCAAACTAAAATCGCTAAAAAGGCTCGACAATTTTCTCCAAATGATGTGTTATTACATCGAATTGGAATTCATCTCGGAGATGTCTATTTTCACGAGGGAGATGTGATGGGAAATGGGGTAAATATAGCAGCCCGTTTAGAAGGGAAAGCACCCCCCGGAGGGATTTGTTTATCGAGTAGCATTTATGAACTGGTTAAACCGAGTTTAAAGATAGCTGTAACACCGTTAGGAGAGTTAAACTTAAAAAATATTTCTGAACCGATTTCGGGTTATTCTTTGCTTCCCGTTCCTCCTCCTGAAGCCACACTTCCTCCTTTATCCCAACAATTTATTCCCAAATCTCAACCGAGTCGAGGTGATTTTCGTTCCCGTAAAATTATTATTAATAAGGTTAAAAATTTTTGGATTAAAGGCGTATTAGAAACCTCCATTCATGATCGAGCTTTGATTGAATTAGGGCTAGAATCCCGTTTAGATTTAGTCGAACGTCCCTGGGGAATGATCTGGGGAAATCCTGATACAGAAGGAGAAATTCTCCCCTCGGGAATTAAAGTCAGTGATAAATTTAAAGAGATGGGAGAAGGGCGATCACTCTTAATTTTAGGTGAACCCGGAGCGGGAAAAACCACAACATTACTACAATTAACCCGTGACTTATTAAAACAAGCTGAACTTGATACTGATCATCCAATTCCTGTTGTTTTTAATCTCTCTTCTTGGATGAATGAAAAACAATCGATTCATCAATGGTTAGTTTTTGAACTGAATACAAAATATCAAGTTTCTAAAGCCATTGCTCAGAGTTGGTTAGAGAAAGGAGAACTTTTATTACTACTCGATGGCTTGGATGAAGTCAGTCAAAAAAGACGTTCTGCTTGTGTGAGTGCGATTAATACATTCTATCAAGAACATGGAACTACTGAATTAGTGGTTTGTAGTCGCATTCAAGATTATCAAGCGCTATCAACTCGTTTAAATTTGCAAGCTGCGATTTGTTTACAACCCCTCAGTTTAGAACAAATTCATCAATATTTCCAAGAAGCGGGATCAGAATTATCTGTGATCCAAACAGCGTTAGCCGAAGATAAAACCCTACAAGAACTTGCAAAATCTCCTTTAATGCTGAGTATTATGACCTTAGCTTATCAGGGTATTGCTGCTTCTAATTTACCTCATTTTAATACCATTGAACAACGACGGAAACATCTCTTTCAAACCTATATTCAACGAATGTTAGATCGTCCTCATCCTCCGATTAACTGTTCTAAAGAGCAGTTTATTGATCGGTTAAGTTGGCTAGCAAAACGATTAAAAGAACACTCCCAAACCGTTTTCTTAATTGAACGCATACAACCCAGTTGGTTACAAGAATTTGGACAAAAAACAATTTATACACTCAGTCTATTTTCAAGCTTTTTCATCATCGGGGGATGGGTGGGAATACAAGTTTTACCCTTATCATTGCTTCCAATTGCGCTGGGAATTGGTTGCTTTATTTTTTGTCTGATTGTGAAAGTTTATCAGATTCAACCCGTAGAAACCTTAAAATGGTCTTGGAAAAAAGCAATCACTCATTTAACAATAGGGATTATTTGCGGAAGCCTAATCCTCATCATTGCCAAATTTATCAATCAAATTGTTCTACATTGGGTTCACTCTGATCGATTTATTATTGTTTTTCCCGGTTATCAGTCTTTAGGGAGAGGAGTAATCTTTGGAATGAGTTTAGGAATAATCTATGGTTTAGTTCGAGGGTTTCAAGGGGATGTAATTCAACAAAAAACGTTTCCCAATCAAGGGATGTTTCAATCAGCGATTAATGCTTTGATTTTTGCAGTGATTGGATCTACCCTTCTGGGAACGGCTGCGGGTTTACTCAATTGGTATTTGAAAGGGTGGGTAATTTTAGGACTGTGTTTTGGGTTGATCGTTGGCGGGGGAGAAGCTTGTATCAAACATTTCATTGTTAGAGTAATTCTCTATCTCAATGGAAATATTCCCTGGAATTACGCCGGGTTTCTCAACGAAGCCACTCGACGAGTTTTAATGCAAAAAGTGGGAGGGGGTTATATTTTTATTCATCGCTTACTGTTAGACCATTTAGCACAAAAAAATTAATCAGACTTGAACATTTTGAGGTATAATTTAGAAATTATCACGTGTTATGGTGATTTTAAAATGTCTAACCCCGATCTATCTTCTTTAACCTTTAGCCAAAGCGATCCAGCCTTGAAACTGGAAATTCTTAAGGAACTAGGAATTGTTACCGATCAAAATGATTCTCCTGAAATTGAGTTAACAGAAACCTCTCTTTTAGAAGCCGCAAAGCAACAAACTCAACTGGATGACTGGGGAGATGGGCGCTTTCGAGTCGCACTTCGTCAACTGTTAGAATCTCTGAATACCGAAGCAAATCTCAACGTTTTAGGACGATATCTTTTCCGAAACTATTGTATTAATTTACTGGTGAATCGCTTAAAACTTCAAGCTGATTTCCAACGCTATCCAGAAATTGTACAAGTTCCGATTAAACGCCCTATATTTATTTTGGGTTTGGGTCGAACAGGTACAACATTTTTGCATAATTTAATCTGTCAAGATCCCAATAGTCGATGGCTGCGTCTGTGGGAATTATACTTTCCCTCTCCTCCTCCTGATGGTCAAATTTTAGAAACTGACCCTCGGATTCAACAGGCTAAACAGTTGGTAGAAAATTGGAATAACCTAGTTCCACAGCTTGCTACGGCTCACAATCTCAATCCAACAGGCCCAGAAGAATGTAATATATTATTTGAACATGATTTTGTCAGTATTCTGTTTGAGTTACAAGCGCATATCCCCTCCTACGTGAACTGGCAAAGAACACAGGATTGGCTTTCTTCCTATCAATATTATCGACAACAACTGCAACTTTTGGGATGGCATTTTCCCGGAAAACATTGGGTTCTCAAAGCACCCGCTCATTTATTTTACTTGGATGATCTTTTACGGGTCTTTCCCGATGCTTGTATTGTATGGACGCACCGAGATCCCCTAAAAGCAATACCTTCTGTTTGTAGTTTGGGTGCAATTTTCCGGTCAATTTATATTGATTCTGTCGATCTCAAACAGATTGGAGAACATTGGTTAAATCGAGCAGTCGAACAAGTCGAATCGGGAATGGCCGTTCGTGACAGGACTTCGGGGGAACAATTTTATGATGTTTATTACAATGATTTCATCCAAAACCCAATCGGTACTGTTCGTCAAATTTACAATTATTTTAGTTACGACTTTACCCCCGAACACGAAGCTAATATTAACCGTTGGATAGCAGATAACCCCAAAAACAAATATGGTACTCATCGCTATTCCTTGGAAGCATTCGGACTGGACGAAACGACAGTTAATCAAAAATTGGCTCGCTATCGCCAACGATTTAATCTTTAAGAAATCGCGCCTTTTTCCAGGATTTAAGGGGTTGAACTCCCGTTTTTTCTAAAAGTTTAACCACTGGGCTAAAGTGGGAGGAAAAGGTAACAGAATCATCAACAATAAACCGAGCGTCAGCAAACCGATAAAATCTCGAAAATTATTCAATTCGCTGACATCATTCAACGCAGGTTCATCATTAAGCGGTAAGAAAAACAGCAGAATCGCTAAGATTAAAAACTCCTGACGAGTGAACGCCAAAACAAGAATTAATATGCGAGAAACTTGACCAATCGCCATACTGGTTCGTTGACCCATCATCGCATGAACCATGTGACCTCCATCCAGAGGACCAATGGGAAGGAGATTAAACGCAGTGACGATTAAACCCAGATAACCCGCGATCGCAACCGGATGAAGATCGATAGCATGAGTCGCCGTCAACTCCGTTCCCAAAGTCAACTTACTCAACACCGTTAACAACAGCGAAAAACTCGGA
>CAZNCM010000188.1:0-11211 GCA_964571155.1 uncultured Lyngbya sp. | reverse complement strand
TGTTACCAGCCTGTCTTTTGATATCGCCGCCTTAGAACTTTATTTACCTTTAATTATCGGTGCGCGTGTAGTGATTGCCAGCCAAAAAACAACCGCAGACAGCCAACAACTTCAACATCAAATCAACCAATTAAACATCACAATTATGCAAGCCACGCCCGCCACCTGGCAAATGTTAATCCTTGGCGGATGGTCAGGAAAACCCTACCTAAAAATTCTCAGTGGAGGAGAAGCATTAGACCCGAAATTAGCCCAACAACTTTATCAAAATTCTCAACAAGTTTTTAACGTTTACGGGCCGACTGAAACAACAATTTGGTCATCGGTTTATCGAGTTAAACACTCAGAATATTTAGATAAAAATCAAACTGTTTTAATTGGTCGTCCCCTTGCTAACACCGAGTTTTATATTCTCGATAAAAACTTACAACCCGTTCCGATAGGAGTACCCGGAGAGTTATATATTGGAGGAGCCGGAGTTGCCAGAGGGTACTTAAATCGAGCCGACTTAACCGCAGAACGTTTTTTACCCAATCCTTTTAAAAATACTTCTGAACGCCTGTATAAAACGGGAGATTTAGCGCGATATCTGAACGATGGAAATGTTGAGTATTTAGGGCGGTTAGACTCTCAAGTTAAACTGCGAGGGTTTAGAATAGAATTAGGAGAAATAGAAGCGATATTAAAACAACATCCGCAAGTTCAACAAGCGGTCGCGCTAGTCAATTCACAAGCTGATGAAAAGCGTCTTATTGCTTATATTGTATCTTCAGAAAAATTAGAGTTAACTGTAACAAAAATGCAAAAATCTTTAGAAGATAAGTTGCCAAGTTATATGATACCTTCTGCTTTTATAATATTAGATGCTTTGCCTCTCACTCCCAATGGTAAAATTGATAGACGAGCGCTTCCAATACCCGAACAAATTCGTCCACAGTTAGAAGCAACTTATGTGATGCCAAAGACTGAAATCGAAAAAACAATTGCTCAAATTTGGCAAAAAGTTCTTAATCTGGAAAAGATTGGCATTCACGATAACTTTTTTGATTTGGGGGGACATTCTTTATTAATGGTGAGGGTTCATAGCCAATTGAGAACAGCATTTTTATCTGATATTCCATTAGTAGAAATGTTTAGATATCCGACCATTCATGCTTTGGCTAATTATTTTAATCACTCCCGATTAGAATCAAGTCATCAGCCAGAGGATAGAACAGAACAGCTTACAGTGGGTAAGAAAAGGTTATCTCAACTCCGTCAACGAAAAGCTTTTCGAGATAATAATAATCAAAATAATTAAAATTAAATTTGACCGTCCTCTGTTTTAAAAATTCATCTTGATCAAAAATGGAAAACTTAAAAATGGCTACTGTATATAACGGTTTAGAAATTGCAATCATTGGAATGGCTGGTCGCTTTCCAGAAGCTCAGAATCTAGAACAATTCTGGGACAACTTAAAAAATGGTGTTGAGTCTATTCATTTCTATCAAGACAAAGAACTTCAAGAACTTGGAGTAGATGAGGCTCTTATCAATCATCCTCAATATATTAAAGCGGGTGGAAAATTAGACGGAATAGACTTATTTGATGCTGAGTTTTTTGGGGTTAATCCTAAAGAAGCAGAACTTCTCGATCCTCAACATCGTTTGTTCTTAGAATGTGCTTGGGAAGCTCTAGAAAATGCGGGTTATGACTCCGAAAAATACTCGGGAACAATTGGTGTTTACGGGGGAGCGGGAATGAATGGTTATCTATTCAATCTTTATACGAACCCAAAAATCAGAAATTCAGTCAGCAACTACCAACTTTTTTTGGCGAGTGATAAAGATTTTCTAACAACAAGAGTATCCTATAAATTGAATCTTTCCGGGCCAAGTATTGATATTCAAACAGCCTGTTCAACTTCATTGGTTGCCGTTCATTTGGCTTGTCAAAGCTTATTAAGTGGAGATTGTGATATCGCCTTAGCGGGAGGGGTTGCGATTTCCAAACAAGTTGGTTATTTATATCAAGAAGAAGGCATTTATTCCCCTGACGGACATTGCCGAACATTTGATGATCAAGCTCAAGGAACCGTCGGGGGAAATGGTGTCGGAATTGTTGTATTAAAACGATTAGAAGATGCCATCAATTCCGGGGATTCAATTCAGGCAATTATTAAAGGATCGGCGATTAATAATGATGGTGCATTTAAAGTCAGTTATACCGCTCCTAGAATTGATACTCAAGCACAAGTTATTCGAGCGGCTCAAGTAATGGCTGAAGTCGAGCCAGAAACGATTAGCTATATCGAAGCGCATGGAACAGGAACCGCTTTGGGCGATCCTATAGAATTTTCTGCATTAACTCAAGCTTTTCGTGCGGGTACTGAGAAGAAAAATTTTTGTGCGATCGCCTCTGTAAAACCTAATGTTGGACACTTAGATGCTGCGGCTGGAGTTGCAGGTTTAATCAAAACAATTCTCGCTCTAAAACACCACCAAATTCCCCCTTTAGTTCACTTTAAAAAACCGAACGAACAAATTGATTTTGAGGACAGTCCCTTTTATGTAAACACGAGTTTATCAAACTGGAAAACGAACAATTATCCTCGACGGGCGGGCATTAGTTCTTTTGGAATTGGCGGAACAAATGCTCATGTGATATTAGAAGAAGCACCTACAGTTCAACCGTCTAGTCCTTCTCGTCCCTGGCAATTACTATTACTTTCAGCAAAGACAAATACAGCTTTAGAAACGGCTACGAACAATTTAGTCACTTATTTAAAGCAACATTCAGATTTAAACCTAGCTGATATAGCCTATACATTAAAAATCGGGCGTCGTGAATTTAATTATCGTCGGATGATGGTTTGCCAAACCCTTGAAGAAGGCATAAAAACCTTAGAATTTTTAGAACCCGATCAAGTTTTTACGCAATTTCAAGAACCGAGTCATCGTTCTGTAATCTTCATGTTTCCAGGGCAAGGAACCCAGTATGTAAATATGGGTTTGGAACTCTATCAAACAGAGCCTATTTTTAGAGAAATTGTTGACGATTGCAGTGAAACTCTTAAGCCTCATCTCAATTTAGATTTACGAGATATTCTTTATTCAAAACAATCTCAAAGTGATGAGAATATTAACGAAACTCTCTATGCTCAACCCGCTCTTTTTGTCGTTGAATATGCTCTTGCGAAACTGTGGATGGCTTGGGGAATTTATCCCGAAGCAATGATCGGGCATAGCGTCGGGGAATATGTAGCGGCTTGTTTGGCGGGTATTTTTTCCTTAGAAGACGCACTTTTTCTGATTGCAAATCGAGGAAAATTGATGCAGCAACAGCCTCCCGGTGCAATGATTTCTGTTGCGTTATCGATAGAAGATGTGCAACCATTGCTAAGTTCAGAAATTGCAATTGCGGCAAGTAATGCACCTAAATTATCTGTATTATCGGGTTCAATAGCAGCCATTGAACGCTTGCAAGAACAGCTAGAAAAACAGGGAATTCCATATAAAAGACTGCACACTTCCCATGCTTTTCACTCTCCAATGATGGACTATGCACAAACTGAATTTCTTGAAATTATCGAAAAAGTTTCGTTAAATAATCCTCAAATTCCTTTCATTTCAAATATCACCGGAACTTGGATAACTGCTGAACAGGCAACCGATCCGAACTATTGGGCTAAACATCTGCGTCAAACGGTTTTATTTTCATCAGGAATTGCAGAGTTAATTAAAGATAAAAGTCGCATTTTTTTAGAAGTAGGGCCGGGACGTACTTTAAGTTCTCTGACGAAACAGCAATCAGATTTCAAGGAACAGCTTGTGCTATCCTCTATTCGTCATCCTCAATACAATCAATCTGATACAGCTTTTTTACTCACAACTTTAGGCAAGCTTTGGTTGGTCGGAGTTAATATTAATTGGTCGGGATTTTATACCGATGAAAATCGTCAACGCTTACCCTTGCCAACCTATCCTTTTGAACGCAAAAAATACTGGGTTGAACCTTCATCAGAGCCTCAACAACAACCCAATAAAAAACGAAATTTAGCAGACTGGTTTTATGTTCCAACTTGGGAAAGAATGCTATCACCCGATTCTGTAGATTTGAATCGTTTAAGTCAACTCAAAAAAAGTTGGTTAATTTTTATAGATTCTCTCGGAATTGGGACAGAAATTGCTCAGAAGTTAATTAATGCAGGTCAGGAGGTTGTGACGGTCAGTAGAGGAGAAACCTTTGACGAAGTGGGTTATCGAACTTTTGAAATTAACCCTCAAGAAAAACCGGATTACCAAGCTTTAATTGAAGATTTAAACCTGCGAGAGTTTCATCCCGATTATATTGTTCATCTTTGGGGAATAGAAGACGATAAACCCTCGTCAAATTCAAGCTTGAAAACAGATCGAAATCAAGAATTTTACAGTTTACTGTTTTTAACCCAAGCGATTAATCCTGGAAAAATTGATAATACTATACAAGTTTTTGTCGTTACCAATCCCATCTATAATGTCATGGGTTCAGAAGAAGTTAATCCTGAAAAAGCAACAGTTTTAGGGCTATGTTTGGGAATTGGGCAAGAATATCCTCAACTGTCTTGTCGTCATCTTGATGTTATGGTTCCGACTGCAAAAGAAAATCATAAAAAACTCAGTGATTGCCTACTTGCAGAATTTTTAGATGAACCTACAGAATTAACTGTTGCTTATCGGGATTATTATCGTTGGAAGCGAACATTTAAACCCATTCGCATTGATGCAAATCAAGATAAAAATATACAACTACGACAAGGCGGAGTCTACTTAATTGTTGGCGATTTTGATTCGGGAATAGGTCGGATTTTCGCTAAACATTTAGCTAAAAATCTGCAAGCTAAACTAATTTTAGTAAGTTCTGGAGAAATCTCCGATTCTTCAGATTATCTCACTTTCAAAACAGAGATTACCAATGAAGATGCAATGCAAATCATTGTAGAAAAAATAGATGAACAGTTTGGCGAACTTCATGGTGTCATCTATTCAACCCCCATGAGTAATGAACACTCTATCGATTTACTCCAACAACTGAAGCCGGAAAAATGCGAGTATGGTTTTCAAGAACAAGTTAAAGGATTGTTGGTTTTAGAAAAAGTGTTGCGGGACAAACAACCCGACTTTTATCTCCTTCAATCTTCACTTTCATCGATTGTCGGTGGAATTGGTTTGGCTGCTTATTCTGCTGGTAATCAAGTGATTGATGCGTTCGCAAGTTATAAAAATAATCAAAATTTAGCGAATAAAATACCAACTTTATGGTATTCTGTAAATTGGGATGCAATAGCCTCTCAAACAGAACAAAAAACGGTCACAGGATTAGGTGCAAATTTAGCAGAATTTACCCTGAAACCTGATGAAGTTTGTCAAGTTTTTCAGCGCATTTTATCATTAAAATCGCCGACTCAAGTGATTGTTTCTAAGGGAGATTTAGACACTCGGATTAATCAGTGGGTCAAGTTTAAACCTTTGTCAGAGAAAATTGACAATCCGCAAACCAGGCTCCAATCATCGGCTTCAGGACATTCTCGCCCCAACTTATCTCAAGAATATGTTGCACCCGGTGATGAAATTGAACAAGCTATTGCTATAATTTTGCAAGAAGTTCTGGGCATTGAGGAGGTTGGAGTTAATGACAACTTCTTTGATCTGGGGGGACACTCTCTGCTGGCGATTCAGGCGATTTCCCGTCTGCGAGAGACATTCCAGGTTGAGTTACCTTTGCGGAATTTGTTGTTTGAAACGCCGACGGTAGCGGGGATTGCGACAGTCATCGCTCAAAATCAACCTCAACCGGATGAATGGCAAGAGATGGCCGAATTATTGGCAGAGGTCAAACGCCTCTCTCCTGACGAAGTTCAACAGCACCTAGATACAGACAAGTAATTTTTAAATTCGCGACTAATGAAGAATCAATCTCAAGAATTTTTAAAACAAATTGCTAATCTTTCTCCAGAACAACGAAAGCTGTTTGAGCGACGACTGCAACAGAGAGGGTTAAAGCGTCCTCAAGTGCAGACTATTCCTCGGAGACAGACCTCTGACGCCTTACCCTTGTCTTTTGCTCAACAGCGTCTCTGGTTCATTCAACAGCTTGACCCGAGTAATAGTTCATACAATGTCCCCAGTGCTTTACGTTTGCGGGGGCGCCTAAATGTGCCGATATTAGAACAAACTCTTAATGAAATTGTCCGGCGACATGAGACGCTGCGAACAACTTTTACAACCAACGCCGACAAACAACCCATTCAAATTGTTTCACCCTTTCAACCCTTTTCGTTACCCGTTTTTGACCTGACTCAACTAACAGAAAATGGGGCAGAAATTGAACGTATTGTTACCGAATTTACTCAACATCCTTTTGACTTGAATCATCCCTTATTACGATTAATATTATTGCAGTTGGATGAAACAGATTTTATTCTGCTGATGGCTACCCATCATATTATTTGTGATCGGTGGTCGATAGGAGTTTTTCTGCGAGAAATGGGTATTTTGTATAAAGCTTTTGTTGAAAATAAAAATTCTCCACTAGCAGAATTACCGATTCAATATGCAGACTGGGCGATTTGGCAACGTCAAAGACTTCAGGGTGAACTTTTAGAGACTCAAGTTAATTATTGGAAGCAGCAACTCGGGGATGAATTACCCGTTTTAGAACTTCCTCTCGATTACCCACGACCTGCAATTTCTAAAGATAAAGGGGAGCATTATCCGATTGCTCTCTCTAAAGGTTTGTCTGATTCGTTGAAGGCATTAGCAGCAAAAGAAGGCATTACATTATTTACATTATTATTAACAAGTTTTAAAGTTTTACTCCACCGTTATACTCAGCAAAATGATATCATTATTGGGACGGATATAGCAAATCGTGACCGTTCAGAAATTGAGGGTTTAATTGGATTATTGGTTAATACCTTAGTCTTGCGAACAAATCTGGCTGGAAATCCTTCTTTTCGAGAGTTATTACAGCGAGTTCGAGAAGTAACTTTAGGGGCTTATGCTCATCAAGATTTACCGTTTGAAAAGTTGGTTGAAGTGTTGAACCCTGAACGCAATCTCAGCCAGATGATGCCCCTTTTTCAGGTTAAATTTGACCTGCAACTCGCCCCGGTAAAACCTTTAGAATTATCCGGGTTAATATTAGAACGTTTACCTTTAGAAAGTAAGACCGTTAAATATGAACTTCGCTTCAACCTTCAGGATACCGAACAGGGTATAAGAGGACAAGTTGAATACAATACAGATTTATTTAAAGAAGCTACAATTGCTCGTTTAGTTGAGCATTTTCAGACTCTACTTTCAAGTATTGTAGCGAACCCAGAAGAACGTTTATCAGGGTTATCACTTCTTTCAGAAACCGAACAAAAAACCCTTTTAGTTGGATTTAATAATACTCAACATGACTTAAAAGATAGCCGATGTATTCATCAGTTATTTGAAGAACAAGTTCAAAGAGAACCGGATGCAGTCGCGTTAATTTTTAATCGGGACATTCTTACCTATAAAACACTCAATGAACGGGCGAATCAGCTTGCTCATTATCTTCAAAAAGTAGGAATAAAACCAGAGGATAAAGTCGGAATTTGTGTTAATCGTTCTGTTGAGATGGTTGTCGCCATTTTAGCAACTCTAAAAGCGGGTGCTGCTTATGTTCCTCTCGATCCCGCTTATCCGGTAGAACGTCTATCTTTTATTGTAGAAGATGCACAAATTTCGGCGTTAATTAGTCAGTCGGAAATTTTAATAGAAGCCCGAAAACCCAACTCAAGAATTAACCTTGATACGGACTGGAATAAAATTACCCAAGAAAGTTCAGAAAATCCCACCTCTGAAGTAACAGAAAATAACTTAGCTTATGTCATTTATACTTCCGGTTCAACAGGTCAACCCAAAGGCGTAGCAATAGAACATCGGAGTACAATACAGTTAATTCATTGGGCGAAAGAAGTTTTTAGTCCAGAAAGTCTTGCAGGTGTTCTTGCCTCAACTTCCATCTGTTTTGATCTATCCGTATTTGAATTATTTGTTCCGCTTAGTTGGGGAGGAAAAATAATTTTAGCTGAAAATGCTTTAGATTTACCCAATTTACCTGCGGCTGATCAAATAACATTAATTAATACAGTCCCCAGTGCGATCGCTCATCTCCTTCAAATTAAGGGAATTCCGTCATCAGTTTGTACAGTGAATTTAGCCGGAGAAGCCTTACAAAATCGCCTGGTTCAACAGCTAGAAGAACAGAAAACAATTCGGCAAATTTATAACCTTTACGGCCCTTCTGAAGACACAACTTATTCAACTTATGCTTTAGTAAAAAGTAGTTCTAAATTATCCGTTCCCATTGGTCAACCGATCAATAATACTCAAGCCTATGTTTTAGATCAATATTTACAACCTGTTCCCATTGGAGTTAAGGGGGAATTGTATTTGGGGGGTGACGGACTAGCCAGAGGCTATTTAAATCGATCCGAATTAACAGCCGAAAAGTTTATCTCAAATCCCTATAAAAATTATCAAGAAAATAGGGGCAATAGACTGTATAAAACAGGTGATTTAGTTCGCTATCAAGCGGATGGAACGTTAGAATTTTTAGGACGTATTGATCATCAAGTTAAAATCAGAGGGTATCGAATTGAAATCGGAGAAATTGAAGCCGTTTTAAGTCAATATCCGACCTTGCATGAATGTGTAGTAACGGTCCGAGAAGATGAACCAAATAATAAACGTTTGGTGGCTTATGTTGTCTTTTTATCCCAAGATGAACAATCAAATGTGAATCACCTCCGACGCTTTTTAGAACAAAAGTTACCCAGTTATATGATCCCCGGTACTTTTGTAAAATTGGAAGCTTTACCCCGTCTTCCCAATGGAAAAATCAACCGCAAATCTCTACCCGTTCCCGATACATTTAGACCCGAATTAACAGTTGAATATATTGAACCGAAAACTGAATTAGAAATAACCATCGCTAAAATTTGGCAAAAAGAACTTAATATTAAGTCAGTTGGAGTTAACGATAACTTCTTTGAATTGGGCGGACATTCTCTATTGGGTATTAAAATTATTGCCGAAATCAGCGAAGAAATTGGCGTACAAATTCCCTTGCGTTCTTTATTTGAAAAACCCACAATATTTGGATTAGCTGAACAGATTAAAACTCAAAATCAAGCCCTATCTGTTTCGCCTTTACCTCAAATTATTCCTCACCCAGAAGACCGTCATCAACCCTTCCCGCTCACCGATATCCAGCAAGCGTATTTGATGGGTCGTAGCGAAGCCTTTGAGTTAGGAAATATTGCAACACATGGCTATCGTGAAATCGAAACAATGGGCTTAAAAGTTGAACAAGTCGAACAAGCATTACAACGCTTAATTGAACATCACGATATGCTGCGGGTTATTATTAAAACCGATGGACAACAGCAAATCTTAGCTGAAGTTCCGCCCTACAAAATTAAAACAATAGACTTGCAGGGAGAAAGTCCCGAGCGTGTTACCGCAACATTAGAAGAAATGCGCGATCGTCTCTCTCACCAAATTTTACTCACAGATTGCTGGCCGTTATTTGAAATTCAAGCCGCTTTATTGGGAGACAATAAAACTCGATTTTTTGTTAGTTTTGATGTTTTAATTGGGGATGCTTGGAGTTTGCAAATCATCGGACGTGAACTCGCAAAACTGATTCAAAATCCTGATGTTTCTTTACCTTCTTTATCCCTCTCTTTCCGAGATTATGTCTTGGCTGAAAATGCTTGGCGTGACTCCGAACTTTATCATCGTTCTCGCAACTATTGGCAAAACCGTCTTGTTAACTTACCTCCCGCTCCCGAACTTCCCCTTCAGCACAATTTAGCCACTATAAAAAACCCTCGGTTTGTACGCCGCAGTGGACAATTAGAACCTCAAATTTGGCAACGTCTCAAACAAAAAGCCACTCAAATTAGTATCACTCATTCTGGCGTTTTACTCGCAGCTTTCGCGGAAATTTTAACAACTTGGAGTAAAAGTTCAAAATTTACTCTCAATTTAACGCTATTTAATCGCCTGCCCGTTCATCCAGAAGTTAATGAAATTATCGGTGATTTTACCTCATCTTTATTGTTAGAAATAGATAACCAAGAACAGAATAATTTTATAACTATTGCTAAAAACGTTCAAGCACAACTTTGGGAAGATTTAGATCATCGTTATGTTAGCGGCGTTCAGGTTTTGCGAGATTTAGCTCGGATTCAAGGGCGAGTTTCGGGTGCATTAATGCCCGTTGTATTTACCAGCACCTTAACTCAAAATAGCCCGGAAATTTCCCGTAGAAACTGGCAAACAGAAGTCGTTTATAGCCTGAGTCAAACCTCTCAAGTTTACTTCGATCATCAAGTCTCTGAAATTGGCGGTGCTTTGGTCTTTAACTGGGATACAATTGACGAACTTTTCCCAAGCGGATTATTAGATGAAATGTTTGCGGCTTACTCTAGCTTTTTAGAGCGTCTAGCCAATGAAGATGAACTCTGGAACACCACAAATCGGCAAGTTTTACCGCCAGCACAACTGCAAAAAATTACAGCAATTAATGCGACTGACATTGATTTTACAATTTCAAATGAACTCCTGCACAGTTTATTTTTTGAGAAAGTATCTGTCTATTCAGAAAATATCGCTGTTGTTAGTGGAAAACGGAGATTAACCTATAAAGAATTAAGTCATCTTGCTCTTAATTTGGCAAAGCAACTTCAGAAACTCGGCGTTTATTCCAATCAATTAGTTGCGATTGTTATGGAAAAAGGTTGGGAACAAGTTGTCGCTGCTTTGGGTATTTTAGCAGCAGGTGCAGCTTATGTTCCTATCGATCCTAAACTGCCAAAAGAGCGACAATTACACCTATTACAAGAAACTGAAGTTAAACAAATTCTAACACAATCTTGGCTGAATCATCAATTAGAAATTCCAGACAATATCACGCGAATTTGTGTAGATAGCCTTGAACTTTCTTCTGAAGAAACCGAACACTTGGCTTTAAACACTCATAATACTCCCCAAGATTTAGCCTATGTGATTTATACCTCTGGTTCTACGGGATTACCGAAAGGAGTAATGATCGATCATCAAGGCGCTGTTAACACAATTATTGATATTAATCAACGTTTTAATATCACTTCAAATGACCGAATTTTAGCTCTATCTGCCCTGAACTTTGAC
>CAZNCM010000187.1:0-11256 GCA_964571155.1 uncultured Lyngbya sp. | reverse complement strand
TCCGGTTGGCAAGGAAGTTATTCTCTCGAAGATACCGTTTGTGCGGGGGCAATTGCCGACAGTTTTGTTACGGAAATGGGTTATCCTTTGGCGGATGTTGCCGGAAATGATGAAGTTTATGGGGCAATTTCCCTGTATTTGCAGTGGCAATCTCAACTATATCAACTGATGAACTGTGCAAGTCACGGTCAACGTTTAGTCGGATTAAAATGCTATGATGACTTGAAATATTGCGCTCAAACCGATACCCTAGATATTCTACCGATTCAAAGTGAACCGGGGGTTTTGGTCAAGTCCGATCTCCAAACTAAAAAGTTGCAATATTGGATGAACGATTCAAAAACCCAAAGTTGATATTCAAAGTTGACAGATGTGAACAGCCCCCTAAACATAATCACAGATTCCATTTTTACTCTCCCCAAACTCGAAAACGATCAACTTGATCAATTTGCGACTCGCATCCATCAAGAACATCAACTTTGCATTAAATCTCCCAAAACTTCCCTCATTCATGCTTGCAACGCCGGGGCTTGGTTGCTTAAAGCTCAACCTTTGGTTTTCACTCAAGCCTGGGAAAATTGGTTAAAAACCCAGTGTAATCTCACCCTACAAACCGCTCAAATGTATATGCGGATGGCGGGGAAATATCCTCATGTTCAAGACAATATTGAACGTTCAATTTTATTTCCTCAAAACCAGAGTCAACCAGATTCACCTCGGTTGTTAACTGAATCTAAAGTCGTTGCAGAAACAACTTCATCACCCGTTCAACCTCAGTCTACGCCTTCTCCAGAACAGCAAAAACAGCCCCCTAGCCCTGTTTCTTCTCCCCAAGAATCGGTTATAGAACCCATTATTGATGTTGATTTTACCCCAATTTCTGGGAATTCTGAATCCAATTTTACGGGAGATTTAGTTCGATTTTGTCTTCCTGGAACAGTCGTTCCTAAAGCTCGTCCTCGCGTAACTTCCAATGGAACATATATGCCCAATCGTTATCGAGAATGGCGAAATCGGGCAGAAATTGAACTCTATCGTCAAATGTCTCAGTTTCACTCAACTCATAAATTCCCCTTGCAAAAAGCCGCTGTTTCCCTTCGTTTCTTTGGCAATCATCGCACCAATTCTGACTTAGATAATATGGCGGGAGCCTGTTTAGATGCCCTAACCTTAAATGGGGCGGGAGTGTTAATGGATGATCGCTTAAGTTGCCTTCCTCGGTTAACCGTTGAATATGTTTCGGGAACCAAAGAAACAGGAGTTTGGATAGAAATTCAGCCCCTTTAATTCTAGCTATTTTGACTCTCTATTTTAACTTTTGGAACAGTGTTAGGATGAATCAGACTATCTAACTGTTTGGAGATTTGTTCAGCTTTATTTAACACAATAAAATGCCCCCCGTGTTCACTCCAAAAGTCAGATTTGAGGAAACGAACCGGGAAAATTCGATCATTCAACCCATGAATATGATATAATTTATCTGGGATCGTCTCGTTTTTCCACATTACAACTTTGTCAATCGCCCACTTGATAAAACCCGCATCGGTATCTCGCAAAATTGCTCTGAGTAACCGACGTTCATCAATCGTTTCTAAACTAAATAACCAAAACAATATCCAATATACCGCCCAAAGTAAGCTTTTAAACGGAAAGAGGCGATGAATCGGAAATCGTCTAAAAAATTTAAAATAAGGCGGAATTTCTGACTGATTTGTTGTACTCGAAATCAGGATCACTTTCTCGACTTCAATCTGTTTGGCAATTTCTACCGCCACAATTCCCCCAAAAGAAAGCCCAACCACAATCGGATGATCGGATTTAATTTGAGCGGTTAAACGTTTGGCATAATTTTCTAGAGATTCTCCTTTTTCTGGATCTAACCAATCAATATAAACCGGCTTATAGCCTTGGATTTGTAATCGTTTGAATACCCGTTTATCGGCACCCAACCCGCTAATAAAATAGATGTCTTTTAAGGTTTTTTGAAACTGTTCAACGTTTTCTTTCTGTTTAAGTTCGGTTGAGTTTACCATCCTTTTTTAATCTAAAACAATAATACACTTTTAGTCTGAACTCAGTTCTTTTTAAACTCATCTGTCAAAAGATAGAGATTCAAGACTAAAGCCCTCTGAAAAGCCAGGAAATTTCAATCTCTTTCTTGCAGTTTACCACGGACTGCCAATCATTGTAAAACCCGACCAATAATAGGGATGAGAAAAGTCGAGATTACCCATAGAATTGAGTTGAGGCGGTAATACAATTGAAGTTTCAGATTCAGAACCTTGCCACTGACTATCTTGAATTTTAACTTGTCCTTGAATCATCATTAATTGCGCCTGTCGCAACGCATCCGCTTTAATCACAACGTCATCCAGATGAGCATAAAATTCAGTCATCAACGCTAAGGCTCCCATATCATTAACATACCATAAACTCGCTAAAGCCGATTTAACTCCCGCTTGTATGGCTAACCCCGCAAACCCAATTTCCGCTTGTTCATCCCCAACCGCCGTTTTACAACTAGAGAGAACTAACAGTTCAACGGGAGGATTTTGCCAACCCAAAGTTCTCAATTGATCTAACCTTAACTTATCATTTTGCCACAACTGGATATAAGAATCTGCGGGATTTTCAACAGCAAAATTACTATGGGTTGCTAAATGAATAATTTCATAAGGATATTTTTTTCGCTGATTGATTAAATTTTCGCGGGTAAACTCTTGATTTAAAAATTGCTGACCTTGCCATAACTTTTGGGTGACAGTCTCCAACTCTATCGGAACGCCAGGTAAAGGATTAAGTTCTAGAAATTCACTCGCACCCATCGCTAATACTTTACTATTCTTCAGAGAAGTATAACGAGTATCCATCAAACTTACACTAGGAATTAAACTCAGGCTATATTTCTCGATTAAGAACTGTTCACCATCGTGCAATGCTGCAATGGGAATTCCTCGTAAACCCGAATCTAAACTCAATAAAATGGTATCAATTCCTTCGGCTTGAAGTTGGGGTTCAATCGGTCGAATTAACCAGTCATAAAGCTGTTGAGCCGACTTCATATATTGATTAGAAAGGCGGGGATTTGCAACATTAATATGAAATTTTTGAGCAACGTTTAATAATTCTTCTCGCCTAACGTCAACGCGGTGAAATAAGGGTTTTCCATCCGCCGTAAAGACCACTAATTCTAATTGATTACTTTGTACGGTAACATAAATAACGGCTGAATGAGTTCCGGTTTGTTGGGTAATATCATTCAATACATTTCGGACACTTTCAGTGGAAAGATTAGTCTGTGCAAAATCATCACTAAAATACCGAGAAAATTCTTGATTCCGATGGTATTCTAGGTTTGTTACCATCTCCGCAGAGGCGATCGCTAAAGGACTAACGGAACTGGAATTCAAGATATTAAGAACCTGTGAGACAGAATCACCAATACCAGAACTTTCATTATTATTATCCCTCTTATTTCCTTCCGGGGAGTCAGAGATCTCTGTGCGTAATTCTTTAGATGCTCTTTGGAGAAGAATATTATTACGATTGTCAACATTGTTACTATTTCTGAGTCCGGGGTTCTCTGAATTAAACTGCGGATTTTCAGGAGGATCTGGAGTTGGTATAGGCAGATTTGAGTCCTCAGCAAGTATAGCGGGTCTGTTTATTTCAGGATTATCAAAAATAGGCTGTATCGCTTCTATATTGGCGCTATTACTGTCTCCTGCTTGATTAAGAATTGTACCAGGTTGTCCATTTTCTATAGCGGTTTGATTGCCATCAATATTGACCTCGTTTTCAGCATTATTATTGATATTAGCATTACCATTATCAGCAGTAGCATCTTGATTGCCATCAATATTGATATCATTCCCAGCGGTATTATTGATATTAGCATTCTCACCAGCATTAGCATTTTGATTGCCATCAATATTGATATCATTCCCAGCGGTATTATTGATATTAGCATTACCATTATCAGCAGTAGCATTTTGATTACCATCAATATTGATATCATTCCCAGCATTATTATTAATATCTGAATCTCCTTCTGCGGAATCTACGGTTTGATCTCTTGTGTTAATATCCTCTGTAGCATCCAAATCAATTCCACCTGCATTTCCCTCCGTAGAACGAGAAGTCAGATCCAGCGTTCGGATGGAACCATCTGTAGCCTCAATCTGTATTTTTCCAGCACTAACTGTTCCGATAGAACTCACATTTCCCGCAACGACTTCTTGACCATTAATAATAATATTACCACTGCTACCTCCAGTCGCTTCAGTTGTCACAGAACCCGTCGAAATACTACCTTGACTGGTAATTATTAAATCTCCACTTTCGGTTTGACCATAAGAACGAACATTTTGAGTGGTAATATTTCCCGCAGAAAATAACGTAATTTTTCCGGCTTCACCCTGTTGGGAAAATGTGTCTAAATCTCCTAAAATATTAATACTATTTTGACTCTCACTCGTAATACTAATATCACCTCCGCGTTGTAAACCCTCAGAACGAATCCCTTGAATTTCGATGTGTCCGGCTGCATTTAAAGTTACATTTCCCGCCGTTCCTTCTTGAGAAAAAGAATTAAGTGGACTGCTTGTATTAATCTCACCTGCGGAACTGCTAATACTAATATGACCCCCCTGCTGTAAACCCTCAGAACGAATCCCTTGAGTGTTTATATTTCCATAAGAAAATAGGGTAATATTTCCGGCTTTACCTTGTTCGGAGAAGGTTTGTAAGGGACTTAAAATATTAATATTATTTTCCCCCTCACTGGTAATGCTGATATTACCACCTTGCTGCACACCATCTGAATAAATCCCTTGAGTTTCAATCTGTCCGGCTGCATTTAAAGTTACATTTCCGCCTCTACCTTCTTCTGAATATGAATCTAGTTTACCCCCTATGTTAATCTCACCTGCTGAACTGGTAATCTCAATATTACCGCCTTGTTGTAAACCGTAGGAACGAATTGCATAAACATAAGTATCGTTGTTACCCAAAGTTACACCGTTATTGCCATTAATTATTATATTTCCAGCTACACCTCTACTAGAATAAGACTCTAGTTGACCCCCTGTTGTATTAATCTCGCCCCTCAAACTTTCAAGGATGATATTTCCACCTGTCTCTTCTCCTGAATAGGAACTAATCTTACCTGTGATAATATTCCCCTCAGCCGTCAGATTAACATTCCCTGCATCTCCCCCATCAGAATAAGAATCTAACCAACCGTCTTTTGTATTAATTTCACCGTTATTACTACTCAGAGTAATATCTCCACCCGTACCCACACCAAACGAATAGGAACGAATATCACCTGTGATAATATTCCCCTCAGCCGTCAGATTAACATTCCCTGCATCTCCAGTTGAGGAATAAGAATCTAGCTGACCCCCTGCTGTATTAATTTCACCCCTCACACTTTCAAGGATGATATTTCCACCTCTACCTGCTTCAGAAAAAGAACTAATATCACCTGTGGTAATATTCCTCTCAGCCGTCAGACTAATATTCCCTGCATTTCCATTTGAGGGATTAAGATTCTCTGCATCTCCCTTAATTGAATAAGAATCTAACCAACCCCCTGTTGTATTAATTTCACCGTTATTACTATTAAGAGTGATATTTCCACCTTGCTCTCCCCCACCAGAAGTAATATTACCTGTAATAATATTATTCTCAGCCGTCAGACGAACATTTCCTCCATCTCCAGTTGAGGAACTAGAGTATAATGAACCACCTGTTGTATCAATTTCACCATTATTGCTACTCAGAGTAATATTTCCACCCATACCCGCACCAAACGAATTGGAACTAATATCACTTGTGGTAATATTCTCCTCAGCCGTCAGACTAATATTTCCTCCATCTCCCACCTCTGAATAAGAGTTTAATGAACCGTCTTTTGTATTAATTGCACCGTTATTGCTACTCAGAGTAATGTCTCCACCCGTACCTGTACCAAACGAATTGGAATTAATATCACCTGTAGCACCTCCACTCGTACCCGCACTAAACGAATAGGAACTAATATTATTTGTAGTAATATTCCCCTCAGCCGTCAGACTAACATTCCCTCCATTTCCAGTTGAGGAACTAGAGTCTAATGAACCTGTTGTGTTAATTTCACCGTTATTGCTACTCAGAGTAATGTTTCCACCTCTACCTTCACCAAACGAATAAGAAATAATATTATTTGTAGTAATATTCCCCTCAGCCGTCAGACTAATATCCCCTCCATTTCCTTCTAAAGAACTAGAGTCTAATGAACCACCTGTTGTATCAATTTCACCATTAAAACTCTCTAGGGTGATCTTTCCACTCTGATTGCTTCCTGAAGTCTTCAGTTGACTTTCTTCAATAATTACAACACTATTACTGGCAAAAATATTAATATTTCCGCCTTCATTAGTGTCAGAAACATCTAAATTCCCTGAGACAATCATTGTCCCGGTTTCATCAGCAATTACCGTGTTAGATTTTTGTAAAATAATCTGACCATTATCACTGACAATGACTGTATTAGCCTCTGTTGTCGTTTCACCTCCTGTTAACAGTTGAGGAAGGGATAAGGGTGTAATGGGGTATTCTCCGCTTGCTGTTTCCATCGGAGATATTTCTAAATTTAATAACTGTCCTTCTTGGGAAATGCGAACCAGATTTTCTCCTTCGACTGAAGCCAGGGTAATTTGACCTCCCGGACTGGATAATTTACCCGTATTAATAACCGTTCCAGCTAATAAAGTCAGATGACTTCCGGGTTCTAGAATGAGATTTCCTTCATTTAAAATAACTCCGGGTTGAGACACCGCAAAAGCATAACCACTGGGAGTCCCCACCAAGGCTTGATAATCATTATTTCCAACTGCATTAAACCAATTTTCATTAAATTGAATTCCGGTGGCGGTTGTGGCGGTAAAATCAGCCGGAACGTTTAAACTCGCGTTTGGGCCAAAAATCATCCCCGCAGGATTCATTAAAAATAGATTAGAATTTCCCCCCGTCACTTGAATTAAACCGTGAATAATTGAAGCATCGCCACCGACAACCCGTCCGAGTATATTGCGAATATTGGGGTTAGACAGAAAGTTAGCAATTTCTCCTTCACTCAAGCCAAATTTCTCAAAGCTGTGGAATAGGTTGTGACCATCCTGACTGAGAGAACCCCCTTCAATATCATGGCGAGTTCCTTCTATATTGACACGGGTTCCCGTACCATCAGAAGCGGGTGTAATGGGTTGAGAGGATGCAGAAATGGGAAACAGAAAGACACTGACTACAGCTATAATAAGCTCTAATCCGAGAGGATTCAAACTCGCTTTCATGGGATAATTCTCGTTATAGATAGTAATTGAATTTCCCTGACTTACCGATTTCATTTACTCACTGTTGGGACGATATTAATCCGTCATAAAATTTGGAAAAGTGCGACTTTAACGGAAAGCGTTTCAACTCTATAAATCAGGAATAAGTTGTATACTAGAAGCGGATTAGATGCACACTCTACAGATGTTTCCCGATCATAAATATTCAAAACTGAAATCAGACTACTATATATCCTAGTGTATATCTAACTTTTCTGTATGACAACAAATTTGCTTTGAACCTGTTATCATGCGTTGATTGTGTTCAGAGATTTGAGCATTTAACATCATGCAACTTTCTATCCTAGCAAACTTTCGGGGTGAATTTGCAGCTTTACTCGCCGCTTTTTTTTGGTCGCTGTCTTCGGTGGTTTATAGTCAAGTCGGAGAGAAAATCCCGGCGATTGGATTAAACTTAATTAAAGGCATGATTGCGATCGCTTTATTACTGTTGACGGTTGCTTGGCGAGAGAGTGTATTTCCTGATATCGAATTAACGATTATTGGATTATTGCTGCTGAGTGGTATTATTGGAATTGCGATCGGAGATAGTGCTTATTTTACCACCTTAAAATGTTTGGGGCCAAGACGAGCCTTATTGATGGAAACCTTAGCGCCCCCTCTGACGGCAATATTAGCGTTTATTTTCTTACAAGAACGACTTCCGCTTTCGGCGTGGTTGGGGATTATTTTAACCGTTTTAGGCGTGGCTTGGGTGGTGACAGAACGAGTCGGAGATGGAGTCGTCGGTTCAACTCATTTACGACGGGGATTATTATTTGGGTTACTTGCAGAAATGTGTCAAGCGGTCGGAATTATCTTATCTCACCTCGCCCTCACCCAAACCGAAATTAGCCCGTTATGGAGTACATTATTACGCTTATCGGGTGGAACTGTGGTATTATTATTGTGGCTATTTTTTAAACGTGGAAATGTAAATTTGTTGTTAAAACCCTTGCAGTCTAAACGCACATTTGCACTGCTTGGACTAGCAACCTTTTTAGGCACATACTTGGGAATTTGGTTGCAACAAACGGCTTTGAAATATACGGCTGCGGGTATTGCTCAGGCGCTTAATTCCACCAGTCCGTTGTTTGTATTACCCATTGCGGCGAGTCTGGGAGATCGAGTCAGCCTTCGAGCCATTTTCGGGGCAATCATAGCGATCGCAGGGATAGTATTATTGTTTCAAGGATCGTGAAACTAGGAGTCACAAACCTCAAACTGAGCCAACTCTCGCGGTAAACGAGACGCATAGGGAACAGCCGCACCTTTGGGGGCTAAAATACCCAAACCGTAGAAACATCCATCCTCGGTGGTACAGTCTTCCATTCGCAAGCTTAACTCATAGTCATCCGTGTAGGGCGGTTCAAAGGTTAGCACCGATAAAACATCTTCTTCGGCGCCGAGTTCCTCCCCCGACAAGTTGGCGATGCGGAGTTGAACATCGCTGCAATTTTCATCGCAATACCCCACAAATAGATACTCCACCGACGGATCAAGTTTAACTGTTAGAGGCGCACTAATTCTAGGAGGCCCTTTGCGAACAACCGGCCAGAAGATCAACTCATAACCGTCTCTCCCGGCTTCGGTTACCACCTCATTGAGTCTGCAAACGACGGTTTTTTCTTGTTCAGAAAGTTCTCGGGCGAAAGCCGTTCCGAAAAACATCGTCCCGAGTAACAAGGTCATTCCCTGCCAAATCAAATGTTTGCGTTTCATCGAAGATCCTCTGGAAAAGGATAGTTATCAGCAAATTTGCAATCTGAACTGGAGGATACCATATTTCAGTCAACAGTCACCAGTGACCCGTTCTCTAACTCCCCTCGCCCGGAAATGATCAATTACCCCTACCAACCTCCCCCTCAAAGCAGGAGGCCACTTTTGAACTCCCCTCGCCTCGTAGGAGAGGGGTTGGGGGAGAGGTCAAGAGGGACTGGGGGAGAGGTCAACGAAATTCCTCCAACACCTCATCGGTAAACGGATTTTTACCTTGTTTTAGAGACTCTATCCAGCCTTTTCGCTGTGCTTTTTCCTCCTCGTTTCCTCCCAACTGAACGAAGTTTTCAAAGTCCTCAACAGCCCCCTCAAAATCACCCGTTAACGCACGGGCTTTACCCCGACTATTATAAATCCATCCATTATCAGGCGCGAGTTGAACAGCATTCTCACAAGCAAACATAACTTTCTCCGCCTGTTTATTAACGCCACCTTCCCAACACAGTTTATTCCAATCCGAAGCGGTAATTTCAATATTAGAATAAAATTCTTGAGCTTGATTAAAGGCTGCAATAGCTTCTTCAAATTTATCACCTTCTACTAACGATGACTTTCCAATCCGAACTAAACTCGCTGCTGCCCAATCTAAACCATACTTCGGGTCAAGTTTAACGGCTTGTTGAAACTTAGAAACCGCTTCTTCAATATTGCCCCCTGCTGCTAACTTCTCACCTTGTAAAAACCAAGCCGTTGCCGAAGGTTCTACTCCACAGAGACGGCGTTCCTCCTCAGTGACATTGGGGTTATTTTTCAGGTAGTCACTCATCCATTTGCAAGCGTGGGCGAGGAGTTCATCTCGGTTAAAGCGCCGCAATTTCACCGTGTTGTCAGAACTAGCCGAAGCGAGCAATTTACCATCGGGGCTGAATGCCACACTGTTAACATCACCCTCATGCCTTTTGAAAGTTGAAACTGTAGTGCCATCAACTTTCCACAATTTTACCGTGTCGTCAGCACTCGCGGTTGCGAGAAATTTCCCGTCGGGGCTAAATACAACATCTTTAACCATGCCCTTATGCTCCTGATCGAAAGTCTTCACCAAAGTGCCATCGGCTTTCCACAGTTTCACCTTATTATCCGCCGAAGCGAGCAATTTTCCGTCGGGGCTGAATGCCACACTGTTGACATCCTCTTCATGCCGCTCTAAAGTTTTGACTAGAGTACCATCAGGCTTCCAGAGTTTCACCGTCTTGTCAACACTCGCGGTTGCGAGCAAATCCTCTTTTGGGCTGAATGCTACATCCAAGACATCACCCCCATGCCCTCTGAGCGTGGTAATTAGAGTGCCATCGGGTTTCCACAGTTTCACCGTCTTGTCAACACTCGCGGTTGCGAGCAAATTCCCATTCTGGCTGAATGACACATTGATAACATAATGCTCATGCCCTGTGAGCGTCTCCACAAAAGTACCATCGGGTTTCCACAGTTTTACTGTCTTATCCCGACTAGCCGTTGCGAGCAAATCCCCTTTTGGGCTGAACGTTACACCCCTAACCCAATCCTCATGCCCCTCCAAAGTTTTAACTAAAGTGCCATCTGATTTCCACAGTTTTACTGTCTTGTCAGCACTGGCGGTTGCAAGCAAATCTTCTTTTGGACTGAATGCCACACTCAAGACATACTCTTTATGCTCTTTGAGCGTTTTAATAAAAGTGTCATCGGGTTTCCACAGTTTTACCGTGTTGTCAGAACTAGCGCTTGCAATCATATCCCCTTTGGGGCTGAATGCCACATCTAAGACCGAATCCTCATGCCCCTCTAAAGTCCTAATTAGAGTGCCATCAGTTTCCCACAGTTTCACCGTGTTGTCAGAACTAGCCGAAGCGAGCAAATCCCCTTTGGGGCTGAATGCCACACCGTTGACATTATTCTGATGCCCCTTTAAAGTCCTAATTAAAGTGCCATCAGGTTTCCACAGTTTCACTGTACTGTCATAACTAGCCGTTGCGAGCAAGTCCCCTTTTGGGCTGAACGTTACACCCCTGACCCAATTTTCATGCCCCTCCAAAGTTGTAACTAAAGTGCCATCCGGTTTCCACAATTTTACCGTTTTGTCAGCACTAGCCGTTGCGAGCAAATCCCCTTTGGGGCTGAATGCCAC
>CAZNCM010000186.1:2664-11314 GCA_964571155.1 uncultured Lyngbya sp. | reverse complement strand
TTTTCTTGGATATGCAATGGAGACTTAGCTTAAGATAGCAACTGTAGACGAGAGGGAACAACACCATGAGCGACAAGTCCAAGCCCGAATTGAAGTGTCCCCTGAGCAAAGAACAACAGCAAGCTGTTAAGAAAACTGCCGATACCGTAGACAAACACAAGCAGATTTTCAATAAACTCAATCCTTTCGCCTGAAGAATCAATATTTTCCAGTTTCTCAGTAAAAACCGATCCCTGAAGCACATCAAATTTACTCGGAAAAATCGGAAAATATCAGTAATTCCCCTATTGTAATCTGGGTGCTATCCTTGATACCTTAAAAGTAGGAAACTTAACCAGCTAAAAATAATTAGCCAAAAGTTTCAACAAAATTTTTTAACAAGCTCAATCCAATTTATTGAGGTTATATTGTGTCAGCATACTGGCAAGCCAAAATCTGGGGTCTACTTCACGACCCCGCTCTAAAAGCCCTGCATACAACTGGACGAGGTGGAAATAGTTTCTGGGAACAACTCGAAGTAATGAAAGATTGGGTAGATAATAAATTGAACCCCGAAACATCCGGTAAAACTTTATTAAAACACATCCATTTAGCTGATTATATTGCATCTGCCAGTGATAGGGGTGCGATTGGGAGTGTATGTGGAAGTGTTAATTATGCCCCCGGAAATGAACGAGATTTTGGTTTAGATATTTCTCATCTGTTGTCGGGAAAAAAGCTCCATTTAAAACTAAAACAACACAATGAACTGATTGAAAATAGAAAACAGTATTTAAATCAAAAAGAAAACGAACTTTTACAAGTAATTCCCGAAGAATGCCGTCAAGATAGTCAACGGTTATTTTGGTGGCTGTGGCGATGTTTACCAGAAGCCGTTATTCAGCAGTTTCAAGATGAATCTTTGCTATTAATGCCAGCCGAAACCCGTTTGCCGGACAGTTCAATTTGGAGTCATACCAGTATTACCGCAGCGTTAGCTGGAGCATTAGCGGGTTATAATTTAACCTCGGAAGATATTAAAAGTAACTGGTCTTCTGATCAAACACTGTCTCATCCCTATCTGGCAACTTTTAGCTTTTCTCCCATTCAAGAACTAATTAAAGCCAGTCGCAAAATGCGGGATTTTTGGGCGGGTTCGTGGATACTTCATTATCTATCTGCCGTTATCAGTTGGAAACTGGCAAATATTTACGGCCCCGACTGTTTACTCTATCCGAGTTTATTTCAGCAACCGCTCATCGACCATTGGTTAACTGCACAATATCCAGAGTTTGAACATTGGGTTAAAAAACCGAGTGAACGTCAACTTTTAACCGCAGGTTTCCCAAATGTTATCGTGTTAGTTTTGCCAAAAGGTGAAGTTGAAAAAGCGATGCAAACCGCCCGTCAGACTTTATTAGAAACTTGGTATAGTTTAAGTGACGAAGTGATAGAAAACTTGCAACAAGAACGACACTGGATGCGACAGTTGCCTACGGATAGTAATACTTGGAAAGGCTGGCTCAGTTCTCAATGGCAAACCTACTGGAGTGCAGTTCCAATAGGAGTTGAAGGGGAAGAATTTAAAAATGCTGCCATTCCCAAAGAACAAGAAGAAAAATTTAAACTTTGGGTTAACTCCCAGAATGAAGCTTACAATCTAACGAATAAGAAACAAAAGTTATTTCTAGAACAAGAACTTGACTTTTTAAGAGAAGCCTACCAACAGCGTTGGGAAAACCAAGGAAGACGTTTCAGCGTCAATGTGGGGTCTTGGTGGCCGCATATTTTTGACCAAACTCGCCTTACTTTAGCAACGGTTAAAAATGCCCGCAACTGGAAAATTCCGACTGCTTTTGGCCCCCGTTCAACAATATCGGGAATTGGCCCTGTTGTTCATCCGGGTAAAGATTGGATAACGGAAGGAGAAACCCAACGGTATTGGAAACGAGACGCAGGATTATTTGACGGTATTGAACAGTTAAATGCGACTGAAACTGTTAAACGAGGCTTAGAGAAGATATTATCGAAACGGTTAGTCGGAATTGATGCTAATTTTGCGACTTATCCAGATTTGACTGCTGGAGTTGCAGGGTATTTAAAAGTTCATCAGGAGAATTCAGAAGTTCATCAGGAGAGTTCAGAAGTTTGGAAACATTTTCAGAAAGCCTGTGAAGAAATCTCTAATTGTGGCGAGTGGGTGAATGATGTTCTTCAGCAAATGCACAATAAATGGGGTATTCCCTGGATGGATGAATCTGACCATGATTTAGCAGTACATCCTCGTCTCCTAAATGCGGGCTGGTTAGTTGAAGATGCTCAAACTCGTGAGTTAAGGGATCTGCAAACACGAATTGATCAAACTCAAAACTCAGAAGAACTTGCACAACTCAAAACCAAAGTTACTAAAATTAAACAAACCTATCGTTTGGAAATCGAGGAAATTATTAACCAACATTACCCTAGCAATAATCCAGCAGACTGGTATATTCTCGCAGCCGGAGATGGAGACGGGATGAGTGAGTGGTTGAAGGGAAAAAAACTGAATAAATATCGAGACTATACTCCCAAAAAACTGCATCAAAGTTTGAAAATATTTGACGAAGAATTATTCACAGATAATCAAGATGAAGAAGTAGAAGATAATCCTAAAACCAAAACTATTAAATTCTTGAAACTTCAGAAACGTATGGGGCCATCAACCCACAGTGCTTTGAGTCGGGCATTATTAGACTTTTCTAATCAGTTGGTTCCCTATCTTACCGAACAGCGTTATGCTGGACGACTCATTTATGCGGGTGGTGATGATGTTCTCGCCTATACAAATCTCTGGGAATGGGATAGGTGGTTATGGGATATCCGCCAATGTTTTAAAGGAGATAAAGACCCCAAAAATGAGTTTGACAATGAAGGAAATTACTGGCGTTGGAAAGGCGAAAATGTATCCAATAATTTAGCCAAACGTCCTTTATTTACAATGGGTAAAGATGCTACAATTAGCTTTGGTGTTGTTATCGCTCACCATTCCGTACCGTTGGCTATTTCTCTGGAGAATCTCTGGGAAGCTGAAGAAGAAGCCAAAAAACATCAAGCTCTCAATAACGACAAAAAAGATGCCGTACAGGTTAGAGTTATCTATGGCAACGGTAACATTCTCAAAGCCACAACCAAGTTTAATACTTTTGAAAAATGGCATCAACTTCTTAATACAACCGAGGGGTTAGAAAGTTCACTATTTGAAACGGCTGCAACTCTCTGGACTCAACATCCAGCCCCTTGTATTAATGCACTTTCAGCCTGGACAACTGTATTTTGTGAGCGTCGTGATTTCTTTGCAAATGATGAAACTAAAAAGGAAGAATTTAAAGCAAAATTTACCGATTTTATGAAAGAACTCTGGGAGACAACGCCCGAAGAAAATTTAACCGATGAAATTCAATATTGGTTAAAACTCGCTGCCTTTGTTCTGCGAAACCGTGATATTAAATTGGGAGGTAAACCTTAATGGAATGGTACACAATTACTCCCTTAGATATCCTGTTATTCAGGGATGCTAAACCCTTCACACCGGGAGAAAGGGCTTGGGCGGGAAGCGTATTTCCTCCTAATGGACACGCCATCGCCGGGGCATTACGAGGTTTACTGAATAAGAAAGAAACTCTGAAACTGAAAGGGCCATTTTTCTGTAAACTTCAAGATAATAAACCCCAATTATATTTACCCCGTCCGTTGGGTTTTATTGGTTCAAAACCCTTAATTCCGATTGATTGGTGTTCATCTCATCCTATCAGACAAGCAATGTGGGATAAAACTCAACCCTCTCCATTATGTTCACCTGTTTCTCTCTCGAACGGTTGTGAAGAAAACGAGGAAGATGATGATAAAAAAGATAACAATTACCGTCAATATCTTCCCCATGATGTTGTAGCTAACTATCTTAAAGAAGGTAAAATTAATGAATCTGATTGGTTAGCAAAAGACAAAAGCGAAACTAAACCCTGGATAGTAGAAACCCGACCTCATAACGCAATTCAACCCGGAACTCGTCAAGTAAAAGATGCTGATGGTTACTTTGTTGAAAATGCAATTCGGTTGCTGGAAGGATGGAGTTTAGTTATTGGGATTGATATTAAAATTCCCTCTACTCCAACCGTTATTCAACTCGGAGGTGAAGGACATCGAGCAATTTTAGAACGCTGTGATGAACTCAAGCAACAATGGGAAGAACTTGAAGATATTTCCCAAGCTAATTTTGAGAAAGGAGGGAAATCAATTGCTTATTTAGTTACAGCCGGAGTATTTGAGCGCAAGCACAATGGTAAAGCAACCTGCCGTTCTTGGCCCTGGGAATGGAAATTGGCTAATACTGTTAACGGGAATCAAACTGCGGGGGCATTGGTTAGTGTGGCAACAGATAAAGCAGTTCCGATTAGTTGCCGATTTCGAGATCAAGACGACAAGAGTATTCCCGCCCCCCAAGTGTTTGCCGCACCGCCCGGAAGTTTGTATTACTTAAACGAACCGCAAACTCTATTTCAAGATGAAGAAACTAGCGGTAAAGTTCATCATTGGCGACAACTTGGTTATTCAGAATTACTGTGGATTTCTTATCAGGAGAAAAATTAATGACTTACAATTACGCCTACCTTTATTTACTTTCGCCCCTGCATACAGGCGGCACAACTCAAGAGGGAAATTTACTCGGAATTGCCCGCGAGTCTCACACCAATTTACCTTATCTTCCATCCAGTACCATTCGGGGTCGGATACGCGCCAGCGAAGAAGATAAAACCAAAAGAAATCAACTTTTTGGGACAACTTTGGAAGAATCTTCTCAACTCGAACAGGGAGATATTTGGATTGGTGATGGTTCGCTTCTCTGGCTACCTGTCCCGTCTTTAAGTCACGGTATTGTTTGGATTAGTTCTCCAATGTTGTTGCGGCGCTGGGGACGTTTTCAGGATAATTTACCGGAAATTCCCGAAGCTTACAGCACTAATTTAGATACCGATAAACCCGTTTATTTAAAAGATGCCATTATCAAACCAAATCATTTGCTGGCTTGGAGTGATTGGGAACGTTTTCTCCCCGAACATACACAAACTCAAATGATTGAAAGAGTTTTGATTTTGCCTGACCAACATTGTTCCACATTGATTCAAATGAGTTTGTGGCGACAGGTTAAAATTAAACTTGATCAACATAAATCTGTTGATGGTGGTTTCCGCTATGAAGAAGCTATTCCTCCCGATACGCTGATGTATTTTCCTTGGGGTTTAACCGCAAAAGCAAACGGAACAGCAGAACAGTCCAAATCCGATTTTAAACAGTTAATTCAAAGTCACGAACTTTTACAAATTGGTGGTCAAGAAAGTTTAGGTCGCGGTTTTGTTCAACAGTGGTTAGATTCTTAATCAGGAGAAATAGTAATGATGGTTTTCGACCCCCGCACGATTGCAACGCCTGTTTATGATGTTTTGTCCCAATTGCGTTCACAATATAATGGAAATGATACCCGTCTCAAAGAACAAAAAAGTCAAGCAGTTGAACTTTACACCTACCTCTCTACCTGGGGAATGATGCGGTTAAAAGCCGAAGAACAAGCTTTGAGTCAAGAGGGAAAAAAGGACGTTGTTCGCCAGTATTTTGAATGCTTGCAAACTCTGTCTGATGTTCAAAATTTAGTAGGCAACAATGGTTTAAAAACGCTGAAAAATCTCGGAACTGAAGAATATCTGGGCTTGACTGGCTTGGGCTTGGCATTATCTCAAGAATTCGCATTCTGGGCTAATGCTATTTATCACGATATTAAAGGAGAGGAATAATCCAATGGTTTTTGATCGTCCTAAGCGTCCCGGTCAGCCAAACGCAAGACCGAACCCAACCCAAAGACAGAATCCTCAACAAAACCGACCCAATAGAGACGGAAACGCCCCTCGCAGACCTGGAAATGGTGGTGGAAATCGGGGGAATGGGAATGGCGGTGGTAATGGGGATAATCACCCTCCTCAGCCCTCTCCCTGGCTAGACTCGGATAATGAACCCTCACCCGATGATAATGCCAGCTTTGTTGAATATCTGCGGTGGATGCGATCGCCGGAACATCCTCAAAAAGATGGAACCAAAACCCAAATTTTGCAAATGGCTGAAGACTCAGCAAACTACAATAAACGTCTCAGTCAACTTACAGAAAGAACTAAATTAATAGCAGGAAAAGATAACTTTTTTCAAGTCAAATGTTCCTGGCGAATTCGGGTTGGCGGACATCGGGGGCCAGAAAGTATTTTATTACCTGCTTTTGATGCTTTAGGAATGCCTTACATTCCATCTTCAACTCTACGGGGTGTGGCGAGGACTCAAGCCATTCGAGAAATAATGAAGCGGGATAATATTCAATGGCAAGAAGCCGAGAAGAAAATAGCACCTTACTTTGGTTCTTTGGAAGCTGAGAAAAGCGATCGCAGTGGAAAAGTTATCTTTCTGGATGCTTATCCATTACCCAATCAAATGGGTTTGCAGATGGATATGGCAAACAATATTTGGAAATGGGACAACAATAATAAACTCGAATATAATCCCAATCCCAACCCCTTCTTTTCTCTAAGAGAACCTACATTTTTAATTGGGTTAAAGTTGGCAAGCCACTGTGACGACCCGACGATTTTGCAGAAAGTAAAACAATGGCTAACAGCAGGACTACAAGCGGGAATTGGTTCTCAGGTTAATTCGGGTTATGGGGAGTTAATTCGGGCGGGTTCAAGTCGTTCTCTTGATGAATTCTTGCGAGTCGAATTTTCTTTGGAAGGTCAACTCATTCATGGACGACAAAAATTTACTCAGTGGAATTGGAATGAACGCCGAAACGATTGGCAAATGCGAGGACAAGCTGATGCAGAAGTGCGTCCAACTGCCTTTAAATCAATGTTACGTTATTGGTTTCGGGCTTTTTCTTTAGGGGTTTTGGATGTTAACACCGTTCAAATATGGGAAGCCAAACTATTCGGAGGGATTAACCCCAAAACATTCGGTTGGGTTAGAGTTGATATTCGAGATGGTAAAGTTACTCAACGAGAACCCCGACCAAACTTTAGCGGAAAAGATGATAATTGCGGTGAACAAGTCGGAACGTTAATATTATCTTATTCTCCCGAAGCATCAGCAAACCAAAATACACAAATCCAAAAACTCTTTGAATCTCTCACTTGGATGATGTTTCATCTCGGAGGAATTGGTCAGGGTGCCAGACGTCCGTGTTATTCAAGGAAAACTCGCGATCGCGCTCCCTGGTATCGAGGTTCAACATTTTATATTGATAGCGATGAAGAACTTTGGTTAATTCCTAATAGCGTTCAGGGGTTTCAGCAAAAGTTTCAGCAAAAGCTAGAACATTTTTATCAGAGTTTATCTCAGCTTACCAAAGATAAAATCAATAATCGTCAACCTCGAAATATTGGTCAGGTACACCGGGGACAATGGACGGAAGCAGTTGATAGCAATTGCAGAATTATTGTGTGTTCAGGGAAAGAAGACTTTGGAAAACCTTATGCTTTGGCTGTTTTGCACAGTAGAGATTTAAAAGTAGAAGATAGACGAGGAAATCTGAACTATGATGGCAATCTCTGCGGTCAAGTTTTAGGTAATGTTAAACCTTCTCCCGTTTGGATTGCAGATTTGGGAGATTATCAAGTTGTAACGGTTTTTGGGGCAACGGAAAACCCTCGCCGTGAATATCTAAACCGCCTCCGAAATCAGACAGATAGAACTAACTTTTTCCAAATTTGGCCTCTCCAAGAATAGTTTAATTTTCAAGATGCAGTATCTATTTTTGATAAAATTAGTATAAAGAATTGGGAGATCATCTCATGGTTCAAGTTTTAGCCGCGAGGGATATTACTTTAGAACAGTTGGAAACTCATTTTCGGCTTGAATGTGTTGAGGATGATAACTTTTTTTGGGAATGGCGAATTGATTTACCTGAACTTATTAACTGGGAAGTTCAACTCCTAGAAGAAATTAAAGCGGGTTATTCAAATTTGATCAAACAACCGCCATTACTAGAAAAACCGATTAACTTAACTGTGGTTTCTCCCTTACTGTTTATCGGTCGTTTCTATCAATCTCCGTTTAACATTCGAGCCGAAAAAAGTGTTGAAATATCCGCAATATCAGAGGATTCTGAATTGATTGTCAAGGGAAATATAGATACTTTAGTCTTAAAAGATCAAGTTTGGGTGATGGTTATTGAATCTAAACAGGCTAAACTCTCAGTCGAAGCTGGACTTGCTCAAATCTTAGCATATATGCTGGCTAATCCCAATTCTCATCAACCCTGTTTTGGATTAATTACAAATGGGGGAAGTTTTCTATTTCTGAAACTTATTCAGACTGAACACCCGCAATATGCAACGTCTGATTTGTTTGGAATTAGCAATCGTCAGAATAATTTATCTGATGTTCTCAAAATCTTAAAGAAATTGATTCAAATTTCTCTGACTTCTGACGTTTAAATTTTTAGTCTTTGATTCCCTTTGTTGATTTCCCATGAAAAAAACTTTAGTAAAATCCGTTGAATTTAATCGCCTCGATACTCTCATTATTACAGTGGGAACCCGTCAGGTCGGGTGGAAGTGCGAGGATGGAATTGTTCGCTGTTTGGGTGCTGATGGCGATC
>CAZNCM010000186.1:1640-2581 GCA_964571155.1 uncultured Lyngbya sp. | reverse complement strand
GATCGCGGTCATCCCCCGCACATTAACCAATTGTACCAAGAACTCGGTGTTGAACGTCAATTTCACGAACCGGGTCAATCCCAAACCCTTTGGAGCGTGCGGGACTTGGGTTATCGTTTATTTGAATACTGTCAAGAATGGCTGGATAACGACTTTAGTAATGTTGAATTATTGTTAGATGGTCATATTATCAAAGAAGGCGTAGAAAAGGGTCTAAAACACATTATTCTCTGGGCAACAGACCAACCAGAAACAGTGCCTTGGGTGTATCGCCGTGCAGATACAGTGAATCTGGCAAGATTAATGGAAGGTAAAATTTTGGCAGATTATCCCCATCTAAAAGTTGAGATTGTACATCCCATTGTTTCAGCAAATGACCGGGAAGCTATTCGTCAGGAACTTGAAGGCTTTATTCTGCCACTGGCGTTGGAAACTGCTTCCAATTTTGATGAGGAGTTTGTTTTAGGAATTGAGAATAAAGGAGCCGCTCCTGCTATTGCCGAGAGTTTAGAAATTTGTGCGGCGGCGTTGGTGCGTCAGTGTCAGGTTTTTAGTATCACTCCCGTAGAACCTCATCCTCTTTATGATGAAGATTCTCAGGGTAAAAAATCTTCCCGGAGTGCAGAAAATTCTCAATGGGTTGCAGTCAGTGAATATTTCTGGCCCTTAGAGCGTTCGCGTGTGATTTCTGCTTGGAAACGGGGAGATTTCTCTGAAGCAAAACTCTGGCTAAAGTCTCATCAAAGTCGTTATCGCTTTCTCTACCAACTGGCGGGCTATCTGAGTATTTCTAATAACTGGGAAATTTCTCGCTTAATCAACAATAAAGAGTTTGAAAATGGTTGGCTGAGGTCAAAAGCGGTTTCTGAATATGCAGGGTTTGAACGAGTGCAACAATGGCGGGAAAAGCTTAAAGAATTACGAGAAAACAAAGCCGCAGA
>CAZNCM010000186.1:0-1630 GCA_964571155.1 uncultured Lyngbya sp. | reverse complement strand
TTTATTTGCTCCTGAAGCAAGGAAACTATACAGCTGCTTTTTATCGATTTTCTCAAACTTTAGAAAGACTGCTATATTTGCGCTGTCAGTCAGAAGATTGGTTAGGTAAAGGATATTTGGGGATGGGGAATGATTCTAAATTTCAAAATTTGATTGATGCTTGGTTTAAGGCTAGAAATCAGCAGCAAGATTCTGTTTCTAAGTTATTTCATAGTATTCGGAAATGCCGAAATAAAATCGTACATGAGGCTATCCCCATTTCTCAAGATAAATTGATTTCGTTGTGGAATGATGCAGGCTGGACGTTAGAAGTTGCAGACCATCCAGAAACCGCTATCAAAACCCGTTGGGTAGAAACCATGCAGATGGTGTGTCCGAGGGACTGGAGGATTTCTGAGAAAACTTTGGTTGAGTCTCTCTATGAGTGGGGTTTAGAGATTTTGGAAGCGGAGTTAGCATCGAGTCAGGTTTAGGTTACTTGATTATGGGGTTGAGTTCCTAATAGTTGGAGTCGAAAAAGATGCAAAATCCTAATTTTTTACGTTGATTTTGAAATTGGTGACTTTTTAGGCTTAAATTTAAACAGAGTAGGGATTGTGTTTAATAATTCTTATGTGGTATAGTCAAATCGACACACCTCGACAGATCGCTGAAAAGTTGATTCTTTCATTGACCTGCGTCGATGCCTTACCTTGTAGTGGTTTGAGCTATGTATTAATTACGATTTCAAACGTATTACAAGTTAAATTTTTAGGGGTGCGTCGATTTGTAGTCTGAAACCTTCTCACAGTAAGGCTCCTCAGACGAACTCTTCCCACTCGCTGGGAAATCTAATTGAATGGAAACGCTCTCGTCCTATGTTGGCTATTGTAGCACAGTCAAAAGGCTTCCCACTCGCTGGGAAATCTAATTGAATGGAAACACAATTCACCTAAAGATTAGGGAATGTGGTAAGGATATTCTTCCCACTCGCTGGGAAATCTAATTGAATGGAAACAGTCACTAGGAAGTGACTGTTGACTTTTTGAGAGTAACCCTCCTTCCCACTCGCTGGGAAATCTAATTGAATGGAAACTTTTTTTTGTAACCTTTGAAAATAATGTCAAGAAGGAGTCTTCCCACTCGCTGGGAAATCTAATTGAATGGAAACGTTGTGCCGACGGTTCGCCATGGATGCGTTGTAGCCTCCCTTCCCACTCGCTGGGAAATCTAATTGAATGGAAACACGGGAGCCGTGAGACTCTTCCACTCGTTCGAAATGCTTCCCACTCGCTGGGAAATCTAATTGAATGGAAACAACACTGCAGCACCCGAACAAAGGATCGGTGCTACTTGAACTACTTCCCACTCGCTGGGAAATCTAATTGAATGGAAACTTGGTTGTTCTGTACAGAACTTTCAGAGGAATTAACCTTCCCACTCGCTGGGAAATCTAATTGAATGGAAACTTTTTTACGAACAGGGCAATCAGATGCATGTTTATTGCTTCCCACTCGCTGGGAAATCTAATTGAATGGAAACTTTCTATCCAGAAGACTGAACGGAAAAGGAAGGTAATCTCCTCACTCGCTGAGGAATCTAATTGAATGGAAAGTTGCAACCAAAAAGGGAGAGAATAAACATCTCTCCT
>CAZNCM010000185.1:0-11424 GCA_964571155.1 uncultured Lyngbya sp. | reverse complement strand
CTTGCCTAAAGCTTCTTCGAGAGAAGTATTAAAGGTGATTCGTTGTAGCAAAACCATTATGAACGTTGCACAAACAATTGCAATCGCTAAGGCTTCTATACTTTCTAAAACTACATCATTGAGGTTAGTTCGTTTTCTTCTCCGAAAGCCTTCAACTCGATTAAAAAAGAAAACAACTAAGTAAGTTACAGCTAAAATAGCCAACATCAAAGGTGGTTTTAAGTAAGAACCTGCTTGCCAAACTTCAAAGGTGTACAACAAGGGAATTCCAAATAAAAATCCTCCGGCCGCACCGCGCACAATATCATTAAATTCTTTCAGCCAAACTAAACGTGATTGTCGTTTACTCATTCGTTTGTTCATTGACTTCACCTAGAAACTGTTAGATATTTATTCTGACTCTATCTTAAAAAATAGTCCATAAGACTGAATTTGATCAAAATTTTTTGAACTGAACGATTAAAATTCAGTACAAAGGGGGTTGAATAGGGAAGTTAAAACTCGATAATATCACAAGATAAGCATAATATTAAATTATTTTGCTCATGGAACTCGTATTTTAGGACAGATGAAAATTTAATTAAGATTGACGAGCCACTCAATTATACAGACCTCGAAACTTTTAGATACAATTTGAAAAGGAATCCAATTAAAACAATGAATTCTTATGAAGGTTTAACCCTTGGGGTAGAAGAAGAATATCAAATTATCGACCCAAAAAGTCGGCAACTGGCGGGACGAGGCGAGAAAATTATCTCCTTTGCTGAAGAAAATTATGGTCAGGAAGTTGTGCAGCCAGAAATGCGTCAATCACAAATTGAAATTGCAACTTCAGTTTGTAAAAGTTTGACAGAAATTCGGGCAGAACTTTGTGAAAGTCGTCGGATTGTTATCGAAGCCGCCCAACAAGATAATAAACTAATTTCAGCATCAGGAACTCATCCATTTTCAAACTGGAAAAACCAAGAAAGAACTCCAAAACTACGTTATCATAAATTGGAACAAGAATATCAGCAAATTATCCGAGAATTGGTAACGTTTGGCTGTCATGTTCATGTGGGAATTTCTAATCCAGACATCGCGATCGCGGTGATTAATCGTGCTAGAATTTGGCTATCGGTCTTATTAGCTTTGTCTGCAAATTCACCCTTTTGGTTAGGCGAAAAAACAGGCTATATCAGCTATCGTACTGAACTTTGGAGTCCTTTCCCGCTATTTGGCTCACCTCCCGTTTTTGAAGATTATCAAGCTTATCAAGATTTTGTTGAGCAATTAACTAAAATGGGGATCATTCAAGATACAACTACAATTTATTGGAATATTCGGATTTCTGAACATTATCCGACGATAGAATTTAGGGTTAGTGATGTTTGTTTAACTGTTGATGAAGCAGTAATGATAGCCGGATTGGTTCGGGGATTAGTTCAAACGTGTTTAACTGAAATTGAGAATAATTTTCCTCTGATTTCTGTACATCCCGAAATCCTTAAAACTGCTGATTGGTATGCAGCGCGATACGGTTTACAAGGAAAATTAATTGATGTCATGCAACAACGTTCAAAGCCTGCCAAAAAATTAGTCAAAGAGTTTCTCAATTATATCCGTCCCGCCTTAGAAAGTTTAGGAGACTGGGAAGAAGTTTCATCGTTGGTTGATAAAGTTCTCAAAGATGGAAACGCCGCCCAACGTCAACTTGAAGTTTATCAGCGTCAAGGTAATATTGTTGAGGTGGTTGACTATTTAGTAGGACAAACTCGCCTCGGTGTTGTGTAATCGTTGACAGGTGAACTCAAAATTATGCAGGCTGATCAAGTAAGACGATCTGGGGTATTTTGACGAATTTAGAAGTCAAAATTTCAAAGTCTATCCAGAGATAGAGGGGAAAAGTGACACAATTAAATCATCATATAGTATAAGAATTAATCATTCTAAATAGCTGCTTAATACTCGTCAACTGTGTATTAAGTCAGAATTTTATGCCGAAATTTTCCCGAGGATTTTATGAAAACTTCAGAAGTTACAGTCGCTCAAATTAATGACCTACGAATCGGTCAAATGAAGCAACTTTCTGTAAACAACTCAAATATTTTACTTACCCGTCTAGAAGAACAAAAATTTTATGCCACTCCTGCCCATTGTACTCACTTTGGTGCCCCTTTAGAAAAAGGGGTTTTAGTTGGAGAACGAATTGCTTGTCCTTGGCATCATGCCTGTTTTAATGTGACGACAGGCGACCAAGAAGAACCGCCAGGATTAGATAATTTACCCAGTTTTCCGGTGCGAATAGACGGGCAAAATATTATTGTTGAACTCCCTGAAAACATTCCCGAATCTCGCACACCCAATATGACCAAACATAACCCCAGTGCCGATAGCCGGGTGTTTGCAATTATTGGGACTGGGCCGGCTGGAACCTTCGCCGCAGAAACCCTAAGACAAGAAGGATTTCAAGGGCAAATTTTTCTCATTACCCGTGAAGAACGTTTGCCTTATGATCGCACAAAATTGAGTAAAAAATATTTACAAGGTAAAGTAGAAGAAGACGCTTTACCCCAACGTTCTTGTGAATTTTATCAAGAAAATGACATTGAACTTCGCTGTGGAAAAGCGGTGACAAAAATTGATGCTGACTTAAAAACCATCACCTTTGAAGATAATTCGGTGATCAGTTATGACAGCTTATTAGTAGCAACAGGCGGACGACCCAAACGTTTAAATGTACCCGGCATTGATTTAGATAATATTTTCACTTTACGTCAGCCTAGCGATGTCAATCATATCTTAGAAACCGCCGAACAAAATCAGCGAGTTGTGGTTGTCGGTTCGAGTTTTATTGGCATGGAAACCGCAGCAAGTTTAACGCAGCAAGGACTGTCTGTAACCGTTATTTCTCCCGATTCTGTTCCTTTTGAAAAGATTTTAGGTCAAGAAGTCGGGAAGATGTTTCAAGACTTACATGAAAGTAAGGGTGTTTCTTTTCGCTTTGGAACTAAAGCGACTCAATTTGAAGGAAAGGGCAAAGTAGAAGCGGCAATTTTAGAAAATGGTGAAAAAATTCCGGCCGATTTAGTGATAATTGGGATTGGTGTTCAACCTGTAACAGACTTTCTTTCTGGGGTCAAAATTGAGGAGAAAGATAATAGTGTAATTGTCAATGAATATTTACAAGCCGGAAAAGATATATATGCGGCCGGAGATATTGCCCGTTTTCCCTACGCCCCAATTGACAAATTAACCCGGATTGAACATTGGCGTTTGGCTGCCCAACATGGACGAATTGCTGCCCATAATATGGTAGGAAATCAGGTTAAATTTACCGGAATACCTTTCTTTTGGAGTGGGCAATTTAATGTTAAACTGCGTTATGCAGGACACGCAGAAGATTGGGATAAAATCCTGTTTGATGGAGATGTTAACTCCCAAGAATTTTTAGCTTTTTACATCAAAAACAATCGGGTTTTGGCGGTAGCCGGATGCGGACGCGATCAAGAAATTACCGCCATTACTGAATTGATGCGCCTGCAACAAATGCCCGGTGTCGATCAGATTCAGAATCAATCGATTAATTGGGTTGAATATATTCATAATTCCTAGCATTTTTCTGCTGACTAAAGCCACAAAATTGTCAAAAATATCTACCTCAAACATGACTCTAAAACAGCACTACGACCTCATTATTATTGGGGCGGGTGCAGGTGGAGGAACGCTCGCCTATGCCCTAGCTTCGACCGGAAAAAACATCTTGATTTTAGAAAGAGGCGGTTATCTTCCGCGAGAAAAATCTAATTGGAATCCTGATGAAATTTTTCTCAACCAACGTTATCAAACCCCGGAAAAATGGTTCGATAGTAACAATCAATCTTTTAGTCCTGAAGCCTTCTATTTTGTGGGCGGAAATACTAAAGTTTATGGGGCGGCTTTACAACGAATGCGGGCGGAAGATTTTGGCGAACTTCGTCATTTTGATGGCATTTCTCCCGCTTGGCCGTTAGGTTATGATACCTTTGAACCCTACTATACTCGCGCCGAAAGTTTGTTTAAATTGCATGGACTACGAGGGGAAGATCCCACCGAACCTCCCGCAACAAATGAATATCCTTTTCCGCCCTTTAATCATGAACCTCGCATTCAAGAAGTCGCCGATAAATTACAGAATTTAGGTTTAAATCCTTATCATCTGACTTTAGCCTTAAATCGGGATGAAGAACACCCCGAAAATCGCCCTTGTATTCGCTGTAATACTTGCGATCCTTATCCCTGTTTAGTTGATGCGAAATGTGATGCCCAAGTTACTTGTATCGATCCGGCATTACAGCAGAATAACGTCACTTTATTAACCCATGCCAAAGTTACCCGTTTGATTACCAATAACGACGGTAAAATCATTCAAGCGGTAGAAGCGGAAATCGACGGAGAAACGCAACAATTTAGTAGTGATTTGGTGGTGTTATCTTGTGGGGCAATTAATTCGGCAACGCTGTTATTAAAGTCCGCTAATAGCTATCATCCCAACGGGTTAGCTAATTCTTCTGGGTTAGTCGGACGCAATTTAATGTTACACAATCATTCGGCATTAATTGCGGCTTCTCATCAACCCAATGAGACCATTTTTCAAAAGACATTGGGAATTAATGACTTTTACTTTAAAGGGCCGAAACAAGATTATCCCCTCGGACAAATTCAACTCACCGGGAAAACAGTTTGGCAACGTTTAAAACACATGGCGGAAGGAGAAATTCCCCAGGTGGTATTAGAATATATTGCCCAACATTCAGTAGATTGGTGGATCACAACGGAAGATTTACCGCAACCGGAAAATCACGTTACTCTCAATTCCCAAGGGCAAATTGTGGTGAATTACACCCCCAATAATCTAAAACCCCACCAGGAATTAATTGCCACATTAGAACAATATCTAAAACAGTTAGATTTTTATCTGTTTTGGACTAAAAAAATGCCTGTAAAAGTTGTTTGGCATCAAGGCGGAACCTGTAAGTTTGGGAATGACCCTCAAGAAAGCGTTCTTAACCTCAATTGTCAAACCCATGATGTCAACAATTTATATGTGGTTGATAGCAGTTTTTTCCCGGCTTTAGGGGCAGTCAACCCGACCTTAACGATTGTTGCTAATGCGTTAAGAGTTGCCGATCACCTCAAAAATAAATGGGGGTAAACTCTCAACTTTTCAACTGTAATTCATTTGGATAAATTGACTATGAAAACTCAAGAACGTCGTCCTACACCTGAACAAATTCCTGGACAAAAACAAGACTATCCCGCATCTCAAGAACAGATGACACCCAAGCCGGATAGCGATCTTTCTAACTACAAACCTGCGGATAAATTGTTGAATAAAGTCGCATTTATTACGGGCGGAGACTCGGGTATTGGTCGGGCTGTCGCCATTGCCTATGCGATGGAAGGGGCAAATGTTGCCATCTTTTTTGACCAAAGTACCGAAGATGCGGAAGTCACGAAAAAAGCGGTTGAATCTAAACAAAAAGAATGTTTAGTGATTCAAGGAGATGTACGGGATTTTGACAGTTGTAAACGGGCAATTGAACAAACCGTTGAACATTTTGGTCATCTCGATATTTTGGTGAATAATGCCGCTTATCAGATGGTACAGAAGCAGTTTGAAGATATCAGCTTAGAACAATTTCGCCGGACTATGGAAACTAACGTGTTTGGCTATTTCTACATGGTAAAAGCTGCACTTCCTCATTTAAAAGAAGGCGATTCTATTATTAATACAGGAAGTATCGTCGGCAAAATGGGGAAAGGAATGTTAGTAGACTATGCCACCAGTAAAGGGGCGGTTCATGCCTTTACAAAGTCTTTAGCCCAAAGTTTGGGCGAACGGAAAATCCGGGTTAATTCTGTCGTTCCCGGCCCCGTTTGGACTCCTAATATTCCCGCAACCATGCCTGTCGAAAAGGTGGATAATTATGATACCGACGGCATTCTACAACGGGCCGGACAACCGGAAGAATTAGCCCCTGCTTATGTGTTTTTAGCGGCAGCCGATAGTAGCTTTGTTACAGGTGCATTGTATGATGTAACGGGCGGTCAACTGGCTGCATAATTAACCGAAATTATCTCAAATCGTTGACTTAAAATCGATCTAAAGAAGGAGTTTTTCTTTCTTTAGATCTTTTTTTATATTTATAAAAAAAATATTCGCTTTTTGATCATCTCAACAGATTCAGCTTGATTGTTGCAGGTTTATTCAGACACCCTTTTCTGTTCATCGTGGTCTACAAAATTAGCCACACCAATGGTAGACTAATCTATCTTGTGATCCTAAAAATCGGATAGTACACTAAAAAAAACATAATATAGAGCGATGAAAAATAGGAACAGAATCAACTCAAAAAAGTATCGTCAGCCTTCTCCCCATCGTATTTTGAGAACGCTGAAACGGAGTCTGAGGGGTTGGAATGGGCTGTTGTTACTCCTAATTCCAATGATACCGACGGTGGCGATCGCAGTAGAAGAAGCAGAAACCAAACCCTCTGGATTTCTCGCCGGACTGGATGCGGTGTTTTCTGGGATTGTTAACTTTTTATCCCAAATCTTCTTCTTTGAGATTTTCGGTCTTCCCTTCATTGTATTGTGGCTAATTGGAGGGGCAATTTTCTTTACGCTGCGAATGGGTTTTGTTAATATTCGGGGGTTTAAACACGCCATTGATGTCGTCACAGGTAAGTATGATAATCCCGACGATGAAGGTGATGTTTCCCATTTTCAAGCCCTCGCGACAGCCCTTTCTGGAACCGTTGGACTGGGAAATATTGCCGGAGTGGCGATCGCAGTACAACTCGGTGGCCCTGGGGCGATTTTTTGGATGACCTTGGGGGGCTTTTTTGGGATGTCGAGTAAATTTGTTGAATGTAGTCTCGCCCAAATGTATCGCCGCATTCAACCCGATGGCACCATTGCCGGGGGGCCAATGTATTATCTTTCTAAAGGCTTAGGTGAACGGGGTTTACGCCCTCTCGGACAGGGACTGGCGATTTTATTTGCATTGTTGTGTGTTTTAGCCAGTATGGGCGGCGGTAATATGTTTCAAGCCAACCAAGCTTATGCCGCTTTAGCCGGGATTATTCCCGGTTTACCCAATTGGGTTTTTGGATTAGTTGTAGCGGTGTTAGTTGGAATTGTGATTATTGGTGGAATTAGTCGTATTGCCTCAGTAACGGCGAGATTAGTTCCAGCGATGGCAGTGATTTATGTGTTGGCTTGTTTGTGGATTTTACTCGGAAATTTAACTGAAATTCCGGCGGCATTCGGTACGATTATTATCCAAGCTTTTTCTCCCGAAGCAGTTGGAGGGGGTTTTGTCGGAACTTTGGTTCAAGGGGTTCGACGTAGTGCTTTTTCTAACGAAGCCGGGATTGGTTCGGCCGCAATTGCCCATTCTGCCGCCCGTACAGATGAACCGTTACGAGAAGGAATTGTGGCTTTACTTGAACCGTTTATCGATACGATTGTTATCTGTAATTTGACAGGTTTAACGATTGTTATTACTGGGGTTTATCAAGATACTAGCGCCGCCCAAGCCAACGGGGTTGAACTGACGGCTGCTGCTTTTAGTTCGGTGATTGGTTGGTTTCCCATTATTTTAGCAATTGCTGTGGTTTTATTTGCTTTTTCTACCATGATTTCGTGGAGTTATTATGGGGAAAAATCTTGGAGTTTTATGTTTGGTGAAGCAAGCGCCATCATTTATAAAGGCATTTTTGTCATCTGTGTGTTTATCGGTTCGGTAGTGAATTTGGGCGCCGTGTTGGATTTTAGCGATATGATGTTATTGGCGATGGCGTTTCCAAATTTACTCGGCTGCTATGTCTTGTCTGGAAAAGTCGCCTCTGCACTCAATGATTATATGAACCGGCTCAACTCTGGACAAATGCCTGTTTATTCTCGCGAGACATCCGGCAAATCCTCTTTATAACCTATTTCTACAGCATTTGATGTCTTCCTAAAGTTAGATACAATTTCTAACGTTTATTCAAGTTCCCTCAAACGATAGATGAAAAGCCTTCTGCTTTTTTGGTCTAATAACTAAAGTGATTAAAAAAGCAGGAGATTTTTTATGCCTAAGCTCAATATTGGTTTAACAGATGAACAACGTCAAGGCGTTGTAGAACTTTTGAATATGAACTTAGCAGATATGTATCTGCTATTAATTAAAACCAAAAAATATCATTGGGATGTCGTCGGCCCTCAATTCCGCACTTTACACCAACTGTGGGAAGAACACTACGAAGCCTTAACGATTAATATCGACGAAACAGCCGAACGCATCCGTGCTTTAGGCGGTTATCCTCTGGGAACTGCCAAAGGATTTTTAGAGAAGGCAACGCTCAAAGAACACGCTGGTGATCTGCCGAATGCGAACGAAATGGTACAACGGTTAGTGACCGATCACGAACAAATTATTCGGAATTTGCGTGAAAATATCGATAACTGTTCTGAAAAATTCCATGATGAAGGAACGGCTGATTTCTTAACCGGATTAATGGAACAACACGAAGAAATGGCGTGGATGTTGCGTTCCTTTATTGAAGGTGAAGAACTGCAACCTAGCGGTAATATTCCCAGCGATCGCGTTAAAGCAGGTATGAAGTAAGAATCTAGGAGTGAACAACTTTTATGGCGGAAGAATACAAAGCAGAACGCACAATTACAGCCGTTTTTAAAGAAGAACAGCAAGTCAATGATGTTGTTCGACGGCTAATTGATCGGGGTGTTTCTCGCGATCATGTCTCGGTAATGGGTCGAGATTTTCAATCTCAAACCCGTATTTCTGGCTTCATCAGCAAAAAAGATGTAATTCTGGGAGGCTTACGAACGGGGGCTGTTTTTGGTTCCTTGTTTGGGTCAATCCTCAGTTTGCTGACTGGTGTCGGCGTGTTGTTCATTCCTTTTGTTGGTTCTGTAGTTGCCGCAGGTCCCATTAGTTCAGTCTTATTGGGGGCTGCAACCGGAGCCTTAGCTGGGAGTGCGGGGGCGGGTTTGGCATCCGTTCTCACCACGTTAGGAATGCCAAAAGAAAAGGCAGCCGTTTATGAAACCCGCCTAAAAGCTGGAGAATATCTGCTGATGGCTGAAGTTCCGACCGACAAGTCAGGGGAATACAAACTCCTGATTGAAAATGCCCACGGTGAGGAAATTCATATCACCGATCAGGCATTACCCCGTCCTTGTCCGGGACGATGTGACTCTCCCGAGGAGTTATCGCCCGAAATTCGCGCTCATCTCTCGGAAGATGCTCAAAACACGTTCATCGAACGCTACAACGCTGTTTTTGATCAGACTGAAGATGAGATGAAAGCAGAACAGGCGGCTTGGGAAACCATTCATCAACAATACGATGAAGATGAAAATGGAGTTTGGTCTAAACAGAAAGTTACTGCATAACTCCTTAAAATCTCACAATGAGTGGGTTGGAGTTAGGACTGATCAAGTCTGGCTCCAACCTTTTAAAAATTGTTTTGTTTGGGTTCAATTTGATGTTTAACGATAAAATCGCATGGTTCCATTAAAAGACGAAAATCCGATTCACATTACTCCCATTGTTACCTATATTCTTATTGGTCTTAACTTTCTGATCTTTTTGATCGAGTTAATGTTATCACCCGATCAACTGAATAGTTTTTTTCATCTATTTGCCGTTGTTCCCCAAGAGTTAACTGCTAGTTTTAATGGGATTTCGATTAATCAGCCTGTTCCTGAATATTTGACTCTGTTTACTTCTCAGTTTCTGCACGCGAGTCTTATTCATGTTGGCTTTAATATGTTATTTCTGTGGATTTTTGGGAATAATATTGAAGAAGAACTCGGACGGGTTAAATTTATTGGTTTCTACTTAATTTGTGGAGTTTTAGCCGCTCTATCTCAATATTTCTTAGCAACTGAATCCGCAATTCCTTCTCTGGGGGCGAGTGGTGCGATCGCCGGAGTGATGGGGGCGTATATTCTGAAGTTTCCCCAGGTCAGAATTTTAACTGTAATTCCTATCGGTATCTTTCCTTATATTGTGAGAGTTCCGGCATTTCTTTTCTTAGGATTTTGGTTTATTCAACAAGCCTTTAGCGGAATTTCGATGTTAGAAGTTCCAACCGCAGTCGGGATGGATAGTGGCGGAGTTGCGTATTGGGCGCACGCAGGAGGCTTTGTCTTCGGTGCATTATTCGTTCAAATTTTCGGTTTATTTTCTCGCACCTCTGAGAGCGAAAACTCAGTTGTAGACTGGTAGTTGGACTGAGATTTTAACGATTTACACCCACAAAAATAAAGAGGGGAATGGAGGCAAGTTATCCTCATCTTTTCCCCTCTGTTTAATTAAGGTTTGGAATACAACTCAACTGATTAGAAACGGAATTGAGTCCGGAATGTAGTCACAACAACCGTGTCGTTCTCATCGGTATGTTCAGGATCAGTGATAATATAAACACCTGGGACTAAAGCTACATAGTCATTAACCTGATAGCGATAGAAGGCTTCAATGTGAATTCCTGTTTTTTCTTCTTCCAAACGCTCGAGAGTATGGTAAACCACTTTCGGCTGCATACCAACAATCACACCGCCTAAGCTTCCTTCTCGGAATAAGTCAGGAAACGCTAATGTGACCGCGAAGTTCAAGACCGTCGCATCGAGGTCATCCCCATCGCCTTCGGCTTTATCATCAGCCCAAGCTACACCCAGCCAACCGCCTAACTCAAATTTATCAGCGATTCTCCAGTTCGTCTGGAAGCCCAAGTTATCACTCGTTGTGGCGGTATTTCCGAAGGGTTTGTTGGCGAGGAAACTTCCCGTTCCGCCGCTGACACTAACATCATCTTCGCGGAAATGGCGACGGTTGTAGTCCAGTGCGACCACCAAATTATCTAAAGGTTCGTAGATAAATTGTAGGAAGGCGGAGTGACTCCCGTTAAACAAACCTCGACCTTCACTGGGATCAGGTGCATCGCCATCACTTGCGAGATAGCCGAAGTTGATACGCATTCTCTCATTAAGCTGATACTTCATCCCTAAACCCGTTCCCTCACTTCCTCGGAAGGTTGTGGGGTTGTAGCGTCCAAAGCGAGAAGCCGCACCAGCACCCGTACTCTGGAAGGGGCTAAGAGGATCTTGAAGGTCATCCAAGTCTAAACTTTTAGCACCGAAGTAAACTTGACCTCTGCCGTTAAAGACGGGGAAGCGATAATAAAGGTCATCCAGGGTGAAGTCTCCGTCTCCGCCATCAGTACCGAGACGACTCATTAAGGTATTGGTCAGGTTAACACGACTCAAGTTGGGAACGTCTTTGGCTTCCAAACGAGTTCGCAGTAAGTCTTCCCCGGTAAAGCTGGTATCGAAGTTTAAACGCGCCCGATAACCGAAATAGCTTTGTGTCGGGTCTTCTTCATCATCAAC
>CAZNCM010000184.1:8906-11490 GCA_964571155.1 uncultured Lyngbya sp. | reverse complement strand
AAGCCAACCGTTTGCAAAAGCAAGCCATCCCTATTGTAGAGTCTGTTGGGCATTGGCACGGAGAAGCGATCGCGAAACGCAAAGATGGCAGTACATTTGTCCAAGATGTTTCTTTAACTTATACCGAAGACCAAGTTTTAATCTGTGTTTGTCGCAACATCACCCAACGGAAACAAGCCGAACAACAGCAAGCGGATCTCCTCGAACAACTCCGCCGCAGCAATGCCATTTTACAAGCTCAACAAGAAGCCTCTTTAGAGGGATTTTTGATCATTGATCAAAATCGCCAAGTCATCTCCCATAACCAAAAATTTTGTCAACTTTGGCAGATTCCCCAAACCCTGATCAAACGGGGTCAAGATCAAGAGTTATTAAGATATGTTTTCGATCAATTGGCTTCGCCGAAAGAGTTTATCGATCAAGTTGAGTCTGTTTACCAACATCGAGAACTCATTGTCGAGGACGAAATTCAGTTAAAAGATGGACGTATCTTTGAGCGCTATTGTGCGCCGCTTTGCTCGCCATCAGGAGGCTATTATGGTCGGATTTGGTCATTTCGAGATATTAGCGAACAAAAAAAAATTCAAGCCGAACTGACCTTTTTTAAGTATCTGGTTGAATGTAGCGGTGATGCGATCGCCTTTGCAGATGCTCAAGGAAAACACGCTTATCAAAATGCCGCATTTTCTAAACTTTTTGAAGCCGAAACGGTTGAAGAATTTAATCAAGCTGGAGGGATTCCCTCAGCGTTTCTCAAACCCGAACAAGCAGTCGAAATTTTTCAAACGGTCATGAGGGGTGAGGCTTGGATGGGTGAACTCGTGCAACGATCTTGTCAAGGACGACTCTTTCATAGCTTTGTGCGAGCTGATGGACTCAAAAATAAGTCGGGCGAATTATTAGGTCATATTGCTATCATTCGCGATATTAGCGATCGCATTGCGATGGAAGAACAATTACGAGTCTCTGATCAACGACTTTCTTTGTTGGTTCAGCAAACCCCTCTAGCGGTGATTGAATGGAATACTGAAGTTCAAGTCACGGCTTGGAATCCGGCGGCGGAACACATTTTTGGCTATACGGCTTCAGAAGCGTTTGGAAAAAATCTCAAATTTTTGATTCCTGAATTTGAGCAACCCGAAGTGAGCAATGTTGTTGCTGATCTACTCACCCAAAAAAATAGGAGTTATAGTATTAATCAAAACCTGACGAAAGACGGCCGTTTTATTACTTGTCAATGGTACAACACGCCACTGGTTACGGCCGAAGGGGAGTTAGTGGGAGTTGTATCCATGGCAATTGATATTACCGAACAAAAGCGTGTTCAAGTTGAATTACAACGTTCTCAAGCACAACTCCAAGCCATCTTAGATAATACACCTGTAGCGATTTATGTCAAAGATTTAGAAGGTCGTTATATTCTACTTAACCGTGCGATTGAAGACATTTTTCAGATCAAACAAGCGGACTGGATCGGTAAAACCGATTTAGAAGTGATGCCGCCGAAAATTGCTGAATCGATTTCAGAGAATGATCTACAAGTGATTCTTAAAGGTCAATCTATTCATCTCGAAGAAACAATAATTTCTCAAGGAGAAAAACGTTACTTTTTGTCGGTCAAGTTTCCCTTGTTAAATGAAAATAATCAACCCTATGCTCTCTGTGGAGTTTCTACAGACATCACTGATTTCAAACGAACTGAACAAGAGCTTAAAAATCAAACCGCTTTTTTACAAAGTATTTGGGATAATATTAATTATGGGATCTTTGTTTTGGATGTTATTAACGAGGGTGAAGATTTTCGATTTGCAAGCTTCAATCCGGCGATTATTAAATCATCTAATCAATCTTTAGAAAGCTTTGTCGGAAAAACGCTAAAGCAAATCTTTCCCCAAGAGATGACTAAAGCTTTCATTCCTCGCTATGTAGAAGTTGTGCATTCGGGTGTGAGTATTTCCTTTGAAGAACAGTTCTCAAATGAGCATGATTTAAGTTGGTGGTTTATTACTCTTGCGCCTTTAAAAGATGCTCAAGGTAAAGTCTATAAAATTATTGCCACTAGCGAAAATATTACCGAACGTAAACGCAACGAAGAAAAACTGAAATCTCAACAAAATCAGATTAAGTATTTGCTCAATAATATTCCTCACATGGCTTGGCTCAAAAATAAGAACGGTCAATTTATTGCCGTGAATGAACCTTTGAGTCGGAGATTTGGTTTCACTCCAGAACAGATGATTGGTAAAACCGATTCCGATCTGTTAAATGCAGAATTTGCCCGAAAAATTATTAGAGATGATCGGCAAGTTTTCACATCAGATAAAACCCAACGCTTTGAGCAACGAATTCTTGAATCTAAAGGTAAAATAAGCTGGTTAGAAATTTATAAAACGCCCATTATTGGGGACAAAAATCAGGCAATTGGCATCGTCGGAATTGCGATTGAAATTACCGACCGTAAACAAACTGAACAATACTTTCGACAACAAGCTAGACGCGAAAAAATCCTGAATCAACTGACCACACAAATCCGAAAATCTCTAGATTTTGACACAATTTTACAGACCACTTTAGCCAGTGTAAA
>CAZNCM010000184.1:6853-8877 GCA_964571155.1 uncultured Lyngbya sp. | reverse complement strand
TGGGAAGTAATCCAAGACTCTCATAATGAAGATTTACCCAACTTTAAAGGACAAATTTTTTCTGCTGCGGTGATTGCTCCTGTGACCAAACGCGCCTTAAACGCAGAAGTGATCAAAATTGTAGATGCTGATCTCGAAGTGAATCGAGCCTTTAGACAATCTTTGAAAGCCACTAAAACTAAATCAATGGTGAGTATTCCGCTGCAAAGATCATCAGGTCAAATTGGCTTACTCACCTGTAGTATGCACCAGAAAAAAGTTCGCAATTGGACAGATGAAGACGTCAATCTACTGCAAGCGGTTGTCGAACAATTAGCCATTGCTTTTAAACAAGCCGAACTCTACGAACAAACCCGAACAAAAGCTCAAGAACTCGAACAAGCGATGCAAGAACTTCGTCGGACTCAAGCGCAGATGATTCAAAATGAAAAAATGTCTTCTTTAGGTCAAGTTGTGGCGGGTGTTGCTCACGAAATTAATAACCCAGCAAGTTTTATTTATGGGAACCTCACCCATGCTCACGATTATGCCAATGATCTGTTAAAACTGATTGAACTCTATCAAACTCACTACCCTAATCCACCTTCAGAAATTGAAACAGAAATCGCCAAAGTAGACTTAGAATTCATGAGGGAAGACTTACCCAAACTGATTAATTCCATGCAAAATGGCGCAGAACGAATCAAAAAAATTGTTGAGTCATTGCGTACCTTTTCCCGTCTCGATGAAGCCGAATTAAAAACCATTGATCTGCATCAAGGCATCGAGAGTACCTTGATGATTGTAGAAAGTCGTCTGTACAAAAACTCCAACCATCCCGCCATTGAAGTCATTAAAGAATACGGTAATTTACCTCGAATAGAATGCTACGCCGGACAACTCAATCAAGTCTTTCTAAATCTCCTCACCAACGCCATTGACGCCGTGGAAGACTCAGTAAAAAAAATGAGAGAAAGGGGACAAACATTCAAGAATCCTCAAATTAAAATTCGGACTGGACTCACACCCGATCAGCAAGTAATGATTGCGATCGCCAATAACGGTTTAGAGATTCCCGCAGAGATTCAACAACACATCTTTGATCCCTTTTTCACCACCAAACCCGTCGGGAAAGGAACAGGTATGGGTTTATCCATTTGCTATCAGATTATCACCGAAAAACATAGCGGTTCGATTGAGTGTATTTCTCAGCCCAAACAGGGAACAGAATTTATCATCCGTATACCCATCCGTTAGGATTTAGAAAAACTGTAAATCGTTTGGGGTTCAAGCCGATCACAAACCGAAGACGGAAATTGAGTTAGAGGAAACGTTTTTCGCTGAAGTTGTACTTTTAAATTCGCTAACGGATCAATACCAGGAGACACTAGAAATTCTAACTTTTTAAGTTCAGGCGAAGTAATAATTTGATCAAGAATTTTAGCAATCGCTTCTAGATAAGGATGATCCGCTTGTTCATACCAATCTAAACTCGCAGAATCGGGTTGATCTAGGCCCAAATGAAACGTCAAAGAAGCCCGATGAAACAAAGCCGTCGCTACAGGGCGCTGTTCTTCTTGTAAGAGTAAATCGTGACTTCTCGCTAAATGAGAGAGTTTTTCTAACCGATCAGAACGTTCATGGAGTCGAGCCGCAGATTGCAAGATTCCCGGAGTCGCAGGCATCTCTGGAGTTAATTCTTCCTCGACTGATTCTATCTCTTTTTCATGCCATTGCATCGCCACCGTCACCAAATAAGTTTGAATCAATAAATGACCCAATTTTTTGGCTTTAGTTGCCAGATAAACCGAATTATGATCGGTTGCTTCAATCAACAACGGTACCCGATCTACAATTTCAATTCGATAGCCTTTTAACCCGGCAATTTTCCGAGGATTATTGGTAATTAACCGAATTTTTTTCACCCCAATATCATTGAGAATCTGCGCCCCCATGCCATAATTTCGCAGATCGGCGGGAAATCCTAAACGTTCGTTGGCTTCTACCGTATCCAATCCCAAATCTTGCAAAGAATAGGCTTTTAA
>CAZNCM010000184.1:5358-6843 GCA_964571155.1 uncultured Lyngbya sp. | reverse complement strand
CAATCCAATTCCTCGGCCTTCCTGTCGCAGATAAACCACCACACCCGCCCCGGCTTGTTCGATCATTTTCAATGCACTTTGTAACTGCATCCGACAATCACAACGCAACGATCCAAAGGCATCTCCAGTCAAACATTCTGAATGCACCCGCACCATGACGGGGATATCTTGAAAGAGTATTGGATCACCTTTGACAATCGCAACGTGTTCTGATTGATCCAGTGTATTGCGATAGGCATAAATCACAAAATCACCAAACTGAGTTGGCAATTTGGCAACAGATTCGCGATGAATAAAGCGATCATGGGTGAGGCGATAACTAATGAGATCGGCAATGCTAATCAGTTTGAGATCGTGAACCTGAGCATATTCAATTAACTCCGGTAAACGAGACATCGAACCATCTGGGTTTTGAATTTCACAAATCACTCCACTGGGATATAACCCCGCCAAACGAGCCAAATCAATTGCGGCTTCGGTGTGACCTGCGCGTTTCAAAACCCCCCCTTCTCGCGCTCTCAAGGGGAAAATATGGCCGGGTCGTCGTAAATCTTGAGAACCCGTTGTAGGGTTAATTGCGACTTGGATCGTGCGGGCGCGATCTTCAGCAGAAATTCCGGTACTCACTCCCATCGCTGGAGACGCATCAATACTTACGGTAAAGGCGGTTTGGTTGCTGTCGGTGTTGTTGGCGACCATCAAGGGCAAATCCAGTTCATCGAGGCGATCGCCTGTGAGGGCAAGACAAATTAACCCTCGTGCATGAACGGCCATGAAGTTAATCATATCAGGAGTGGCAAACTGAGCCGCACCAATTAGATCGCCTTCATTTTCCCGATGTTCATCATCAACCACGACAATACAACGTCCAGCTTTGAGATCAGCAAGGGCATCTGCGATTGAGTCGAATTTAAACGGTTGAGTTGGATTGTTTGGAGAGGACACGGAGTCGTTCACACCTTTTCGGTGGTCTAATTTAGTTTCTTTTGATTGTAACGGTTTAACTCCATCAAGGCATCCTCAACAGAGGTATCGGCGACAAGTCTAGATTTGGTTCTCTGATGGCTTAAGATAAAAATGTATCAATTGTGTTCAGTATCTGCATCTACAGTACATCCGAGTTATTCCCATCGAGCTGACATTTATCCTTGTGTCTGTCCCTTCATCTGTGAGCCATGTCTGTTAATCCTTTACGTCGTCTATTCGCTCCCAAATTTGCAATTGATCTTAATCGTACCTTTTGCGATTCAGATTGTGATTGTTGTCGGGTTAACAGGGTATCTCTCTTACCGCAATGGCCAGAAAGCAGTACAGGATTTGGCAAGTCAGTTGATGGATGAACTCGGTAATCACGTTAACGAACGACTTGATAATTATCTCGAAGAACCGCTACTGATTACTCAGATTAATACCGATGCGGTTCGGGTTGGACAACTGGCTTTGAAAAATTTGTCCGTGATTGAGAACCGCTTTTTGTTGGAAATG
>CAZNCM010000184.1:0-5348 GCA_964571155.1 uncultured Lyngbya sp. | reverse complement strand
TCCAAGAAATTTATCTCGGGACAGCAGAGGGAGACTATCTCGGTGTTTATCGGACTCCAGAACCTACACTGGCCAGTTTTGCAAGTCCGGCTTACTATCAACGGTTGTTAAAGCAGCGCGATCCCTTACTGGAACCGATTTCTCCCCTCCAATCACTTGATGACTTTGATCCTCGGACTCGACCTTGGTATAGTGCAGCAGTAGAGAACGGACAATCCACCTGGAGTCCGATTTACCTGTTTAATCGCGGAGAATTTGGTATAACCGCCGCTCAACCGTTCTACGATCGCAGTGGTAATTTCCAGGGGGTAATGGCGGTTGATTTAGTGTTAACGGTGTTAAGTGATTTTCTACGTCGCCTGAAGTTAACCCCGTCGGGGGAGATTTTTATCTTAGAACGTTCGGGCCAATTGGTGGCAAGTTCTACGAATGAACCGCTTTATCAGATTAATCCGAATAATGATCAAGAGTTTAGAATTCAAGGGGTAAAAAGTCAAAATCCACTGACTCAAGCCACGATTAAGCATTTAATAGAATCGGTGGGGTCACTCCCGGAGATTAAGCAAGTTCAACAATTAGATTTTCAAGTTAACGGAAAACGACATTTTCTAGAAGTTTCGCCCTATTCTGATGGTTATGGGTTGGATTGGCTGATTGTGGTGATCGTTCCTGAAGCTGATTTTATGGGGCAAATTAATGCCAACCGTCGCACGACAATTATGCTTTGTTTGGGTGCTTTAGCTTTAGCGATTGGGTTGGGTTTATTGACTTCTCGTTGGATTGCTAGACAAATTTTACAACTGGCGCGGGCGAGTCAGGCGATCGCGTTTGGACAGCTTGATCAAACGGTTCATGCGGCTCGGGTCAGTGAATTAGAGGTTTTAGCCGAGTCGTTTAATCAGATGGCGCGTCAGTTGAAAACGGCTTTTGTAGAGTTGGAAATTCGGGTGGAAGAACGCACGACTCAACTCAAAGATGTTAACCAATTATTGCGAGAAGAAATTTGGGAACGTAAGCAGATTGAACGAGCGTTGCGACTGTCGGAAAATAAATTTTCTAAAGCCTTTCATAGTAATCCCAATCCGAGCATTCTGACTCGGTTAAGTGATGGTCATATTCTGGAGTTTAATGAAAGTGCGCTAAGTTTTTTTGAATATCAATCAACTGAAGTTGACAATAAAAATTCATTAGAATTAAATATTTGGGCGAATTCAGAAGATCGCGATCGCGTTTTTGATTTGCTGGATAAACAAGGTATTGTGCGAAGCTTTGAATGTGATTTTCGCACCAAATCAGGTAAAATCCGGATAGGATTATACTCAGCAGAACTGATTGATTTGAACGGACAAACTTGTGTATTGAGTATTTTACATGATATCACAGAACGCAAACAAAATGAACTGGCACTGCAAAATCGCGCTCTGATTGATCATTCAATTAGTCGAATTTTTCAGCAGTTTGTTGACCAAGATGTGACGACGGCGATTAATTTTGCTCTCGCAGAAATTGGGAAGCTAACCAATAGCGATCGGTGTTATGTTATTCAATACGCCGATCAAGATCGACAGTTTATTCAAATGACCCATGAGTGGTGTAATAAAAATGTGCCTTCTGTAATTCATAAAGTCCAAGAAATCTCTGTTAAACCTCTGAGTTGGAGTTATCAACAACTTCAAAATAATAATATTCTCCACATTCCTAATATCAAAGATTTACCCGAAGCAGCGAGTAATGAAAAACGAAATTGGAAACACGAAGGAACTCAATCTGTTTTAGCGATTCCGATGATTAGCGCTGGAGAAATTGTCGGTTCAGTGGGGTGTAGTATGGTTCGTTCTGTCAAAGAGTGGACACCGGAAGAAATTAAGTTAATTCAACGAGTGGGTGAGATTATTCCGATTGGTTTAGAACGAGATATCGCTGAACAAAGACTCAAAGAAAGCCAAGAACGATTACAGGGGATTTTAGAAAATGCAGAAGATGCGATTATTTCTGTCGATGAAAATCAAAATATTTTACTGTTTAATCACGGGGCTGAGAAGATTTTTGGCTATTCTCAAGCTGAAGCGATTGGTCAATCTTTAGAAAATTTGCTGCCGATGAATGCCCGAAAAGTTCATCATCAATATGTGAGTGATTTCTCTCATTCAGAATGTCAATCTCGGAAAATGGGTGAACGTTCGAGAGAAGTTTGTGGACGGCGAAAAACGGGCGAAGAATTTCCAGCAGAAGCATCAGTTTCTAAGTTAAAAATGCGTGATGGTTGGATTTTTACTGCCATTTTAAAAGATATTACTAAACGCAAACAAGCGGAAATGGTATTAGAACAAGCCAAGGATGCTGCTGAAGCGGCTAACCGGGCAAAAAGCGAATTTCTGGCGAATATGAGCCATGAATTACGAACACCTTTAAATGCGATTCTCGGCTTTTCTCAACTAATGAACCGCGATCCGTCTCTGACGTCTGAACAGCAAAATAGTCTGAATATTATTAATAGTAGTGGTGAACATTTACTCACCTTGATCAACAGTATTTTAGACCTCTCAAAAATTGAAGCGGGTCGGATGATATTAAATGAAAATAGCTTCGATCTTCATTATTTACTCGATACCTTAGAAAAGATGCTTCATTTGAAGGCCGAGACGAAAGGTTTATCTCTACTGTTTGAACGGGATGAAAATGTTCCTCAATTTATTAAAACTGATGAAGGCAAACTCCGTCAAGTTTTAATTAATTTATTGGGAAATGCAATTAAGTATACCGATAAAGGGGGAGTTTCTTTAAAGGTCAAACAACAAAATGATCCCCTGGAGAAATCACCAGAAACAGTTAATCTCGTTTTTGAAGTGACTGATACCGGAACTGGAATTTCTTCTGAGGAAATACCAACCATTTTTGATGCTTTTGTCCAAACCACCACCGGACGAAAATCTCAACAGGGAACTGGTTTGGGATTACCCATTAGCCGTAAGTTTGTCCAAATGATGGGCGGAGATATCCAGGCTAAAAGTGAGTTAGGTGTCGGCACCCGTTTTGAATTTAATATTCGAGTCATTCCCACAGAATCCGGTGATATTGTTACTCAAAAAAATACTCAAACCGCTATCGGATTAGAACCCGATCAACCCGAATATCGGATTTTAGTTGTCGATGATCAATGGCAAAATCGTCAACTGTTATTACAGCTTTTAATCTCAGTTGGTTTTCAGGTCAAAGAAGCTGAAAATGGTCAAGAAGCGATAGACCTCTGGAACAGTTGGAAACCTGATTTTATCTGGATGGATATGCGAATGCCGATTTTAGATGGATATGAAGCCACCCAACAAATTCGGGCTTCTTCTGAGGGAGATAAAGTCGTGATTGTTGCTTTAACAGCCAGTGCTTTTGAACAAGATCGAGGAGCCGTTTTAGAGGCGGGATGTGATGATTTTGTCGGGAAACCCTTTCGAGAAGAAATTATTTTTGAAAAGTTGGCTCACTATTTAGGGGTACGGTATATTTATCAACCCAAAATTCAATCTATGAATTTGAATTTGTCTTTGAATACAGAGCAAACCCTAGAGAAAATTCAGCCAACCCACTTACAAATAATGTCAGCCCAATGGCACCAACAAATGCAACAAGCGGCTTTAGTGGGTCGAGATCGACAAATGTTAGATTTAATTAAAGAGATTCCAGAAACTCATGCTTCTGTCGCCAACGCCTTAACCCAGATGGTCGAAAACTTTGAATTTGACCAGATTGTAGAGTTAATGACTCCTCAAAACGATTCTCGAGAATCCTAAAGAAATAGCGGGTCATAGAGTAGAATAACAACACAGTTGAGATCAATAAAATTTGTGCGATCCCGAGCCAAAAATAGGGGCATCAGAGTTATGATTTTTGGAGTGAACCCCTCGCTGATCGACTATTCTCGAAGATCAGCCAATGATCTTACCACGACTTTCAATGGAGGAGAACCCTGAGTTAACCTAGAATTAGATCATGTAATCTGCTATCGGTTGAATCTTGTTTTCTATCCCGGGTACACTCCTCTGCCCGATCTCTATAAAAGCTGAGTTGATCTGATCCTCATTTTCGAGTTGTGAATTGTTATAGATGAGTGTACGTTATTGAGAGATCTATCCCTATTTTTAGCCGAGATTGACTGAGGGAGTCCATTCAAACCACAATTTCCAATTCCAAATCTGATGACTCACAATTCCGTTCGGGAATACAAAGCTGATATTCTGATTGTTGATGATACCCCGAACAACCTGCGCGTTTTATCTTCAATCTTGCAAGAGCAAGGATATGAAATTCGCAAGGCTGTTAACGGTAAAATGGCGATCCGTTCGGTGCAAGCTGACCCGCCGGACTTGGTGTTGCTCGATATTAAAATGCCCGATTTGGATGGCTATCAAGTTTGTTCTCAGCTCAAAGCAATAGAAGCGACTCGGGATATTCCGGTGATTTTCTTGAGTGCTTTGGATGATGTTTTTAATAAAGTGTTGGCTTTTCAAGTCGGTGGAGTGGACTATATTACCAAGCCTTTCCAAGTCGAAGAAGTTCTCGTGCGGGTGAAAACTCATCTGACTCTACGGCGACTCACTAAAGATCTCGAACTGCGGGTACAGGAACGAACGACGGAATTGACCCATACCCTCAATGAGTTACAACAAACTCAGGTTCAACTCGAAGATTCCCTGCGAGAATTGATTCAGGCTCGGGATGTCGCCGAAAAAGCCTCTCAGGTTAAAAGTCAATTTCTGGCGATGATGAGTCACGAACTGCGAACTCCTCTTAATGCAATTATCGGTTACAGTCAGTTGCTAGAAATGGAGGCTCAAGACCAAGATCTTAATGAGTTTATACCAGATTTACAACAAATTAGCCACGCCGGACAAGACTTGCTGGAAATTTTTAGTAATATTCTCCAAATGTGCCAAATTGAAGCCGGAAAACACCGATTTCATGTTGATGAATTTGAGGTCAAAGCATTAATCGACGAAGTGATTACTCAAATTCAACCTTTAGCGGATAAAAATAATAATACTTTAACGGTTCACTTTGTCAATGATCCCGGTTCCATATTTGCCGATCGAGTCTGGATGCGTCAATGTGTGTTGCAACTGCTCAGTAATTCTTGTAAGTTTACTCACAATGGTACGATTACTTTAAGTCTCGAACGCCAAAATAGATCTCAATTACAATCTAAAAGTTCTGTATATAATCAAGTTAATTCAACTGATTGTTTGGAGGATGTGATATTAGTGAAATGCAACGATACGGGAATTGGGATTAAAACGGAGTGTGTATCCCAGATTTTTGAACCGTTTTTTCAGGTGGATGGATCAACAACTCGTAAG
>CAZNCM010000183.1:4691-11493 GCA_964571155.1 uncultured Lyngbya sp. | reverse complement strand
CAATCTGTGTTGAGAACAGAAGTGTTACCAGACTTGTCTTGGAAGGTGATTCAAGAGGCAAAAAGTTCGGGTTTACAGCCTTCTGATTTACGAGATTTAGCGACAATTATTCCGGATGAATATCAGATTTTAGCGATCGCGGCGGGATTGTATGAAAATTATGAGAAATTGCTAAAACAACGTCAGTTCATCGATTATGATGAGATGATTTTAGCCGCTTTGCGGGTTCTCAAAAATGATCGGGTTCGTCAGCAATGGCAAGATCGAGTGTTTGCAGTCTTTGAAGATGAAGCCCAAGATTCGACCCCTTTACAAACAGAGTTACTGAAAATTTTAGCCACAGATTCAACTTCAGAAAAGATTTTAAATTTAGTGAGAGTTGGCGATCCCAATCAAGCGATTAATTCGACGTTTACTCCGGCTGATCCGATTTATTTTCGCGATTTTTGTCAAGACTGTCAACAGATTGATCGTTTGGCAACGATGGATCAAGCGGGGCGGAGTTCACAGATTATTATTGATGCGGCTAATTTTGTGTTAAAATGGGTGAATAATTCTCAGTTAGCCGGAACAGAAAAGCCGTTTCAAGAACAAGAAATTCGTCCGGTTTCTCAAGGCGATCCTCAACCGAATGCCAATCCTTCCCCCGTTGGTTTGGGTTTAGAACTCTATCGACCTGTTGATATTAATCATACTGTAGAATTAATTGCCAAGCGAGTGATTCAATTAATTCAAGATCATCCAGAGGGAAAATTTGCAATTTTAGTCCGAGAAAATAAACAAGGGGAATTTATTTCTAATTTGTTGACTCGTCCTGATGAATTTAATTTAAAAGTTGATTTAAGAGAATATCCGATTAAAATTTATGATGCGTCTTTAGCCGCCCGAAATTCGCGCATTCCCGCCGAAATCTTATCGTTATTACAGTTTATTGATCGTCCTCATTCTCCAGATTATCTCAAAGCTGCATTAAAAGTCTTTAGCGATCGCCAATTAATTCCTAATCAAGATTTTAACGCTTTAGTGAGTCAACCAGAAGAATTTCTTTATCCTAGCCCCCTGGAGAGTTCGCCCTCTGATCAGGTGCGGAAATGTCGGCTTTTTTGTCGGAGTTTGTTACAAGCCCGGTTAGAGTTAGCCCCGTTTCAACTCATTTCATTTTTAGCCTTAACGCTGCAATATGAACGCAGTGAGTTAGCGACAGCAGATAAATTAGCCGAACGAATTGTTAAACAAACTTTAGGGAATAATTCTATTCCGGCTATTGTTCATGTATTGAATGAAATTGTCAGTTCAGAACGATTTGAAACGGTTGATATTGATGAAAATGAATCTAACGAGAGTATATTTACTCGTAAAGGTCAACTCACAATTATTACCATGCACAAAGCCAAAGGTTTAGACTGGGATTATGTGTTTTTACCGTTTCTACATGAACAAACAATTCCAGGAAGTTTACGAGTTTTACCTCAAAGTCGCTTCTTAGGAGAGTTTACCCTATCAGAAGTCGCACGGGCGCAAATTCGGGCTTATTTACATCAACAAGAACCCTTACCCAATGTAACGCAAGCTTGGGAACAAGCAGGCTATTTAAAAACAGCAGAAGAATACCGTTTATTGTATGTAGCAATGACAAGGGCGAAACAGTTGTTGTGGATGTCGGCAGCCCGTCAATCCCCTTATTCTTGGCACAAACCGGAAAATTTACAAGCCCAAAAACCTTGTCCGATTTTACCTGCTTTAAAAGAACGTTTTCCCAATCATTTTAAGTCGTAGAAATATGTACTGAGCTAGATATTATAGTGTATAATAAGCAAAAATAGGAATTCTAGGCATGGGCGAAAAAAACAAAAAACACTATCAAAACATTGGCAGTATTTATAATGATTTATGGTCTTTTTCGGAAGATTACATGAGATTTATGACTGCAAATATCATCGAATATTTACGCTTAAAATCAACGGATACTCTGGTCGATTTAGGCTGCGGTACGGGGATGTATTCCCAATCAATTGTTAAGCAGATACCGTTAGATAATCCGATTATCTGTGTAGACCCTTCTGAAGAAATGCTCTCACAATTGCCATCAAGTTATCAATATAAAGCTAGGGCGGTAGATGCGATTGATTTTCTGTCCGAACCGGAAATTTACAATAAGGTTTTTATGAAAGAAGTTATTCATCATATAAATGAGCAAGAACTACTGTTCAGCAGCTTATTCAAAAAACTACCTCCCAACGGGATTTTCTTATTAATACTTCTGCCTCCGACTATCGATTATCCTTTATTCAGCGAAGCTTTAGAGCGATATAAAAAAGGTCAGCCTCACTATAATAATCTCAGCAACTTGCTTGAAAAAGTAGGCTTTAACGTCTCGGTAAATTTTGTTGAATATCTTCATGCTATTCCCAAAGATAAATACTTTAAAATGGTGGAAAATCGCTATATGTCCTTACTTTCGTTCTTTGACGATCAACAATTAGCAGAAGGTTTAGCAGAAATGTCCGAAAAGTATGCTCAACAGTCTATTCTTGAATTTCCTGACCGTTTTGTTTTTATTACAGCAAGCAAATAGAGAAGATGAACTCGAACTCGCTTCTATTGGCTTTAAATGTGCTGTCGGTGAACTCTATGAGGATGTGTTGGGGTTAAGCTAAGTTGTGAGCTTGATCTTCTTAGAGAATAAACACGCTATGATAATAAACTGAAGATTAAGAAATGTAAAGAACTTTGACTGCTAGTTTAAAATCAACTGACCCGATTCAACAGCCAACCGCTTGGCATCGTCTTCATACCTACTGGGAGGGGGGAGAAGAAAAAGTTCGCCAGGGTTTACCCCACAGCCAACTCTCTCCCGCGTGGCAAATTTTATTATTGGGGGATGGTTCACCGACTCGTCACTTGCAACTATTGACCGGGGAACCGACAGAGGTAGATGTGATTGATATGTCGCCAGTGGGGATGGATAGAGATAGCGCCCCAGATGCGATTGAATTAGTACCCGGGCCACGACTACGGCGACAAGTGTGGTTAAAAACGGCTTCAGGACAACGACTGGCTTATGCGGCGTCTTGGTGGGAAGCCAGTCATGTCGATGAATATTTACAAAACCGTTCCTTACCCATCTGGGCGAGTTTAGCCCGTCTGAGAACAGAGTTATATCGAGATGTACAGGGATTGTATTATGGAGAGTCGAAGGCTTTAGAGTTAGCTTTTGGACAAGAGGGGCCGTTTTGGGGGCGTCATTATTTATTTTGGCACCATGGTAAACCGTTGACACTCATTTATGAGGTATTTTCGCCTTATTTAACTCAATATTTAGGGCCGATGCAAGGAGTGATTAAACAGTAAATATCTCCCCTTTTGCCTTTTGCAAGAATGCCTTTAACTAAGAACGTCGAATGTTAAAACAACACCAGTCTTGGCGTTTCCAAAGTGTTGCGACTATCCACCCATGTTGTTCGAGAGTATCGGCAATGGGTTTAGCTTGGTCGAGTAAAATTCCACTGAGAATTCCCCAGGTTGTCGGTTTAGTAATCACAGTAAATTTAGGAATTAAATCAATAATTACTTCTGCTAAAATATTGCAAAGAATGCCATCAACTGGCTCATTTGCTAACTGAATAATTTCTTCTATTCCTCCCTGTTCTACTTTCATTTGTGTAGAAGAAAGATTGTTTAGTTTACGATTCTGACGAGCCGAACGTACTGCCATGGGATCAATATCAACCGCGTAGGCTTGAGTCGCCCCCAACAGTAATGCCCCAATCGATAATATCCCAGAACCACAGCCAACATCTGCGACAACCAAATTTTCAGGTTTGATACTCAACCGCATTTCAATTGATTCTAGACAAAGCTGAGTAGTCGCATGAGCGCCTGTTCCGAAAGCCACACCGGGATCAAGATGTAATAAAATCCGATCAGACTCAGCAGGTGTTTCTAGCCAAGCCGGATAAATCAAGAAATAATCGCCAATCTTTGTGGGTTCCCAATGTTTTTTCCAGCTACTAGCCCAGTCTTGTTCATCAATCAATTTCCACTGGACAACCGGAAGACTCGTCTCCATACAAAGCGCATCTTGACGTATCCATAACGAAAGTGCAGCTAAATCTAATAAATGAGCTTTTTCTTCAGGAAGATAAGCTGAAACTAGGCAGGAATTGTTTTGATTCTGACTCGCTGTTCCTCGACAGCCAAAACTCTCCAGACGCCAGAAGACAGATTCTTCTAACACGGGATCGCATAGAACTTGAATTTCCCACCAGCTATGTATCATGTCAATCCTGCAAAATTCGGAATTCGGAATTTGTGATAGCAACTAGTCGGCAGACATCCGTATTAAGTTACCCTGAGCCTTTTTACCATTGTCCAGTAGAAGCTCAGGAGAACCCCCCGATCACACCTTCCGAACTCCGAATAATTTTTACTGCCAATGTAACTTAGAGGGTAACAGTGTAAGCATCCCGAATTCCAGGTACTTTCATAATCTCACTTAAGAGACCTTCCGGTAAGGGATCATCAATACTTAAGACCATAACCGCCTCACCCCGGACAATTTTTCGGCCGACTTGCATACTGGCAATATTAACGTTAAAACTGCCCAAAAGAGAGCCAATTTTACCAATAATTCCCGGCATATCCCGGTGTAAGGTAAATAGCATATGGTGAGTCGGGGGAACGTTTATCGGGAAACCATCAATGTTAGTAATTCGCATTTCGCGATCGCCGAGTAAAGCGCCTGTTACCGAATGAGTCCCTAAAGAGCCTTTGGCTTCTAAGTGTAACGATCCAGTATAATCACTGGCGGCGGCGTCGCGAGTTTCAATCACATGAATCCCCCGCTCTTTGGCTTCAATGCTGGCGTTGACATAGTTAACCCGTTCACGCAACGCTTGAGAAAGTAAACCCTTGAGAGAAGCGACAACCACAGGCTGACTGTTGTTGGTGGCGAGTTCCCCTTGCAGACGAACATCTAAGAAATCAACTCGTCCTCCGGCTAACTGACTAACCAGATTTCCCAAAGTTTCCGCCAACTGAAGATAAGGCTTGAGTTTTTCGAGGGCGTCGGGATACAAACCGGGAATATTCACCGCAGAACGTGCAGGTAAACCGAGTAATACATCTCGAATTTGTTCGGCGACATCAACCGCAACGTTCACTTGGGCTTCTTCGGTGGAAGCACCTAAATGGGGCGTGAGAACCAATTTTTGATCTAATGCTCTCAGGGGTGATTCTGCTTCTAGAGGTTCATTTTCATAAACATCAATCGCAGCCCCGGCAATTTGGCCTTGTTTGAGAGCCTCGACTAAAGCCGCTTCATCAATAATTCCGCCTCGCGCACAGTTGATAATTCGGGCGGTGGGTTTCATCATCTCGAAGGCTTTTGCATCAATCATATGATACGTGTCCTTCGTTTTGGGCATATGCAAGGTAATATAGTCAGACTCTTGCAGCAATAGCTCTAAGTCTACCAAGCGACAACTGAGTTGATCGGCTCGGTCTTGGGAAATATAGGGATCAAAAGCGAGAAGTTTCATCCCCATTGCTTTGGCGGCGGCGGCGACATGGGAACCAATTTTACCAAGGCCGACAATTCCCAAGGTTTTTTTATAGACTTCAACGCCAATAAACTTTTTACGATCCCATTTACCACTTTTAACCGATTGGTTGGCTTCGGCAATGTAGCGCGAGAGGGATAACATCATCGCCAGGGCGTGTTCGGCAGCAGCAATGGTATTTCCCTCGGGGGAATTCACGACAACGATTCCCGCTCGTGTAGCGGCAGCTACATCGACGTTATCGACTCCGACACCAGCTCGACCGATAATTTTAAGCTGAACGCCCGCTTCAATTATTTCTTGGGTGACGCGAGTGCCGGAACGTATCATTAAAGCATCATATTCTGAAATAATTTTGACTAATTCCTCTGCGGGCAAACCTGTTTTAACATCGACTTGCGCCACTTGGGAAAGGATATCAATTCCAGCTGGATCGATTGAATCGGAGACAAGAACCTTAGGCATAATTATGCAAATGGGTTGCAACAGTAGGGCGGGAGATGCTACCCCGTTATGGATTGGGGTGTTTACCGTTTGGAGAATCTGTTGGATCAGATCTCTATTCTGGTGTTTATAATACCGCAGTACGTTATTCTACCTGCTTTGGGGGACTTTTTTGGGCTGATTGTTGGAAAAAATTAAGCTTTCTGATCAAAAAAATAGTCAATTGGTTCTACAAGTGCTGTACTATCGCGACTAGATTCCCCAGATTGGACTTGGGCTGTTGACTTTTAATCCCCAAAAATTCAGCCTGACAAATTTCTCTCTTTCGACAGTTGAAATTAAGGATTTTGAGCGGGGATAGTTTGTGGATTTTTTTCTGCAAATTTATTGATCTTGATAGTCCTCAATTGTATAAAATCAGGTAAAATGACAGAGGACTGCCTTCTAAAGAGCAGTTTTTTCATCTATAAAAGCGGATTAAAACATTTTTTTTGCATCTATGAACTATCTCGTAGCCGTATTGAGCGATCGCATCTCTGCCGAAGCCGCTTATGTTGCCCTAGAAAAAGAAGGTTTTCCCATGGAGAAAGTAGCCATTTTAGGTCAAGGCTACAAAAGTGCTGATGAATATGGCTTAATTGATCCCCAAGAACAAGCCTGGAAACAAGTCAAGTTTATGGCATTTTGGCTGATTCCTTTTGGGTTTGTGGCGGGTTATACGTTTAGTTTGATCACGGGATTAAATACGTTTTATTGGGCAGGAGAAATTGGTAATCATATTATTGGTGGGATTCTCG
>CAZNCM010000183.1:0-4681 GCA_964571155.1 uncultured Lyngbya sp. | reverse complement strand
GGAAGTATCGTTGCTGGAGGCGGTGTCGGTTTAATTGTTGGGGGTGGTGATGCTTTACCTTATCGCAACCGATTAAATGCTGGAAAATATCTGATTGTTGTTGAAGGTTCGGAAAGTTCAACTCGCAAAGCTACGAGCGTTTTACGTCAGTTTGAACCGGAAAATATTCAAGGTTATGCCGCACCCAATTAAAGCAGTGAACTGTTATCAGTGACCAGTTTTAAGTTAAAAGTTAACAGTTTTTTCCCGACTCGGGGGCGGATAGATCAGTTGTCTGTGGGAGATGAACAATCAAGACCTAACCCGCCTCTACACGGACTTTTGCCTATTGCCTTTTGTCATATGATCTCTTGTCTTATTGTCAAAGAAACGGTCAATGCGTTTGCAAACTGAACGGTTAGAATTAATTCCCTATTCTCCCGAAATAATCCAAGCCGCGATTAACGATAAATCTCTGATTGAATCGTTATTAAACGTCAAAGTTCCCGAAGATTGGCCTTGGGAAGAAGTGCTGGATGCGTTCCCTGTTTTTGCCGAGTTAGCAAGCGATCCAACTCAACAAAATTGGGGCGCTTGGTTGATTATTCACAGCCAAGATAAAACCATTATTGGAGATTTAGGATTTGGCGGAAAACCCGACCAACAGGGTAAAGTTGAAATGGGTTATAATATTATCCCCAACTATCGCAATCAAGGTTATGCTTTTGAAGCAGTACAAGCCTTAGTTAATTGGGCGATAACCCAACCCAATTTAAAGAAAATCGTTGCTACTTGTCCGGTTGATAATTTTCCCTCAATTCGGATTTTAGAAAAGTTGGGAATGCACTGTGTCGAAAAAACACCCGCACTGTTAACCTGGGAAAAGGTGATTGAACCCGCTAAAACATCAGACTTTTTAGACAAAGTTAATTGATTTATGTTATCATTAAAGTGAAAATAAAAATTTCTGAAAGACTAACTAATAATTTAACCTCTAAAATTAACGAATGCTACCCAGAGAAGAACTGTTAAATAGTGTTGAAAATCGAGATTGTATTGCTCGGGTGATCGATCAAGCCGAACAAGCGATCAAAACCTGGGAAGTCACCTATACAGACTTTCTTTCACCGCCTGAACTTGCAGAGGCGCAACGCATTTTTAATCGTCTCACTGAGGTACAATTAGTCACAGGAGGGGGTTATCCCCAAGCCGAACGTCAACGCATTGCGATCGCTCGTTCTGAACTTCCTTTAGATGATTCTAGTGTTGCGGTTGAAGCCATTGATATTTCGGGGAATTTTCTCTTTGATACGGCTACTCATCGAGATTTTTTAGGATCGATGCTCGGAACGGGAATTGTACGAGAAAAAACAGGTGATATTATTGTTTTAGGAGAACGAGGTGCCCACGCGGTTGTTGTTCCTGAATTAGTCGAATTTCTCGAAATGAATTTGACTCAAGTTCGTTCCGTTCCCGTCAAAACTAAACGCATAGAATTAAGTGAGTTAAAGATACGTCCACCCAAGAAAAAAGAAATGACAACCGTTGAAGCTTCCATGCGGTTAGATGCGGTTGCGTCTGCGGGGTTTGGAATGTCTCGCAGCAAAATGGTGAGTTTAATTGATGGGGGTGATGTACGGGTAAATTGGAAAGATATTAGCCAAGCCAGTTATCAAGTTAAGTCAGGAGATTTAATCGCAATTCGCGGAAAAGGGCGCTTAGAAGTTGGAGACGTTGCTATTACCAAAAAAGAACGGTATCGTGTTCAATTAACCCGATATCAGTAAGGTTTTTTCTCAGTTAAAGTGCTGCGGTTTGCGCCCACCTAAATATATAGAATCAATACTCATTTTTATTTAATTCTTGTTGTGAGTCATATTCAAGCTGTCGAAGTTTGTCAAGGGGTGATTGGTATTCGTTGGGTTCGTCGGGAGAGAATTCTAAATCAATTTTGATGATTGCTTCATATAGTTCTAATTGTCTTGGTGAAATCACAGTAGGACCGTATTTAACATTTTGAGGACGAAAATTAACATCTGTTTTAATTCTTAATTTACCTTGTTTCCATCCTGAATAACCCACTCCTAAGAATTGACATTCTAATTCTCGAGTTGAAGATTCCCATTGACTTTCAGATAATTTAAAAGTAACCTTTTTATCAACTAAAAACTCGCCTCGCATTGTAGGAATAACAGTCAATCCTTTCTGATTCTTATGGTAAACTTTCTCTTTAATTCTTTCTAAAACTAACTGTGCAAATAGTCCTACTGTAAATGTATCCTCTCCAAATAATAGAACATCTTCATCATTAATGAGAGGTTGAAACCCATTATTAAAATTACTGTCCATAACTCATTACTCCTCTATATACATAAATCTACTCTAATTGTAAATCAGATTCAAGTTGTCGGAGTTTATCAAGGGGTGATTGGTATTCGTTGGGTTCGTCTGGACAAAATTCTAAATCCATTTTGATAATTGTTTCAGTATGTCGGCCGTAACTAAGGACAGATGCTGTATAATCTTGAGGACAAAGATTAATATCGGTATTAATTCTTAATTTTCCCTTTTTCCAACCTGAATACCCTACTCCTAGCAATTGACAATCTACTTCCTGAGTACAAAATCTCCACTGACTATCTAGTAATCCAAAACCAACTTTACTGTCTACTAGAAATCCAGTATTAATTGCGCTTAACATAGTATAAGTTTTGGGTTTGCTAGTGGATTCATAATCATACACTTTCCCTTTTATAATTTCTAAAACCAACCCCCTAAATTTTCCTACGGTAAACGTATTCTTTCCAAACAACAAAACATCCTCATCACAGGTAAGAAGTTGAAACCCATCGTTAAAGTTACTATCCATAACCTATTATCCTCGATAACGTTTTCCGTTGAATGATGCTTTCAGTTAAAGAGTGTTTTATCAGTTATGAATAAGATTATCACATTCAGGGTTTCAAAACTACAAAACATTCTGTTCAGAATTGCACTTTAACGAAAAAAAAAGGGCTAAAGCCCAACTACAAACTTATGACATTGTGACGCATCAATTTTCAACAGTCATTGATGAGATGACAACATTAACGCTTTGACACATTCAACTCATCTGTACTTAACAACAAATTTCGGGCGATGTGTTCCCATTCTTGCTTTAAACTCCCTGAAAATTCCAGTTGTTGGCTGCGTTTATACCAATATCGCGCATTGGGAATATCCCCTTCCTTGCGATGGAGATAAGCATGAACCCACGCACTCTCTGTATCACTCTCATCTTGTACTAAAATATGCGCCTGATTCCAATCTCCCTGTAAGTCATACCACAGCGCTTTTAACGGAATAGATAGAGAAGACGGACATTGATTGAGTTGAGAAAATGCAATAACGTTAATCATAATGTCTAAAATCCTACTAACTGAATACGATACATAAGTTGACACTTTTTGCAAGTGTAGTTTGTTGAGAAGCTGTTCGCCTTCAGTCGAAAGTTCAGTTTTCAGGTTTTTGCTCAATCGGTGTTAAAATTAAACTTCCCTCAAAATTGTTAGAGTTCTCATTTCTAGACTCATCCGTTAAACTAAATCGCCAATATTGTTCGTAGTGATTGAGAAAATTCTGACCTAAGATTCCATCAACTTCTAACAAATCTAATACCGAAGGAGAAGATAAAATTACCGCTTCTAGATTGGTTTGTTCAGCATCTCCCATTTTGACTTGTTTTAACGTTGAACGTTCAGCCATTTCTAGCCCACAAAATCCGATCACTTGAATGTCTTGACGAGAGGCTTGATCAAGTTGTAAAGTTAAGCCAAGGGAAGGAGAAATAAAAATAGTATCGGCTCCCGTATCCAACATAAATGTAAACGGCCCTTTCCCGTTAATTTCTATTTCCGCTAACATCACCCCTAAGCGACTTTTTAAGGGAATAGCTTGTTGAGTTTCTGCGGAATTGAGTTGAGAAGGCGTCAGGAGTTTTAACTGTTGGGTTTTGGGGTTTAAGTTTAGGTCAAAATGTCGTAAAAAATCCATCCCCAACACTCCCGAAAGTTCACCGGGAATGAGGGTATTTGTAAATTCTAAACCTCTCAATTCTTCAACCCGCACTCCATCCATCGTCAGAGTTGGAAGTTGATGTACTGTCGCACTCATTTCAGGACAATCATCACCCGCGACGGCTGAGGTTAACTGTTCATTGGTAACTTTTTTTCCCTCTAACCCTAACCGTTCAACCATTGGTGTTGATAGCATGGTTGTAGAAGCCCCTGTGTCTAACAGAAACTCACCGGATTGATTTCCAAGGGTAAGTTCAACAGTAAAAACCTGACTTCCTTCTAGCTGCTGTTTCAAGGGAATTGTAGCTTGTCCTTGAGTGCGAGGGGGAGGAAAGTTGAGTCCTTTGAGTTGAACAATTGCGTTTAATTGTTGTAAAACTGAATCGTCAGTGGTAAGATAACTAAAGCGAGATATTCCTAATGGTAAGGGATAAATGATTTCCGGAAGTGAAACCAAAAATTGAGTCGATTGTTTGGATTGCTCAGAATCAAAAACTGAAGCATTGAGCTTGGAACTAACGGGTAATGTTGCGATAGAGACGACTATCGGGAGTAAAAACCGTTGTAGATTCTGTCTCACACTTGTCGCCTCTGATCACCAAAAAATATCTCAATCAAAAAAATGAAATAATTGAATTAATCTCGCA
>CAZNCM010000182.1:0-11496 GCA_964571155.1 uncultured Lyngbya sp. | reverse complement strand
ACCGGAATGCGTCATTTCTTACACTAATTAAAAAGTTGAAAAAACACGAAGGCATAGAAAGAATTAACGGGATCTTTTTGTGTCTTTGTGGTGAATTTTTCCCTTACAATTTTAATTGTAAAGATTCGGGATAAATAATCTCCGCCAAACGACTCCCATCATCTTGATGTTTTAAACCAATTTGAATAAAATCATCCGGTTGATAGGGTAAACGTTCCGCCCATTCTATCGCCGTAATTCCGGGGGAAACTTCGATTCCTTCCCAATACAATTCAATATTTAACTGTTCAACTTCCGAGGGTTCTAAACGATATAAATCCAGATGATAGAGGGGAACACGTCCGGAATGATATTCATTAATTAAAGTAAACGTGGGGCTTTCAATATTTTCAGGAATTTCTAATCCGGCGCCCAAACCTTGAACCAGCGTGGTTTTTCCGGCACCCAAATCACCTTCTAATAAAAGGATAGAACCGGGAGAAAGTAATGCTCCTAAACGCTGACCTAAATGATAAGTCGCTGGAGAATCAGCCAAATAAATCGTGAGCTTGCCAGACATTATCAACCGTAATTTGTTGTCAATCTTAAGCTTAAGTGCGAGAATACCAACGGAGCAACACTTGGGCTAACCGTTCGGAATTATGACGAATATAACCCGTTGTTTCATCGACTTCGATCACATTGGTTAATACAATTCTCCGGCCACATCCCGATCTAATACTACCGGATAAGATCCTTCTTGAGCATATTTAATTAAAGATTGCGCTAACGGCACTTTTCCCTGGACTAAAACCGCATCAAACAAACGACAACCACAAGCATTATCAATCGCTAAAATATGATCCGCTACTGTATAATTATCCGTTTCTCCGGGTTGGGTCATGGCATTACAAACATAAATCCGAGGCACATTGGCGTTGGCGATCGCTGTCGCAATTTCAGGCACCAATAAATTGGGAATTACACTCGTATACAAACTTCCCGGCCCAATAATAATTAAATCAGATTCAACAATCGCTTGAATCACTTTCGGTAAAGCCGGAGGATCGGCAGGAATACAGCCAATTTTAACAATTTTACCTTTAGCTTCAGTAATACTCGACTCGCCATAAATCCGCCGACCATCCGCTAATTTTGCCCACAAATGGACATCACTCAGCGTTGCGGGTAACACTTGACCCCGAATGGCTAACACCTTAGAACTCGCCGCAATTGCCCGTTCTAAATCGCCTGTAATGTCGCTCATCACCGTTAAAAACAAATTCCCAAAACTGTGACCATTTAAGCCATCACCCGCCTTAAAACGGTATTGAAACAGTTCTGTTAAAAGCTGTTCTTCATCAGCCAAAGCAGCGATACAGTTGCGAATATCTCCCGGAGGCAACACCCCAATTTCCCGGCGTAAGCGTCCCGAAGACCCGCCATCATCGGCCACGGTGACAATAGCCGTAATATTAGCGCTGTATTGTTTTAAACCCCGTAACAGCGTCGATAAACCCGTTCCCCCGCCAACGGTGACAATTTTCGGGCCACGATGCAAACGACGATGGGCCAGCAACCGATCCACAAGTTGTTCATCGCCTTCGGGCATCAACACCTGAGTAATCGAATTTAAGGTGCGAGTTTGACCCCAAAAGATTAACAATAGACCGATAATAATCGCCAAAGGCCCGGAGATAAAATTGGGAACAACGGTGGTAATAAACCCTAAAATATCTTTGAGCAGTTGCAGCAGGTAAAAAATGGGTGTCATTCCCGTCCACACTGCTAACCCCAAACTGGTGAGGAATACTCCCGTTACACTGATGAGTAACCAGCGTTTAACTAAAAGTCCAGGGGCTAACCATTTAAACCACTGTCGTACACGACGGGGAGAACGATTACTCGACCAACTGAGAAAATGTCGAGATTTTGCTAACTTGCGTAGGTTATGTTTCAATGAACCATTTGACATGGATGAAAACCTCTGAGGTATCAACAAGGCTAGAACAACGGATTTAATCAAGATTACGGAAGGGTGGAGTTGTTCAACCGCGTCTGTCCCCTCCCGTGCGTGATGTTAGCACCCCCAATGCTGAGTCTATCTTCTCATACAACTCTGACTCTCCTTGACCCTGACAACAGAGCAACCCCAAGGCAAAAAGCAACCTCACCTCCGGCACCCCATCACTGTTTGGTAGTCCTAGACGCATTGCATACAATGATCACTCTGTACAATAGATCATCAAAGTGATTCTGTGGTTTTTTGTGCAGAATATTCTATGCCCCATGATCTTGAAACTTTAATTGAGCTACGAGGGATTAGCAAGTCCTTTGGAAATAATCTCATTCTCGATAGCATTGACTTGAACATTCATAAAGGACAAGCCGTGGCGATTATCGGCCCTTCGGGAACGGGTAAATCCACGATCCTGCGAATTCTTGCTGGACTCCTGATCCCCGATGCGGGTGAGGTTTATATTAAGGGTCTAAAACGCAAAGGCTGGGTTGATGATATTCGTGATCCGATTGGGATTGGGATGGTGTTTCAAAATGCCGCTTTATTTGACTCCCTGACGGTCAGGGAAAATGTCGGATTTTCACTTTATCAGCATAGCAAATTGCCGGCTCACACCATTCAAAAATTAGTTGATGAAAAGTTGGAAATGGTCGGATTACCCGGAATTGGCGATCGCTTTCCGGCTGAACTTTCGGGGGGAATGCGAAAACGGGTCAGTTTTGCTCGGGCGATTTTACCGAATCCTGAAAATCCTGCTCATAATCCCGAAATTATCCTCTATGACGAACCCACCGCAGGTTTAGATCCGATTGCATCGACGGTGATTGAAGATTTGATTCGTGACCTCCAAAATAATGGAGGAGGATGCAAAACTTATGTGATGGTAACTCACCAAGATAGCACGATTCGACGGACAGCAGATGAAGTGATTTTTCTGTACAAAGGTAAAATTCAATGGTCGGGTGATGTGGAGCAAACCTACAGTACGGACAATGCTATCGTTCGACAGTTTTTTAGTGGGAGTGTAGACGGACCGATTCAAATTTTAAATTAAGGATTTATTCAGTATTTATGTAACAATTTGCACGGCTTGTACTGTCACAATATCCTAAAACTATGATGGAAAATGACGAGAATTGTTCTTGAACTCCAAGTTTTTCCCAAAATAGCTAAAATCAAATAACGAAAGAGATCAAATTCTAGTCTGAAGACAGTTTGAAAGCCATTATATTAAAAAGGAAAGTATCATGCGATCACGAGCAGTTCGAGAAGGTTCAGTTGGATTATTAACCTTATTAGGCTTAAGTTTATTTGGAGCAGTGGCTTTTTGGGTGCAAGGTTTACGTCTTGATCAGAGTGGCTATCAACTGCAGGTTGAGTTTCCTGATGCGTCTGGAATGCAGCCTGGAACTCCTGTGCGTTATCGGGGGGTGAAAGTCGGTCGAGTGACTAATATTAAGCCCACTTCTAATTTAGTTGAAGTTCAATTGGAGATTGATTCCTCAGATTTAGTGATTCCTCGGGATGTGATGATTCGCTCTATCCAAAGTGGATTATTAAGTGATAATTTTGTTGATATTATTCCGAAATCTCCTCTATTGGAAGAAATGAAAGAGGTTAATCCCCTCAGTTCAGACTGTCCAGAAACTGTGATTTGTGATGACACGACTCTCTCGGGAGAAAGTGGAGTCAGCTTAGAACGATTGATGGCTTCTCTCGTCGAATTTAGTGAACTTTATACAAATCCTGAACTGTTTCAAAATCTCAATCAAGCCGCAGCTCGTACTGCATTAGCAGCCGATGAAGTCTCCAAAGTTAGTATAAAAATGACGGAGTTAGTTGAAATTGCTCGCACAGAATTGGGAAGTGTGAGTAATTCAGTGGATCAGGGAATTGGCTCATTTTCAACTGAATTAAGTTCGATTTCGGCGACCTTACAAAACTCAACCAATGAAGTGACTCGCGCAACTATTGAATCGGCTAATTCTGTACAACGTGCAGCCAATGAAGTCAGTACCATTAGTAATGAAGTTCAGATTTTAATTGCGAGTAACCGTTCGAGTTTATCGACAACACTCAATAATATCGAATCTATTACCGGAGAACTCAGTTCTACGGTTGCCAGTCTCAACCCTATCCTCAATCAAATTCAACAAGGACAGTTATTAAATAACTTGGAAGTTTTATCTGCAAATGCAGCAGAAGCTTCCGGAAATTTATTAGATTTATCTAAAGCGGTTAATGATCCAGAAACTTTGATTTTACTCCAACAAACCTTAGACTCCGCTCGAACAACCCTCCAAAATGTTGAAAAACTAACTTCGGATGTGGATGATCTGATTGGCGATCCAAAAGTTCGTGAAAATTTGCGGGAAATTATCAATGGGTTAGGGAATATTCTCGCCTATACCGATCAGTTAGAACAACAAACTAAAGTTGCAAAAACTCTAGCCCCTCTCTCGGAAATTCTCGAATACTCAGAAGCGATCGCCCTCGAACAAAACTTATCAAAGATCGATGAAAAGCCACTTTCCCCCCAATAAAGCTTTACTGATCTAACTTAGTGATCAAGATCACCAAGCCTTCGGGGTTAAGTTCACAAGAATTCCCTGAAGGCTATCACTGCTGTAGTTACAAAAGAATGAGATAATGATAAAGTCGAGTCTATATTTCTCATGTATCAACTTAATCTTCTCCCTGGGGCAATTAATGAAATCATCGCTTCTGTCACCGATAACCACTATCTAACCGAAGCTGATCGTTATGGACTGATGGCGGCTTTACTTGATGAGTCTCTCAACGAAGAAGAAAGACGTTCTATTGATAGACTGTTACGTTCTGTCGCTCGAGGACGAGTAAAAGTAATCAAAGATGGTTCTAGAATAGATTAAATTATTCTCGATTTTTGGTCTGTTCCACTGAACTTTCTCCAAGCAGCTCTGGATTCTTAGAGTTGCTCAATCTGATGCAAAAACTTGGAAGGGTGCAACTTCATACTCGATACTTTTGTCCATTGAAGTGATCAGTTTAAGCTAGCGTTCAGCTCCAAAAAAACGCTAATTTTAGTTGAAATATTATAACAGATAAAACCAAAATTTTCAACTCCAAAATCAAACAATTAACGAAACGATTAACCCCCCCACAAGCCAAATAATACTTGCAATTGCTAGATAAAACAAAACCCGCTCAATAATTCCTTTATTCTCGCTCATATGATGGTGATGTTCGCCCTCATCTTTTTGACCTTTACCATAGTTTAACCAGGCTAGAACTCCTGTCAGCCCCAGAAAAACCAGATTCAGCCAGAAGGTATAATCAATTGCAAAACGCTGACTTTCAGCTGCACTTTGACCGCCTGTTTCGGGGAGTAAATTTAAGAGAGAAAAGCCATAATGTAACATCAGAGATGTTCCCACCAAAGCCGCCAGAAACACACCAATAATATAGAGAGCAAGTTTCCAACCATAATATTTAGCATTAATCCGAATCACCGGAAACACCACCAAATCACTAAAAATAAACGCCATCACCCCTGCAAAACTCACCCCATTACTATAAAGAATAGAAGCCAGCGGAATATTTCCCATCGAACCAATAAACGTGAAAAAAGCAGCCAAAGGGCCGACAATCGTATGTTCTAAGATGGCTAAAAAACCTGGAGAAGTATTTTGACCCGAACCGATGAATAAAGTCTGAAAAAACGTTCTGGGAACAAACGCCGAAATAATCCCCGCAATGGTAAACCCAAAGGTGACATCTTTCCAGACCATTTTCCATTCCATAAAATATTTATGGGCAACCTGTATCCAGGCTTTTTGAGTTTGAATTTTTTCTTTCCAGTCAGGAACTTCTTTATTTTCGTCTTCATGTCCCTCTTGTTCGTTGAGTCTTCTTCTGGCTTTTTTAATTAACTTTTTTGGACGAGTTAAACGAACAATTTGCCACATTAATAAAATCAAAATTATTCCGCCCAAATATTCCCCGACGACAAACTGCCAACCCAAGAAAATGGCAATAATAAATCCCAGTTCAATTACTAAGTTCGTAGAAGCCAGCAAAAAAGCGAGAGAAGGCACAAAACCCGCTCCTTTTTTAAATAAAGATTTCGTTGTTGCCAGTGCCGCAAAACTACAAGAACTAGAAATAAACCCAAAAAACGTACCGATAGCAATACTCTTTTTTCCCGCTTCTCCCATCGTCTGCTTCATGCGTTCACGGGTAACAAAGACTTGGATTGCACTACTAATAATATAACCGAGAACAAAAGCCCATAAAGCTTTCCAGAAAAAGCTGAGAGAAGTTAGAACTGCATCGCTGTAGCTACTTAAAAATCCACTATCATCCATCAGTCAAACTTAAAATATTGTTGATTAAGCTAGCTTAAACAAATTTGTAATTGAACACATCTTGCTATCGATATAAGCCAAAAGACAGACATTATTTAGTATTTCTCTTGCTTTTATGACTGTATAATTTTCCATTATTCTGCTTGACCAATTAATATAAATCCTGCCCAATTTCTCGGATGAGGATAGTTTTTCATCGTTGCTAACATGGCTTGCCTTAAGGCTTGAGCTTTGTCAGAGTTTTGCCGAAATTGTTGATAAAACTCAATCATTAATTCTGCGGTAGGTTGTTCAGGAACGTTCCATAGGGAGACAATAATACTTGGTGTTCCGGCTACTAAAAAAGCCCGAGATAATCCCATCACTCCATCACTGGTAATGGTTCCAATTCCGGTATTGTCTCCGCTCAAAACAACTAATTCAGCGTTTAAAGTTGAGTTTTGAATGTCTTGTATTGTTAATATTTCTGGTGTTTTTGTCGTTTGAGAATTAAACACCAGTCCCATTAAATAATTATTATTTTCATTGATTTTGATCTGATTTGCTGAAGTATGAATAATCCTCGCTTGAGACATTTTAGCTAAAATAGAGGCTTTTGTTGCTTGATTTTCTATTAGAGCTTCTGTATTAAAAATTTTGGCAACTTCTAAAAGTTCAGACTGAGAATAAATAGAACCAAAAACTAATATATTTTCGGCTTTTCCTTGAATTGTTTGCAGTCGTTGTTGTGTTAATTCTAAAACTTGAATAGCGGGAACAGTGGAAAGGGTATGATGTTCAATTAGAGCGGTGCCTTGTTCATCTATTAAAGCTGCAAAAGGAACTAAAAATAGAGAACCTTGAGGAATAAAAATCACTCGTTCTTCAGGTTGATTGGGTAAAAACGCTGCGATGGGTTTAATTAAAATTTGATGAAGTTGTTGTAACAATTTTTGCCAATCTTCTTGAGATTCATGTTCCAAAGACTGACGAAGTTTTACCACAAGTTGACTCAAAGATTGTGATAAATGAGTTTGACGGAGTTCGATTTCTCCTGTGGGTTTAATCACCCAAATATAGAGTTTAGAGTGATTTTGATTATCTTCTAAAATCGAATACTGAACTAATGTGGCTTGATGTTCAGCAGCAATCCGTTTAATCTGGGTAACAGAAAGAGAATCTGGGGCTAAACTTGAAGCAATTTCTATTGAATCAGAGGGGTTTAACTGTCGGGGCGCAAGACTTACGCCCGTTTGTTCAAAGATGAGCAGAGTTGAAAATGTGATCAACAAAAATCTAGCCAAAAAGATTAAAACTAAAAAGATTAGATTTTCGTTCATCTTCTATTCTTGAGCCGTTAATTGATGAGATTGTGTTCCGTCGGGTAAGGTGACATTTTCCATGATATTATTAGACAATTCAGCACGACTCCAACTCGCACCTTTAAAGTTAGCTCCACTCATATCAAGATTAATTAAACGAGCAAATTCTAACTTAGCATTCATTAATTTTGCGTCTACTAAACAGGCTCTTTCTAGGTTACTCATTCTCAAATTTGCACCTCGAAGATTTGCTTGTGTAAAATCAGCAAAACTTAGATTTACTTCACTTAAATCAGTATTCATTAAATTAGCTTTGCGGAAAATAACAGACTGAAGTTGAGCTTTTTTAAAGTTTGCATTTTCACAGTTTGCACTGTCGAGAATCGCAGAGTTGAGTTGAGCTTTTCTGAGATTGGCGTTACTTAAATTTGCAGCTGTTAAATCACTCACAATTGTCACTTTTGAAGTATTATCTTCATATAAATCTGGATTCAAATTTACTTCTTTGAGATTCGCTCCGGTGAGATTAGCCGCTTGTAGAGAGATTCCTTGTAAATTGGCTTGAGCAAAGTTAGCATTTTTCAGATTGGCGTGATTGAGTTGAGTTGGTTGAGCCAAAAAACACCCCAAATCGGCTGATTTTAGATCCGCATTTTCTAAGTTCGCCCGAGTTAAATTACTGCCTTTGAGTATCGCAAAACTTAAATCAGCACCTCGTAAATCACTTCCACTCAAATTAGCATTTTGCAGGTTTGCTTTTTTTAAATTAGCATTTCTTAAATTAGCGTTAACAAGATTGGCATTTTGGAGGTTGGCTTCTTCTAAATCAGCCCCTGCTAAATTGACTCCAGTCAGTTCCGCTTGCTGTAAGTTTGCTTTGACAAGATGACTATTTTTACCATTTCTTGTATTTACAAGTCGAAAAACGGGATCTACAAGTTTGAGCGTTTGATCTTCTGAGTTCTGTGGTTTTGGGTTGAATGAAGGCGGAGGATTAGTTTCAGAAAAAAAAATATTCATGATACACACCTGTAGTAGAATCTAAAAAACCCTAGTCTGAGGATCTAAAATCTTTCATCTTTCATGTAACAACATCTAGAGGTAAAAAGTTAAGCAGATCAGACAGTCAGTTGTCCTACTCTTACATACCTCTGAAGGTTAACTCCCGATGCAAATTGAATCTTTTTTGTTAATCCAATGTTTTTACGGTTCAGGGTGAAATTCAAAAGGAGGTAAAGTTTCTTGAATTCCAGAACCGAGACTCATGGTAACGAGAAATTTTTCATCTAAGCTTCCGATAACCGCAGTGAAAATATAAGAATAATCATCTTCGGGATTTAATCCTTTTTCGACTAAAATTCCAGTCGCATCACTGACTCTTAACCGAATTTGATGGGGTAAACTCATCTGAGAAGGTGTTCCCAAAATCAGTAAAAGTTTCCATTCTCGAACGGTATCAGAGTCTAGTTCCCAAGTTAAAGCATACAAGCGTAAAGTCGTTTCTGCGAGTTGTAAATCACGAGAACCTCCTTTGGCTTGACTGGGAATTTCTTCACCTTTTCTGTTGAGTTCTCCCACAATAGCTTCAAATTCTTCTGAAGCCCATCTCAAACTTCTCATCCCTGTCGCTGTCGAGAATTCTGGAATCAGAACCCAGGATAATTCTGTTGCTAAATTGTCCAGTTCATCTTGTAACCAACGCCCTAAATTCATGGCGGGTTTGCTTAAGAGTGTGAGAAGATCAGAAAGATAATTATTTTGAGTTTGAATAAATTCTGATTTGCTAATTTCACTTTCTAAATGAGTAGTATTTTGCACTTGATAAACCCATTGTAAAAGTTCAGAATTGGTGAGTATTGCTATTGCTTGTTCCCAGTTTAATAGATTCCACAATTGGGAATTTGACGGTGAGTTTGGACTCGAAAGTTGGGGTAAAATACTTTGAAGTTGTGCTTGTTGAGTAGAGAGTAAAGTTTGACGAGAGGGAATTTCGGGTAAAGAAATTGCAGTCGTTTCTAAACAACGGAAATATAGAATTAATTGATCGATTTCGGGTTCAAACCAGTGGAGGGGAACTTGATAAGTCCAATCTAAATCCGGTTCTAAATTTGCCTTATTTTTGGCGGCGATCAGGTCTGGATAGGAAATAAAACTAGAGACAACAACGGTTTCAAGTTCTTCTTGAACTTCCACTAAAACATACAATTGAGCCGCATATTCGGGTAAGTCTAATACCGCTTGAGGAATGCTAACAAGTTCATCAGATAAACTCCCAACTGTAATCAGACAAACTTTAAATTGATTAACGTATAAATTACAAACCGCTTCAATCATATTCGCGACTTCTGGATTAAAAATAGAGCAATTTTCCCGATTTACAGTGAAATCATCGCCCCGTTCTTTTAACCAGCTTTCAAAACCAAATAAAGCTAAAGCATTCAAATAAGTAAACCATTTTTTAGATTCATCCTGAAGGGGATGACTGAGTTCTATTGCTTGATTAATATGTTCATCTGATAAAGCAATCGATGAAGTCGAAAAAGATTCAAAGCCCAGTGAAATTTCAGTTAGTAAAGATGAGTTATTCATTATGGTTTCTCCTAGTTATTATAGTTAAGGATGAGTCAGATTTGATGCAAGATTCTATTGTAATACATTTAGATAGCATAGAGATTAAAGATAAATTGGTTTAACAGTTAAACTGACAATCTATTTGTTCACAAAGTCGTTGAGCAAATAAACTTTTAGTTGAACTTTCTTGAGAGTTGTGAGATTCTGATTCCGCTTCTTTCATCAACTTATCAATTTCTTCATTAAGAGCTTCATCGAGTTGGTGATCGAGAGTTTGCAGGCGTTGAACATCGGTATAACTTTTAGCAAAATCAAGAATACGGTCACGCAATTGAATCAATAGTTTTTGTCGGACATCCGCTCTAAAGTTTAACAAACGAGTCACTTGATATTGGGCTTTCAGTCCGAGTTTTTTAGCAATTTCTCCCATTGATTCTTCCCGACAATGAAATAGACTTAATGCTTTTAAAAACTGTTCTGACTTTTCTTGATTGCGACGTTTTAATTTACTCAACCGTTGCTCTACAACCTCTAACAAACTCCGATCTAAACAGGACATAAACTGCTGACGGTACTGCTCTAAAAAATCCTCTTGACTGCTTTTGCTTTCCTCTGCGGGTTCAGGTGCTGTTAATTGTTCTAGCCCTTCGGAGGAAGAAGCATCTAGAGATTGAGTGGGAAACTGTCCGCCTCGACTATAAATCCGATAATCTCTTAATTGAGTCGCAATTTCTTGAAGATTTTGAGCAATCATTTTAGTCGGAATTGAGAGATAATATTGAGCGTTTAAAACATTAGCCATTTGTTCATATTGTTCAGGAGTTGGAGGTTGACATCGCCTTTTAAATCCGCTACTCCGTTGTTGAAGTCGTTGACTACGATAGACATTGTGATAACTGGATAAAATCTGGCTACTGCGTTGAACTTCTAGGGGAGTCAGTTGGTAAACTTCAGTCAAAATTCGTTCGAGTTGTTTAGGTCGAGTATCGTTCAATATTGCCCAATTACTCACCATATAAATTCCCCGTTCGAGCAGAAATGTGTTCAGTTCGGGATGGTATTTAACTCGGCGATTCGTCCAGGTTGCTAAACTACTTTTTTGGGGATCAAAACTCTCTAGAATTTGTCGAGCTAAAGACTGATAAGAGCTATTTTTGGGGTTTATTTCTCCCGATTCATCCAGAACTAAAGGAAATAAATCTTGACGACTAAACCCATGTTCTGTCCCAAATTTAGCTTCTAGATATAAGCAGGTTTGTTCAATTTCCCAAGAAATAAA
>CAZNCM010000181.1:6293-11563 GCA_964571155.1 uncultured Lyngbya sp. | reverse complement strand
CCGTACTAAACCTCGGTCACACCTCACAAGTAAAGGCTTGCAATAATGTATCGAGACACAACTAATGCTTGAATATTTCTATTACAAATTTTTAAGGACAATCTGGACTTTTGACAGTATCAAGGTTAACATTCTGAAATATTGACAGCCTGTCAGTATTTTGATGAGATTAGAATTGATCAACTGTAACAATTGAAACAGAAGCTGCGATCCTCTGACTTAATGGGGTTTTTGACGACTACTCCTCAGTTGACAGAGATAATCAGCTTTCATATTCTACCGCAAAAAATTTTTGATTTTTACGAAAAGAATTAAACTGCCTCATTCTTAATTTTTTCTTCAATAGTCTCAGACTTATGCCTCTCTGCATCAGGGAGACACGAACCCCCGAGACACCAAGAGCGCATCTTTGTCTCTTAGTGTCTCTTTCGCTACTGATTTTTCGGCTTTCCTGTTCTCCCGTATCCGACGATTCTATTCACCGTAATGGGCGTTGGTAACTTTTCCTCGAAACACAAAATACTGGTAAATATTGTAAAACAACATCACCGGAATTAAAGCCCCGATAAAAATCAGCATAAACACCAACGAACTTGGGTCAGCCGCCGCCTCATAAATGGTGATTTGAGTTGGGATAATGTAAGGGAAAACAACCAATCCCAACCCAAAAAACGTCAACACAAACAGCAAAATTGTCCAAATAAACGGCGTTCTTTCTGCTTCATTGTTCAGACTCCGAATTAACTGCCAAATCAAGACTACAGCCAACACCGGAATCACGGCAAAAAGATAAACCAACGGCTTAGAAAACAAGCGGTTACGGGCAAAATCAGAGAAAATTGGAGTACCAATGGTAATAATAACCGCACCCACTAAAGTCGTCACCGCAGCCAATTTAGCCGTTGCATAATGGATTTTTTGCAGTTCTCCTTCTGTTTTCCAAATCAGATAGGTCGAACCAATCAAAACATACCCTTGAATTAACGTTAATGCCACTAACATGGTTTGCCAGGTTAACCAATCAAAATGACCGCCAATAAAATGACCCGCAGCATCAACTTTAATCCCTTCTAACACCCCGCCCAAAGCAAAGCCTTGACCCAAAGCCGCCAAAAAACTACCCGCCCCAAACGAAATATTCCAGAAGAATTTCCGACGGGCTTGTTCGCGAAACTCAAACGCCACACCCCGAAAAATAAACCCAAAAACCATCATAAAAATCGGGATATAAAGCGCATTGAGAATCGTTCCATAAGCCAGGGGAAATGCTCCAAATAAAGCCCCCCCCATCAACACCAACCAAGTCTCGTTGGCATCCCAAATATTGCTCAAACTCGTCATCAAAATGCCCCGACGTTCTTCGCTAGAAGACGTGAGGGATAAAATTCCCACGCCCAAGTCAAACCCATCTAACATCACATAAAGCAATAGAAACAGGGCTAATATTCCAAACCAAACTTGAGGCAAAAAATACGTTAAAGTGTTCATCCACTCTCCTTTATTGTTGCGCTTCTACCGGGCGTTCATCGGGAACAAATTCTCCCGGTTTTGTATCAACAGCAGGTTTTTCATCTGAACCCGGAAGCGGTAGATTAAAATCAGGCCCTTTTTGAATAATTCGACTGCCGAAATAAAACGCCGCAAATAATAGAACGGCATACACGCTAGCAAAACTAATGAGCGTTGTTAATACATCTCCGGGGGGTAAATTAGAAACCGCATCCGTGGTGCGAATATAGTTATAAACCGTCCAGGGTTGACGACCGACACAGCGTACCGTCCAGCCACATTCGACCGCAATATAACCTAACGGGGCTGCGAATATCCAACCCCACATTAACCAAGATTGTTGGGTAATTTTTTCAGGGGAAAATTGACCCCGTAGCCATTGAATTAAACTGACTAACATTAAGCCCGCAAAGTAGAAGCCAATGGCAATCATTATCCGAAAACTGTAATAAATTAATCCCAACAAATGAGGGCGATTTTCTGGAGTCCATTCTTTCAAGCCTTGCACGGGTTCGGACAGTTCTTTTTTGAACTCTAAAATGTAGCCTAAAGCGTTAGGAACTTTAATTTCCCAATCATTTTTTTCGGTTTTTTCGTTGGGAATTGCCACAACACTCCAGTCCGCAGCAACCCCGGCGGGAATCGTTTCCCATTGGGCTTCCATTGCCGCTAATTTTGTCGGTTGATAACGATAAACCTGTTCGCCGCTGAGGTGTCCGATGTAGAGTTGTAACGGTGCAATTAAAATCGCTGCGGCTAAGACAATTTTTAACGAAGTGGCAAAAAATTCTTGATGGCGTTTTTTAAGAATATACCAGGCACTAATTCCCCCGATAAAAAACAGAGTTGTTTCCCAAGTTGCCAACACCATGTGCATCACGCTATTGGGCATGAACGGGTTTAAAATCGCTTGAAAATAGTCTTGAACAATAAACTTCCCGTCAACAAATTCTCCTCCGGCTGGAGTTTGTAACCAAGAATTGGCAACTAATATCCAAAAACTGGATAAATTTGCCCCAAACGCAACTAAGATAGTAGCAAGATAGTGAATGTAGGGATTAACTCGTTGCCAACCAAACACCATAATGCCTAAAAAAGCGGCTTCTAGCATAAATGCCATAGATGCTTCAAAGCCGATAATACTCCCAAAGAAGTTACCAATTGCCTCTGAAAGTGGTGCCCAATTGGTTCCGAATTGAAACTCCATTGGAATTCCACTCGCTACCCCAATTCCAAAGTTGAGAATGTAGAGTTTTGCCCAAAAGCGGGCATGATAGTAGTATTGAGGATTGCGGGTTTTCAGCCAAAAACCTTCAATAATGACGAGGTAAACTCCCATTCCCGTCGTCAGGATAGGCCACAGCATATGGAAAATCGCAGTTAATGCAAACTGCATTCGTGAAAGAACCAGTGTATCGGACAAAAATTCCATAATGACCTTCGTGCATTAGTACCGAATCTGATGTTAGGCCAAGTAGAACTTGGTTTATTTATGAAGTTTTGTGAAACAGATAGCAAGATTGGTCAAAAACAAGCCATGAATGGTTACATTCTTGCCATTAACTCTATGACTTACTGTCCTCGGTGACTTTAGTTTTTCTTCACATTTTGAGTAGATTGATTTTAGTTGAATTGCTGAAAAACTTTCCTATAAAGGCAGTTGAGGAAACTGTATCCGCACAATTGCGAGTATTTTAAACTGAAGTTTATGTGTAGAGTCTTGCTGTTTATTTTGATGAGTTTCTCTGAAGTGAAGGGTGAGTTTACAGCAGTCTCCATTAACGACTTATCCAAAACAGGAATAATTTTGAGGGGTTTAAGTTTAATTAAAATTGAATTGTGTATTTGAATGACTTGAGGGGGATTGGATTCAATTGCCAAAAGACAACAGGTTCAATTAAAATTTGTTTAGAGATTGGATTTGAGAACTCCATTTAGATAAGCTTCAAGTTAAAATCAGCCAAATCTTCTATTCAATAGAAACGACTTAAACAAAATTCTATCGTGCGTCAGAAGTTGATTCTCAAAGCCGACTTAATCTTCTCAAACGGGGTCAGGGGCGAGTCAGAACCTATCCTCTGTGAATGAATTTCTAGCCAGACTCGTTCGTAGATCCGGATTCTGTGCCACAATTAACTTAAACGCTCTGTTGTGTTACAGCACAGTCTATGTCTAGTGCAATAGTGAGCAATGGCTAGGTTCTGCGACACTAAGCTTGATTTTGATACGGTTACATCAATTGGATTAGGAGTGAGAAAACCACCATAAATTAATTTAAAATCTATCTATAGACTCTCAATCTCATTCTTATTTTTTTCATCAAAAACCTCTGTTTTTCCTCAGAGAATCATTTTCTGAACTTGGAAAAATGTGAATTTAAAATCAGAACCTTATTCCCATTGACTGCTGTTGAATTTGATAAAACCGATTGTTTTAGACGCTAAACCCTCTTATGCAAATGATTGGTCAACTTTTAGATAGACGGTATCGCATTGTTCAAATCCTGAGTTCAGGGGCATTTGGACAAACTTATCTTGCGGCTGATACTCGTCGCCCAGGTCATCCTCAATGTGTTGTTAAACAGCTTCGTCCTCCGAATAATAATTCTAAGATTCTGAAAACGGCGTTACGATTATTTGAAAAAGAAGCAGAAATTTTAGAAAAGTTAGGACGACATAATCAAATCCCTCTGCTTTTAGCCTACTTTAAAGAACAAAGTAATTTTTACTTGGTGGAAGAATATATCGAAGGACATTCTCTTAGTAAAGAACTGGTTCCGGGTAATCCTTGGCCAGAAGAAAGAGTAATCAAGTTATTAGAAGAAATATTAGAAATTCTTCTCTTTGTTCATGAACAAGGGGTAATTCATCGAGATGTTAATCCGTCTAATATTATTCGTCGTCGTTCGGATAAAAAATTAGTATTAATTGACTTTGGTTCGGTCAAAGAAGTCACCCATCAATTCTTAAATGGGAACAATCAATCCATGCGGACGATTGCGACGGGAACCCCGTCTTATATGCCGATTGAACAGTTTCAAGGGAATCCTCAATATAATAGTGATCTGTATGCAGTGGGAATGATTGCCATTCAAGCAATTACTGGGTTAGAAGCTTCAGATTTACCTAAACTTCAAGATCCAAATCTCTCTAACCCAGATGAGATAACGTGGCGAAATCGCGCTCGGGTAAGTGCAGGTTTAGCGAAAATAATTGATAAAATGGTACATCATTATCATGGAAAACGTTATCTCGCTTGTAATGATGTGATCTCAGATTTAAGGAAAATAACCGGACGATCTGATTTTACTTATATTCCGAATTCAGCTTCTTTAAGTTCGGAGAAAAGGATAACCAATTGGGGAAAAATTGTCGGATTAACGGCAACGGGATTAGTTGGATTATTAGTAGTTTTTGGATTAATTAAAGTTTTTAATCGTCCTGATCCCATCAAAGCAAAAGTTGCTTTTTCTCAAGGCGTAGAAAAGCTCGAAAACGGGAATCCTAAAGCAGCCGTGAGAACCCTAACTCAAGCGATAAATTATAATTCAGACAATCCTGAAGCCTACCATCAACGGGGAAATGCCTACTATGATCTCGAACAATATCAAAACGCGATCGAAGATTATACTCAAGCCATTCAACTCAATCCCAACTACACTAATGCTTATTTCAATCGCGGATTAGCCCGTTATGATTCTCAAGATTTATCAGGCGCGATCGCAGACTATTCTAAAGTCATCGAGTTAGAACCGACTGATG
>CAZNCM010000181.1:3387-6283 GCA_964571155.1 uncultured Lyngbya sp. | reverse complement strand
CTCACTATGCCCTTGAAAATTATCAAAAGGCTATCGAAGACTATAGCGAAGCCATTCGGATACAATCAGATCATCCTCTAGCTTATCGTTCCCGAGGAATAGCCCGAGTCAATTCCGGAGATTTACAAGGCGCCCTTGCCGATTATACCGAAGCCATTCAACTTGATTCTAAGAATGTTTTAGCCTACTATGATCGGGGTCGAACACGCTTTCATTTAGGAGATTATCAAGGCGCCCTTGCCGATTATGATCGGGTAATTGAACTGCAACCTGAGAACAGTTCTGTTTACGGAAATCGCTGTAGTACCCAAATTAATTTAGGCAAACATCAAGCCGCTATCGACGATTGTACCCAAGCGATCCAACTCGAACCGAACGCTGTGGCTTATAATAATCGCTGTGTTGCTTATTTGAATATATCCGAACTTGAAAACGCTTTAGCCGACTGTACCAAAGCGATTGAACTGACACCAACCGATCACAAAGCTTATAGTAATCGGGGTATGGTTCAAGTTGCCCAACAAGATTTTCAAGCAGCAATCGCCGACTATACAAAAGCGATTGAACTCAACCCAAATGATGCTCAATCTTACAGCAATCGCGCTGTTGCTTACTATGAACTTCAAGATTATAATCAGGCGATCGCGGATTATGTTCAAGCCATTCGTCTCAAACCTGATTATCCCAATGCCTACTACGGACGAGGAATTGTGCGAGTGGCTTTAGGGGATAAAAGCGGTGCAATTAATGATTTTCAGACCGCCGGACAACTTTATTTAGAACAGGGATTAACTGGAGGATATCGAGATGCTCAATATCAAATTCAACAGTTAAAATAAACGGATCAACTGGGAGATTGATCACAAATCCTATTCCGGATAGTTCTGAATCATCCGAAGTTAAAAACTTCCCAAAATAACAAACCTGAAATCACCAGTAAACTGATTCCGGCTGCCCGTTCGAGGGTTTTAGGTTCAATACGACTGGCTAACCATCGCCCAACTAATACCCCGAGTAAACTGGTGAGAACCAAGGCACTTCCGGCACCGGCAAAAACAACCCAAGGCTGATGAGATTCTGCTGTCATTAACAGTGTTGTTAATTGAGTTTTATCACCAATTTCTGCGAGAAAAATTGTTACAAAAGTAGACGCAAAAATTGCCCAAGCATTTTTAGGTTTGCGAGGCTGATTCGGTTGGGGAATTGGAGAGTCTTGAACGAGAGATGATGTTGATTCTGTTGTTTCCTTGACCGGGAGTTCAGGAGAACTCTCATTAGAGAAATTTGAGGGTGGTTTAGACGAAGGGAATAACTCAGAAGATGGTGTCACAGTTTATCAAAAAATAGTCTGTTCTACTGATTCAATCATAATCTTTTCAGATTTGCCCCAAAGATGCAAGCCTATCGGTTCAAGAGGTGATATTTTCGGGTTCTTCACAAAAGCCCACCTGATCATTATACTGCTTCATTTCGGCTGAGTCAGCCCCATAAACCCCTTCAATTTGCTGCTGACAACAATCGATCGCAAAGTCGTTCAACTCTGGAGGTTCTATGCCGAACATTTCTGTAAACACTTCCGGCTGAACTCGACAGAAACGAGGACGATTAGAATAGATGCTACATTCTCGGTTTTGGGAATCGTAGTGAATGCACCATCCATCTTCTCCGACTAAACTCAAATACAATTCTAACTCCTCTGAGCCGAGATATTCATCTAATTCTGGACGTTCTGAGGGTTCGAGATAACAGCAAGCCCCACAGTTTTTAACACATTGCCAAGTTGCCATAAGAATTGATTAAAATTAAGGATGTTTTCAACGTTTAACGTTCGGAGTCGGTTGATTGGTTTTGTTTTTTAGCCGCTTCTTTTAAGTCAGGATTCGGAGGATTTGGACGCTTCAGATTTTGAGTTTCATCGGGGGGCGAGGGATTTTGGGTAGAGGATTCTGAGACGATTTCTTCGGCAGAATCTTCGGATTGAACGATTTCGGATTCTTCAGAAGCAGATGTCATTTGTTCAAAGGGACTGGCTGAAGAAATATCCGGTTCAACAGTAACTGTAATTTCTTGAAATTCGTCTTCGGATGGTGTTTCTAATCCCGGTACAGAATCGATTTCTGTTAGATCTATTGCTTCTGTTTCCGCGACTGCTGAGGTTTCTGATTGTTCGGATTTTGGGGTAATATCTTCTTGAGCAACAACGGTTTCTAGAGTTGGCGTTTCTTTAGTTTCCGGTTCAAGTTTGGCTGCTTCAGATTGATTTTCTTGTGAAGTTTCAACGGCGGGAACAGGAGAAGAAGGTGGATTTTTACCCCGATTAAATAAACCTGTAATCGAGCGAAATACCCGTGATAATCGTTTGGGCTGAGATCCAGGATTAGATGGGGTTTGGGGTTGAGAAATTGTTTCTGTTTCTTCTTCTGTTTCTTCTTCTATTTCTTCATCTTCCCATTCAATTTTTGTTGGCGAAATGGGTTCGGGTAATGGTGGATCAATGACAGGTTCATCTTCCGATTCAATTGCGGTTTCAGCAGTCAATTCTGGTTCGGCAGACGGTGAAACTTCTTCAATAACTTCAGGAATTTCTGAGGGAATTTCTGAGGAAACTGGAATTTGGGGTTCCGTTGTCACGGTTTCCGGGGGAGATTCAACACCAGCAGGTTCGGAGGGGGCTGGCGGTGCAACGGGGAGAGCGCCATCTTCGTCAAAATTATCAACTTTGGGGGCAGGTATAACCTGGGGTTCCTGGGCTTGAACCGCAAATAAACCCTCAACTTGTTCTTGCAGTTTTGCGGGAACAGGGGTTTTTTGGGAGATCGGCGTTACGACTCGTCGCAAATACAGAGTTTGTAAGCCAAACCAACCGAGTAAAGCGACACTCGCGATTTGACCCAGG
>CAZNCM010000181.1:0-3377 GCA_964571155.1 uncultured Lyngbya sp. | reverse complement strand
CGTCCGGCACAGACCCACAAAATCAGTGCATAAAAGAATCCCACGCCACTCCAGAAGAAGTCATTTTTGCGATGAACTTCTGGAAAAAAGAAAGCGGCCATGTAAACGGCGAAGCTCCCCAAACCAACAGCAATCGCCAGAATATGTGCCAGCATTGTACCCTCCAGCCTATCGACAAATCTCTACTGATATATTTTACAAGGCAGAGGTCGCTCCCGTGATCGGTTGATAGAAATAATTTTGTTTTTTTAATAACAATTACGGTTGAGACTCGAATTGATCAGATATTATGCCTTTTGTTTGCTCTGAAATTTCCTACATTGACGAGGGGTGTGACCTGTATCACAATCAATGCGTTAATCAGGTCATATTGAATATTGTGTTAAATCATTTAGAGTTTGCGTGAAATTTTGTATTATCTTTGCATACACCACAGTTCGGTGCAGTAGAACTTTTTTGAGAGGAGTTGATTATGTTGGAAAAACTACTGCTAGCGGCTATCCTTACACTTTCTCTTTATCTAAATGTCAAGATAGAGTGGTCTAATCCGGTTAATCTCTTACAATTGCGAGTACAAGCCCCTCAAGTTGAACTGGTAAGAATGGTGATGTTTCAAAACTTTAACATTCGGTAAACGGGTTTGATTTTGCGGATGGGGGCATAGACACCGGTTGCAATAACTAAAAAAGTGCAGATTGACTGACATCTGCGTCCTTTTTTGGTGTTCGTATCGAAGCCTGATTTATTTGTTTAAGAAAACTCTCATATAACGTTCATCGGTAGCTTACAGTCTAGGGTTAGTCTGGGAATAGAACAAAGTCTAAACTTTTTGGATTCGCAGGAGTGTAAGAATGGTTTCTATGACCTGGAAAAAAACTCGGACTTTCCCCCGAACACAGACCCATCAAAATGTTGTTCATTTTTTAAGTGATTGGCAATGGGTTAAGCAAATTAAGCAAGCCTTATCTGAGAATCGTTTTTGTTTATATCTACAAGAAATTACTCCACTAACAACATTAGATTATCGTCGATTTTCTGAAGTTTTACTGCGGTTGAGAACAGAGAATAATCAACTCATTTCTCCGGCTCGTTTTCTAGGTGTTGCAGAACATTATAATCTCAGTTCACAAATTGAACGATGGGTAATTACGACTTTATTTGAACAGTTAGCCCAAGCTCCTACTCATATTTTAGAAAACCATCGCTTTTCAATCAACTTATCTCCTGCTTACTTAAGAGATGAGCGCTTATTTGAGTATATTCATGCTCAAGTGAGTGAGTTTGAACTGGCTCCTGATCTGATCTGCTTTGAAATTTCCGAGCGTTTAGCCCTGGAAAACTTAAGGCTGGCTTCTGATATCATTACTGATTTACAAACTCGTGGTTATTGTTGTGCTTTAGACAATTGTGGCAGCAATATGTCCTCTTTTACTTATCTTAAATATCTTCCTGTTGATTATTTAAAGATTTCTGAACGCTTTGTCAAAAAGATGGGTCAAGATATTACAGATAAAGCAATTGTAGAACTGATTAATTATCTGGGTAAAACTATGGGGTTACAGGTGATTGCTAAAGGAGTTGAAAATGAAGAAATTTTTAATGAAGTAAAAGCATTAGGTTTAGATTATGCTCAAGGTTATTATCTTTCACATCCTAAAAAAATGAACTTAAATAAATGCTTTTAAAAAAATCATAAAATAAATTTATGGCTTTTTTAAACAGTGCATGAATACAAAAATATACAAAGTAGTTATATATTTCTTTGTATTTTTGTCAGAATTGAAAAAATATTTTTTAGATTTACTTTTCCCTAAATACAAGTTTAATAGAAAAGGATAGATCATGTCTAAACTCTTGTTATTCAAGCCGAAATGGTTTCATCGTCGCTGGTTTTATCCTGTACTCTCTGTTTGTACTGCATTAACATTTTGGATCAATTCACTTCCTGCTGTACAAGCCATTCCAATTGAGAAAATCATTTTTCATGGTGTGAGAATTCTTCAGCTTTCTACAATTTCTGAGCGTCAGGAAGTTGCACTTGGAAAACAGATTAATGATCGGATGGTAGGTCGAGAATTTAAACTGTATCCCAGTCCAGCTTTAACTCAGTATATTGATTTAATTGGTCAGCGATTAGTTAAAGCGAGTGAACGTTCAGATATTCCGTATACTTTTCAAGTGGTTGATGATGATAAAGTGAATGCTTTTGCAACGATGGGCGGCTTTGTCTATGTACATAAAGGGTTGATTTTAGCCGCAGATAATGAAGCCGAACTCGCCAGTGTTATTGCTCACGAAATTTCTCATATTGTCGGAGAACATTCTCTCAAACAAATGCGTCAAATTGCCGTTGCTCAAGGAGTGGCTTCAGCCGCAGGATTAGATAATAATTTAGCTGTACAAATTGGGGTAGAATTGGCATTAAGACGCCCAAAAAGTCGAGAGGCTGAGTATGAAGCAGATCGCTTAGGAATCATTACTTTAGGAAAGGCTGGATATGCTCAACAAGCCGCTTTAGATTTTATGGAAAAATTACTCGGAAGTGGTTCTCCTCCGACAATTTTAAGCACTCATCCAGCAACTTCAGACCGAATTTATAACCTACAACAATACCTCGATCCTCGTTTAGCCGAAAGAGGAGTTGGGATGAATAGTGCGGCTTATCAGGAGGTTGTACAACGTCTGATGTAATTTCCAAAATCGTCCAGAAGATCTGAAAAGCTTCTTAACATCGAAAAATCAGCAAAAAAGGTCTTCTGTCCGCTACAATAGATTAGATTCATAAATGACTCTAGGTCGTAAAAGAGAGGGGTTTTGAGTCTAACCTGAATATCGGATATCTTATGAACAGCGATTTTGCGAGCCAACAGAAGGGAAATATTTTAATTGTTGATGATTTACCGGATAACTTACGTCTTTTATCAGAAACATTAAGCGATCGCGGCTATGAAGTTCAGTGTGCGATTAATGGAAAACTTGCATTAATGGCTGTTAAAAATGCACCTCCAGATTTGATTTTACTCGACATTAAAATGCCAGGACTTGATGGCTATGAAGTGTGTGCTGAACTCAAGTCTCAAGTCAATACATCAAATATTCCAGTGATTTTTTTAAGTGCTTTAGATGATGTTTTTGATAAGGTTAAAGCGTTTCGTGTGGGAGGAGTAGACTACATTACTAAACCCTTTCAAGTTGAAGAAGTATTAGCGAGAGTCGAAAATCAACTTACAATTTGTCGGTTACAGAAACAACTACACGCCCAAAACTTAAAGCTTCATCAACTCAATCAAGACTTAGCGCATTCTAACCAAGAACTTGAACAATTTGCCTATATTGCTTCTCACGATCTTAAAGAACCACTGCGAGGGATTCACAAC
>CAZNCM010000180.1:2774-11598 GCA_964571155.1 uncultured Lyngbya sp. | reverse complement strand
ATAGAAGTCGAAACAGAAACCCTCGAACAAGTTCAGACGGCGTTAGAGAATCAAGCTGATATTATTATGCTGGATAATATGCCGCTGAAAATGATGTCTGAGGCGGTGAAAAAAATACGCGCTGAGAATGATCGCATTAAAATAGAAGCTTCGGGTAATATTACCCTAGAAACCATCCGCAGCGTTGCAGAAACAGGCGTTGACTATATCTCAACTAGCGCCCCAATTACCCGTTCAACTTGGCTCGATTTGAGTATGAAATTGGGTCAGGGAGATTGGGGAATGAATGATCCGTTTAGTCGAATCGTTTAAAGGGAAAAACGAACGATTAATTCACGAGTTAAATTGATCATTTCCCCCTTTCTCTCAACAACTTTACTTAGAAATAAAATGAACCCAAAAATTACCATCAGGGATACAAAGTCGCCGAATTAATCCATAAGAATAATGTAGATAAGCACCACTTAAGTCGGTACGATATCCCGTAGAAAACCACTCTCCATAGGGATCATGAACAATCAATCCATATTCATCATATCCAACCACAACCACGATATGACCAAAGGAGGTAAAATAACCGTGAATGACAGAAGGATTTCCTGCCGAAATCCAGTCTAGAACATCTTCAATAATGGCGTATTCTGTAAAATAATCTTGACAACCATAATCTCTAACAATTCGGGCTAAATCGTAGGGATTGTGACGACTGTAGCCTCGGTCGAGTGCATACTCATACAGTTCATCTTCAAACTGTCCATAACTGAGCCGTCTGGATGCTTTTAAATACTCCAAACACATGGCAATTGAAGTCACATTACAAGCTCCCGTCGGATTAAACCAATTATCAAGTTGATAACGATAGGGAAAATTATTGATTCGATAACTTGTGGGTAACCGCTTAGGATAAACTAACTTATCCTCTTCATAAATTTCGGCATGAGGCCCCCAAATATATAACATCGAATATCCACCGAAGCTTTCACTGCGAAGTGCAACTCTTAAATGTCCTCGAATCGGATCATGAGCCAAAATCGCAAACTCTTGACCTCCGGCTAGGGGAAATTTTTCGGAGTCGCTTAACTGAGAAGAAGCAATCGGTTTCACCTTAAAAACCGTACTTTTAACTGTTTTGAGGATCGGCGTAGGAACGGGGATTTCTGCGAGTTTTGTTTCAATTAATTTCTCAGCAGTGATCGCGCCTAAAAATCCCGGTTCACCACATTTCATTAACTTTTGAAACCGATGCAGGGCTGCCGTTGACTTTGGGCCAAATATTCCATCGGCAGGGGGATCAAGGAGTCCCAAATCAATTAGGCGAATCTGAATCTGACGACTCAGTTCGGGGTCAGCATCAATTTTCTTGACATCATACTTGATATCTGTTCCCAGAAAGTCTTGTAATCTCATGCTCACTTGCTTAAACTAATCGCGGTTGTAGGGGGAGGAAAGTCATGGTGATTTTACCGATATTATCAGCTATTGATGACAACTATTCATAAAGATAACCGGATTTTATACCCGATTTGTTTGTCCACTCGCTGCAATCTCCCGACTCATCCGGTATAGCAGATAATTTAACGGTGAGGATTCAAGACTCTAAAAAAAACTAAAAGCCTACACAGCGGGTAGGCTCAAGTTCAAAGGACAAGTTCATCGAATCGAAAATCAAACCGACTGAACTATTCAGCTACTTCCTGTAAAGATGACTTCAGGAAACTTCGCCTGAGCTTCTGGTAGCGGACGCCCTCTGCCTTCTTCTTGCCAATAGTTGATCACTTCGGTTGCTTTGTTGAGCAACTCAACCCGCTCAATATCTGAAATCCAACGTTTAGATTCCATTTCAGTTTTGAGCTGTTCCCAGGCATCATTTCTTGGCCAGAAAAAGTAAGAGGTTAAAGGGCTAGAACCTTTGCCCACAATTTGGTCTACGGCTAATGCTACGTTATCATCGAGCCATAAAACCTTGAGTACAAATCTTGCCAGCGATACTTCTGTTTCCATCGGCAATTTTAAAAAATATTACAACCTACTACTCTATCACAGTATTCGACTTCTGTGCTATTGAGTGGATAGTTCATTCTTCAACTGAGATCGATGAAAGCCATTGCTATTTTTGATATTGACGGTGTAATTCGGGACGTGGGGGGTTCCTATCGACGGGCGATCGCTGACACGGTAGAACATTTTACTCAAAAGGCCTATCGTCCCACTCTCCAAGATATCGACAAACTCAAATCTGAGGGCATTTGGAATAATGATTGGGAAGCGTCTCGGGAGCTAATCTATCGATATTTTGAACATCAACCCAATTCCATCCCTTCCCCTGATTCAACGGAGTCTGCGGTGAGTGTAGGCTTGTCTCGTAACCCGATTGATCTCAACTATGATGATTTAATTGCATTTTTTCAATCTCGTTATCGAGGGCCTGATCCTAACCACTGGACAGGCTATATTTGCTCAGAACCGTTGCTGTGTGAACCCACGTATTTTGAACAGTTAACTCAAGCGAATATCGCCTGGGGATTCTTTAGCGGAGCAATGCGGGATGAGGCTTTATATGCGCTGACGGGGAAGTTAGGGTTGGTTTCACCTGTGTTAGTGGCGATGGAGGATGCACCGGGAAAACCCGATCCAACCGGACTATTGATGGCAGTTGAACAGCTACAGCCAGAGAACTCCACAACCATTGTCTATGTCGGTGATACGGTTGGCGATATGTACACCGTTCAACGAGCCTCTGAACAGCAACCTGAGCGGGCTTGGATCGGTGTGGGAGTGTTACCTCCTCATGTTCAACAAAACTCTCAGCAGGCTCAAGCTTACCGTCAAACCCTGAAAGCCGCAGGTGCAATTCTGGTGATGCCGAGCGTTGAACAATTAGCTGCTGTTGTGATCGAACAAATGGTTACTGCAAATTAAGAAACTTATCTAAGGCATTTACCACTTCAGGCGGCCAACGACGGACTTGAGTAACCCATTCAAGATCTTTGTACCGCCCATCGAGTCCAATCACAGCAACCCAATTACTTTCCGCTTCTCCACGTTTGCCTTTTTCCCATAAACACGCACTTAAGGCGGCTCGCATATCAGCAAAATTAGGATATTTACGAACTAGATTTTTCATTGTGCGAATTGCTTTTTCAGTTTGTCCGTCTTGATAGAGGGCTAAGGCGTAGTTTGCCCGAGCAAAGGCATAATTGGGATCAAGTTCTGCTGCGGTTTCATAATCAATAATGGCGGCTTTCCAATCCCCTAAACCTGCTTCGGCATTGCCTCGATTGTTGTAGGCCACGGCATCTTCGCCGGAGAGTTCTAATACATGATTGTAGTCTGCGATCGCATCTTGCCAACGTTCTAAGCGCTCATAAGCGACGCCTCGGTTTAAATAGGGATCAGGGGCATTGGGAGCGAGTTCTATGGCTTTATTGTAGTCCGAAAGGGCTGCTTCTATCTTGTTTTGACTCACACGAACATTACCCCGATTACTCCACATTGCAGCGTTATCGGGGTACTGTTTAATAATCTGAGTCCAGTAGGTTTCGGCTTCAGCAAATTTTCCGGTTGTTGTCGCATCAAAGGCTTGGTTGAGAAGATTCTCGACATCTTGAACAACTGGTGTTGATTCTGCTAAAGTCTCAGAAGCCGCTAGTGCGGGGTTTGAATATCCCCCCAATGTTTGAAGGCTCAAAACAATAAAGGTGACAATAATCCAGATAAATTGCATCATTTGAGTGAACCGATAACGGTGATTAGTGTTTAATTCTAATCGATTACTGTCTCACTTCAAAGAGCATCTTCTTAATTTTGTCTGTTTTTATCGATGCTTTCTATTTAACTATTTTTCAGAGTGAGTTGTTTAATCGGAGTGGCTCGGTTAGCAATTTTAATTAATTGCAGAGGTGTTGTATAACGATTAACGGGAACTCTAGAAATTTGGAAAGGATTTCTGAGGCGATTGGGTCGAGAAATAATCCCATCATATAAGTATCCAGTTAAATGATATTTGGGTAAATATTTTTCAACTTTTGGGGTCACTGAACCATAGGGATAGGCAATATGAGCGGCGACCCATTTATTGGGATCTAAATCTGCTGTACATTCTCTGAGTTTTGTTTTGGATTTTTCTAACTCAAATTCTAGATTTTTGAGATCTAATTTACTAAGGTTTTGATGAGCAAATCCATGAGACTGAATATCATAAAATCCTCTTTTGTAGCCATCTCTGAGATCATTACAACTCATGTGAGGAACAAAATCTTTGAGATTCACTCCCATATAACCTGGGTTGATAAACAGAACAATTTTTACTTTTTCACCGTGGGTTTTTTCTAGGTCTTTTAAAATCGGTAAAACATTTTCATGGACTCCCAAGTAACCATCATCAAAGGTAATCATTACAGGTTTGCGGTTCAGATATTCGGGCGGAATGGGTTTTGATTTTTGAATAAAGTAAGTAAACAAATCTTGACTGGTTAAAAACCAATAGTTGTTTTCAACTAAGTAGTTTAATACTGTATAGATTTCTCGCTTACCATAATCGTGATCAAAGGAAAGGGGTTTAATCTTTGTCTGTTTTGCGATTTCAAAGTCAATAATATTATGAAAACCGAGGATGGGAACTCGAATTGAGGGTGTTACGGCTGATTTTGTTGCTCCTGAAAGACTCAAACCTAACACAAACATCAGCAAAAAACAGATTAATCTATTTTTGATCAGGGTAGAAAACTTGAGGGGTAGATACTTTTCAAACCAGTTTATCATCTTACAGAAATCTTCACTCCTGATACCGTATCGTTGGATATTACAGGAAGATTATTTCACAATCCGAATAATTTGTCACTTTTTAGGATTGGTTTAGAGTTGGCTGTTTAATGTCACCTAAAAGATGTTATCCTGAAGCCAAAGTCTCAAAAATAACCCTTGCTCAGTTAGTAGCGAGGAAGTTGATTTCTATCCCTGTTGAAAAGGCTGAGTTTAGGGACTCGAATGAGTTGATAAATCCCTGCTTGATCCAGTTGCTGGTATTGCGGAGTCTGTAACCCGGTCTCTAAAATTTCTTGGGGAGCGGCTAAGATTAAAATAGTGTCGGGTTGGGTTTTTTGAATGCTAGGAGTACGAATATAGTCAACAGCATCGCTAGGATACTGAAAATAGTGTACAGGATTTTGGGTATAAAAAACTAAACTGGGTTTCTTAAAGCCAATCATCACTAATTCTTCTTGAAAGACTCTTTCTGTTTTAACGGTTTCCGCGAGTTGTCGTAGGGGGTGCTGGCGATGTAGATCAAATAATTGATTAGCGGGGATAACTGCAAAGATTAAAAAGGCGACAAACCCCATTAAATTAACGGTGACAATTCGTTGCGGTTGTTTTTTCCACCAAAAAAATAAGATAAATATAGCCGTCATCATCCAAATTAATGCACTGCATTCGAGTAATCCTGAAGTCTGAAGTTGTTCTCGAAAATAGGGAATCTCGGGATCATGTCCGATCCAGTGATAACTCCAAAGAATGAGAACAGAAATCCCGATAACAAAAATAACATTTAAGCCCAATGAAAGAGAAGTTAAGAGATATTTATTTCGTAACTTAGAAACAGAAAAAAATATTTTTTTATATTTAAAAATACTATTCCAAAACAAAGCAGTGAGTAAAGCAGCGGCAGGCATTAAGGGTAAAATATAACTCGGCAGTTTAGTAACAGAAATTGTAAAAAATAAGAAAATACATCCAAACCAAAAGAAGGCAAATAATGATAAATGTTCAATTCTATGACGATTTTGCCAGTATTTTCGCTTCCAAAAATTAGCTTTAACAAGAGCAAAAGGTAAATAAATAGACCAAGGAAAAAATCCAATAATAACCACAACAAAATAAAAATACCAAGGTGCTGCATGATGATTAACAACTTGAGTAAAGCGTTGAAAATTGTGATAACCAAAGAAAGCATTGAGATAGGTAAATCCGTGTTTGGACGTGACTAAAATGTACCAAGGTAAAACAATAATCAAAAAAATGATGCTTCCTAAAAATGGATGAATTTCTTGTAAAACTTTCTGAGTATTTCCGAGATAAATTGTAAACGATCCAATAATCAAGAGAGGTAAAAGACAACCAATCGGCCCTTTAGTTAAAACTGCTAAAGCCAGAAAAATATAAAAAGCTAAATACCAAGGTGAGATTCTTTGATGAGATTGAATAGACTGAGGTTCAGCATAGCCCCGAAAAAATGCAAATAAAGCCGAACCCATACAGGCATTTAAAAGCATATCCGAAACCCCAATTCTAGCCCAAGTAATCGTTTCAGGATTAAATGCAATTAAAGCCGCACCAGTCCAAGGTAAAGGATGAAAGAGAATCTTAGGTTGAATTAAACTCGGAGAATTTTGAGGATTAATCTTGATATTTTTAACATAAAAGAGTAAAATATAAAAACAAAAAACAGTTAAGAAAAAAGCAGCGATCGCAGAAGGAAGACGCACACCCCACTCATTCACGCCGACGATCCGATAAGCAATGACCATCAACCAATAAATCAAAGGTGGCTTATCAAAGCGAGGCACTTCATTAAAGTAAGGCGTGATCCAATCTCCCGTGATCAACATTTGACGGGCGGCCTCCGCAAACAGAGGTTCTGTCTCATCGACTAAGCCTGTGTTCCCCAAATTCCAGAAAAAAGCCAGCCAGCCGATTAACCCTAAGCCAATAATCGCCAGCAGACTCCTAAAAAGAAAAAACTTGAATTGAAATTGAAATTCAGAGGTAAACACAAGTTTAGACTTCAGTTTCATCCGATCGCTTGTTGATGAATTCGCCACAACTTATTGCGAATGGGGTTCATTAGCAGACAGTGATCGCGCTACCCGTGAAGGATAGGGAGAGATCAAGTGATCTTGCGGATCTCCTGTCTTTTGTAACCTGTTTCTAGGGTTGGACAACTAACTGCCATTCCTCAACTTGAGAATTCCAGGTGGGTGAGGCGGTTTCCCCCACAATATAAGGCCCCCAGTATCGCCGAGAACCATCTTGTGCAAAGACAATCAAGACATCTCCCGGTTGCAAAGTTAAATCGGTTTCCGGTCGCGATAAAATCAATCCATTGACACTTCCTTCTTGAGGGGCAAAATCCCAGTGAATCGGTTCAGAAGTTGGGGATCGCGCGCGCCATGCAACCCGAACCGGATGATTACTCTGGTTACTAACCCGAAAAGCAGCTTCTTGTCCGGTAGAGACCGGATCAGAACTGGGCTTGAAAAGATTTTCTGGTGTTGCATTTTCCGTTAAACTCGGAGTCGGAGTCGGATTCAGTGTAGAATCAGGGATTGTAGAAGGAATAAAAACAGGTACATTGTCGGGAGCCAGTGATTGTTCAAATTCTGTTGAACTGATACAAGTGTTTAACCAAAGTTGCCGGAAGCCTAAACTCAAAACTATAATCGCCCCGGCAACCCAGATTCCAGGGTAAAGTCTAAATTTCATGGTCTTTTTCGTTGAGCGTCTAACTCGATTAATGTCACAAGTTGTTCTATGCAGAACACTCGTCTAAACCGATTAACAAATGTTCTCAGTGAGCGACTGGGGCGATGGTTACGCAATCCTTGGCGACGGATCTCACTGCTAACGATTAGTGTGCTATTTGGCTCATTCTCCGGTATTGTAATTTCTACGATAGCCGGACAGGAAGCCGAGTGGGATGTAACAGCAGCTTTTCTTTTATTATTAGTCACCGAAGGCATTAATTGGCTAACTTATCGCAGCAAACCCCTCATTCGCCAACCCCTATGGATTGAGAACCTCAATGCCTTTAAAATTGGTGTGGTCTACAGTTTATTTTTACTCGCGTTTTTACTCGGTTCCTGATGATGTTAACGGTTCTCGGTAAAAAGCAAAGTCTCCCAGTCTCCCTATCCTGCAATGCTCGACAGTGATCCAATTATGATTGAGATTCTCAAGGCTTGGGCGAGGGGAAGTAAACCCTCAGCCGATGAACTCAAACAGTTAGCAATATTAGAACTTAATGATCAGGGGCGATCAACTGCTTTTGGAATCACAACCGAGAATGTTGAAACTCTCCTGGAAAAGCGATCGCAATTATTTTGCTCTCTACTTCAACACCACTGTAATTTACCTCAAGTCAAAACGGGTTTAGAACTGTTGTGGAAATTGTGGCTTCCTCTAGCAACTCAACTCACCCAACATTATCAAAGCTTAAATCGGCCGATTATTCAAGGGGTTCTAGGCGGACAGGGTACCGGTAAAACGACTCTGGGTAAAGCTTTAACAACAATTTTAACATTTCAAGGATATAAAACGCTTAGTTTATCGATTGATGATCTTTATAAAAGTTATGCTGATCGACAATATTTGCGACAGCTTGATCCCCGGTTAATTTGGCGTGGCCCACCCGGAACCCATGATGTGGAAATCGGGTTAAAGGTGTTAGATGACTTGCGTCAAGGTCAGACTTCTGTGAGGGTGCCTCAATTTGATAAATCATTGCACAATGGATTAGGCGATCGCATTGAACCACAACTCGTTACCGGGATCAATATCGTCTTGTTTGAAGGGTGGTTTGTGGGTTGTCGTCCCGTTGACAATAGCCGATTTGATCAGCCTCCTGAACCGATTATTACAGAAAGCGATCGCCAATTTGCTCGGGATATGAATCACAAGTTAAAAGATTATCTCCCGTTGTGGGAATGTTTGGATCGATTAATGGTTCTCAATCCTGTTGATTATCGCTTATCGAAACAATGGCGTCAACAAGCCGAACAAGAAATGATCAAGAGTGGAAAGTCTGGAATGACGGATGCAGAAATTGAAC
>CAZNCM010000180.1:0-2664 GCA_964571155.1 uncultured Lyngbya sp. | reverse complement strand
TTATCGGCCTGGGTATTTCATCTAACCAGATTCTAACAACATTCTGAGGGATCACAACAGGAATCACTGTCGGGTTTTGTGGACAAATGATAGTCGGTTCCTTTCGTTTCTTTGGGGTTGCGAGTTGCTTTCGGTTTACAGTTGAAGTTTGTGGCGTCTTCCAGGGGAATTTCTTGATAGGGCTGAAGGGCTAAAATATTCTCAGCATAAGGCCCATTTTCATCCGTATAAAGGTTGAACGTTTTATCACAAACTGCCATCCGTTGACCTCGACAAAGGGTATGACCATCATCATCAACTACTTGCTTCCAAGGGCCTTTATAGATTACCGCTTGTTTGCGTTCTAAACAAGGGCCTTCTTTTCCTTTAAAGGCTTGAACCGTGACAGAACGAAATTCTATCCCTTCTACAACTTGCCAAGGTTCGGGTTGACGAGCTAAAATTTCAATACCGTAGAACCCCGCTTGTTCAAACATTTCTAAAAAAGTATCTTCTCGAAATGCTCCCGAAATACAACCACTCCAAAGTTCAGGATCTTGAATCATTTCTGGAGTCGGATTTTCATCACAAACAATATCAGAAATTACCGCCCGACCTCCTTTTTTGAGAACGCGATAAATTTCTTGAAAGAGTTGCTTTTTGTCTTGGGGTCGAACTAGGTTTAAAACACAATTAGAAATGACAACATCAACGCTATTATCGGTAATTAATGGGTTTTCTTGTCGCAGGCGATCGCATTCGGCTTCTAAGGCAGAAATCCCATCGATTGATTGTACAGGATTTTGAGTTAACCACTGTTGTACTGAGTCTAAGTCTAGAGCTAAGTCTTGAATTTTACCCTTGACAAATTTAGTATTTTGATATCCTAATTTTGCCGCCATTTCGTCTTGATATTTACGAGCCAGGGAGAGCATTTCATCATTAAAGTCAACCCCAATCACTTCACCCTGTTCACCCACAATTTGGGCTAAAATATAACAGTGTTTACCCGCACCTGAACCGAGATCAACAACGGTTTCACCGGATTTGACATAACGGGTTGGATCACCACAACCATAATCTTTCTCAATAATTTCTTGAGGAATTTTTTCGAGATACTGTTTATTGTAGCTGGTTGGACAGCACAGAGAAGGTTGTACTTCTTTTGCACCTTGTTTGTAGCGATCTAGAACAATTGATTCAACTTCGTAGTTAGCAACCATTTCTTTTTATCTTTCTGTACAGTTGAATAGGGATTTACTCATTTTATCGCTTATCTTTCAAAGCAACATCCAATCAAAAAAAATCTAAAATAGAGATTTGACTTTTTAATTTTCAGATTCAATCCCAACGACCAGTCCAGAGTCTGATTAAATCGAAAAAAACTTAAAGTTTCCTGAGAATTATCTAAATTCTTTGCGGTTGCGTCCCAAAACACGAGAATTAAAGTGTTTGTCTCCTGCAATCGCTGAAATCATTTGTCTTCAGTAATTGTGAGCAGGATCACTCAAGCGGGATCAACGAAAAATGCTTGTTTGAGACTCAGATCACCAATGAAGTCAGTGTAGGTACTGGAAATGGGATCAAAAAATTGGTAAAAAAGTATCTTTTGTCAGCAATCAATCAGACAAAAATCAATCTTCCCAAAGAATATCCTTCCGTTGGAGGAAGTCATCCTCGGAAATATCGCTTATTCTAGAAATAGAGAGACTTAAATACAATGTCTCGAAAGTTTAGATAAAATCGGGAGGACATTTTAAGATGAGCATCTTCTCCAAAACCACACTCGTAATCGCCAGTTCTGTTTTATTTTCTGTCGGTTTATCCAATTCCGCTCAAGCCCAAAACCCTGCTCATATTCAACAGCTAGTTGAAACAGGTACTTGTCAAGGCTGTGATCTGCGGGGAGTAGATTTAAGCAAACGTCACTTGATCGGAGTAGACTTAAGGAATGCCGATCTCTCAGGGGCGAATCTAGCCTACACAAATTTAGAGGGCGCTGACCTCAAAGGAGCCAACCTCACAGAAGCAAACTTACAGGGCGCATTCTTAAATAGTGCGGAGTTAGACAACGCTAACCTGTTTGGTGCGAATTTAACCAACGCCAACTTGATTCAGGCTCAACTTGATGGAACTAACTTGATCAAAGCAGATCTTAATGGGAGTAGTTTCTGGGTACAATCTCTCGAAGAAGCTCGATGGTCTCCAATGGGTTCAGCAGAAGAACTCGGGAAGCAAGAACAGTTGAGTATTGGGCGAGAAGATTCTAGTCTAACCTTTCCGATGGGAGGATCAGAACCTGGGGAATTTGAATATACAGAAGAATATCTTGATGAGCTTTTTGAACCTTTAGAAGCTAATCCTGAGCCGGATGCAGGTATAGATATTCCTTTTCCACCTCGAATTGAGTTTTAGAGAAAATATTGATCGAACTTAAGTTGAAGTTGATGGAAGTCGAATTCACACAACAGGGGTTAATCTTCTATAAGATCTTTAAAGTCTTAACTAAAACAGAAGATTTCAACCCCTTTAAAATAATTTCTAGATTTTTGATCGAGTCAGAATTAAATTAATCTAACCTCTAGAAACTACAGAAATTGTCGTAACTGAAATTCTGCAAGTTGTTTAGCTTGATCAATCGTTTCTTTGGGTTCCCAAACTCCTTGAGCAATTAAGCTACCGTCT
>CAZNCM010000179.1:0-11615 GCA_964571155.1 uncultured Lyngbya sp. | reverse complement strand
AACAGAAAGTCGCTTTGTTGCACCTGCATTTAACCCGTTGCCGAAAGGAATTTCACTACCAGGTTGCACATTGGTTATGTAGTAAGTATGACCTGATTGGTCATGAAAATTTAAACATCAAAGGATTAGCTAGAACTCAGCTAGCAAAATCAATACATGATGCGGCGTGGGGAGCATTTCTGGAAATCTTACAGGCAGTGGCGGTCAAACGCGGTCTGATAGTTGAGAAAGTTGATCCACGAAGGACAAGCATTGAATGTTTCAATTGTGGAGTGAGAGTTGAGAAAAATCTGGCTGATAGAGTTCACAACTGTTCCAGTTGTGGTGTTTCGATTGACCGGGACTGGAACAGTGGTCTCAATATTTTGAATCGTGCATTAATGGCGGTTGGACTGCCGCTCAATGGCTGTGGTAAATCAATTATTGATATTGAGGAGCAGCAAGTCTCATTCGTGAGTTTGAAGAAGCCCACATCATAATCTCTGATTTGATGTGGGAGTAGTCACTTCTGTGGCGTTTTCTTTATTCATGCTTTCTAGAGCAGGAGTTGACAAAAATAAATGAACCTGTTAATCTAAAAGTAGTAGTAAGTAGACCAACATTCGTTTCGTTGATCTACCTACATTAAACAAGAGTTTTAAAAGAAAGTTGTCCCTCTGTCAGGCAACTTTTTTTAATTAGCCAACAGCAGCAACTAAAGTACCGGAAGATTCGCTGAGTCCAGCAGTAGCAAAAGCGGAAACATCAGCTTGAGTATAAGTGTTGCTGCCGATAGCAGTTGCATCAAAAGTGACGGAAGCGAAGTTACCATCGATATGAACGTTGCTGTTTAGATCAGAGTCGATATCTTTGTCGATATCGAGATCAACTTTTACATCGTAGTCTTGGTCAACGTCAGAGCTAGCAGCAGCGGTCTTACTAGCATTAACATTAACAAAACCGAAACCGAAACCACCAACAACGTTCTCTTCAACAACTTCACAGTAGCTCAGATCGTTAATTAACATTGGATTTACTCCTCTTAGCAGTAGTTATTTATGGTTGTTAACGAATTGATTTGTGTTCCTCGCTAACAACTTTAATATAACTAGAACTCCAAGCGTTAGGTTGCCATTTTGGCAGATTTATCAAAAATTTTTTTTGAGGATAAATTATCGAGTATTTTCGGGAGATTTTCAAAGCAAAAACCCTGCCTAATTATAACGATTAAGCAGAATTGACTAACTAGATTTACGGTGACAGACAAGTTGAAATTAAGGGATGAGATTGTGAAAGCTCCTCTCTTGCCCCCTTAAAAAGGGAGGTGGTTAGCAACCCAACCTGCGATCGCAGCAATTTTTTCTAATTGGCATTTAAGTGGGTGATGATTAATGCTTGAGCGTTAATCGTTCTATAGCTTATCAGCTCAGATGAACGAGTGATGCCAAAGTGGCAGAATTATCCTAACTCTATCCTTAAGGATAGGCATTGATTCATCTCGGTATTTTGTCGAATTCTGTCGGTATTTTCCGGGACGGATTCAGCGGTGATTAAATCGGGGAGATGGGGAGGTGGGAAGTCAGAAGCTTGTCCTTGTACACGAAGTGAATCCGAAGGATTTGCGAAGCGAAGGGTCAGAATTGCCTATTGCCTTCTGAAACAATGCCAAAATGGCAACATAGTATTAATCAAGTTAGTTACTATAAAATGGCTTATTTTATCTCTGGTCTAAACGAGTTTCTCCTACCAAGAACAACCTACTATTTCTGCTGTTTCTGTGTTCGCGTAGGTGTCTCGCCGTACCGTCAGACGTATCATCACCAGTGGCAATGATGATCACAATCAAAGAAATTCTCATGTCGGTCGTTGCTTCGGTTTGGCGGAGAATTTCTTTGATGTGGCGGAAGCGGTGATGATATTGTTCGGCAAAATGTAAGTAATGATACCCTCAAGAGTGGAGAGGGAAATGATACAATTCCAGGAAGCCAGGGTGATGACTCCCTGACTGAGGACACTGGAAATAATCATCTTTGGGGAAGCTTTGGGAATGATACCCAGAGAGCGGGGAGAAAAAGCAGACACATTTAGCTTAAGATCAAAAGCTGTGGAGACTGTTGATGTCATTGTTGATTTTGAAGCGATTACCAATGACAAAATTATCATTCTCTGAGCTATTTTGCTCAAGGATCTGACTTGAAATATTCTAGAGTTTGATAGTAATGGTGTTATTCAGATAACAGATAACAGCAATTCCACTAAATTTGAACCCGGATATAGGGATTTCGGGCGTAGTTTTAGGAACTATTGATCCCTAAGATAAAAAATTTTAACCCTTGTAGACTTGACTGTTACATAAAACGATAAAATTTGAGGATGAAAACTACTCAGCCTGAACCGAGAGAGATCGAGACTATGGTTAATCAGTCGGGAAGAACTGTCAGCAATGATGAAATTATTTGTTTTCTGAAAGAACAAATAAAATACAAGGATATGTGTCAGAAGATTTTATCGCAAAGAGCCATTCATAGAGCGGTTCAGGAACGAAAAATTACAGTAACTCCCGATGAAATTCAAGCGGAAGCCGATCGCCAACGTCTAGCTAGACGCTTAGAAAAAGCCTCTGATACCTTAGCTTGGCTGACAGATGAAATGATTACCCCCGATGATTGGGAAGCTGGAATTAAAGAAAATCTTTTGGCTAAAAAGTTAGCTGATGCTTTGTTTGCTTCCGAAGTCGAAAAATATTTTGCTCAAAATAAGTTAGAATATGACAAAGTCCTGCTCTATCAAATTATTGTTCCCTATGAGCGGCTAGCACGGGAAATTTTCTATCAAATCGAAGAAGAAGAAATCAGTTTTTATCACGCCGCTCATCTGTATGATATTGAACCCAAACGAAGAGAATTATGCGGTTATGAAGGAAAAGTAAATCGCCGTCATTTAAAAGCCGATATCACTGCTCTGGTTTTTGGTGCGACTCCGGGAGAACTTCTTGGCCCCCACAAAACCGATCTGGGCTATCATTTATTTAAAGTTGAAGAGTTTATCCCCGCCGAGTTAACGGAGGAACGTTCTCAACAAATTATCAAAAAATTGTTTAAAGAATGGCTGGCGAGTGAAGTCAATTATCTGTTACATAATGCTCCTTGTTAGTTGCCAAGTCAATCATCACTCTCGCCGGAATGTAAATTTTTATTACTGTCCCTCTCAGAAATCAGACCCTTTTAGCTCTAGAAGGGGTGACTTTTGTGGTGGGGACAATAAAGGAAAAAACCCTAAATTCAAGCATGGCGAGATTCTTCGCCTCGATATAGGGAGTAAATTTGAGAGAAAGTAAGTCAACATCCCCTTCACCTTCTGCCTGAGGGGGACTATGAGATGTCTTAAGATTTAATTTATAATTGATTATTAAGAACGTAGAGACTGGATCAATACCATTCAGTCCTCTTTTTGATTCGCTTTAATGAAGGATGCTTTAGAAATGTTGTTTAAGTGTCAACTTTGGCCAGGAAGTATTTGTAAGTTCGATTTACAAATTCATCCTAAATCTGATGGTAGCCAGATTGTGATGGTCACGGAGTTCCCCCGGAAACAAGGAATTAGCATCAGCAATGCTTTTGAAATATTATTTGACCATATCTGTGAAACCCACTATCTCAACCCGGAAAAAGTCACTTATCTTGAACGTCGTTGTGAACCAGGAGGTTTAGGTCAACAGTGGTCATTGGTGCATTTTGAGATTATTAAACAACGGGCTTGTAATCCTCGTTGGCAGGATGTAACTGAGAGTTTTGTCCGAACTATTATAACTTTTAAGTAGCATAAACTTAGTCTGACTCTCCTCTCCCCTTAGATAGATTCTAGATGCAGTCTTCATCAATCCAAAAAACTTACAAAAGATGGATAAGCTAATTGTTTTATTCTCTATCCATCTTTTGGGTTTGAATCAAAATCTAGTCACACTCCATCCCAGGAAATGCTAGAAAGACTCTGAGAGTAGTGCAGAAATTTTGTTGAATACTGGCTGATTTACAAACGGATTAAGCCTGATGACGCTTACGAAGCTTTGAACCCGCTACAGCCAAACCAACTGCTACTAAACCACTAATTGTCGTGGGTTCGGGAACCGGAGTCGGAGTCGCAGCTAACCGAAAACGGACACCATCTCCGGGCGCTTTAACCGTCATTCCATCGGGGTCAAATAACCCGAGTTTTAGCGTTAGAGAACTAACATCATTAAAGGTTTGAGTAGAGACGTTACCATTCGAGCCGGACCGAACCCAGTCCGGAGAATCCAAAGACATACCATTAATCGCAACAACACCCGTCGTATTTTCGGACTCTGTATCGAAATATTCAATCGTCAATTCTTTTAAGAGAGTACCAAATTCAAAGGTGTAAGTCCCAACTTCGAGTTGACCTTCTTCTGGATAAGAATCTAGCCCTTCCAAATAAGCAACCGGACGAAACCAAACATCAGCAGGATTCGTCCCCGCATCTGTGGTTAAAAAGCTAACATCATCCCCATAAACATTCTCAGTGGTCAAGTCATCAATGAACAGACGACTTCTAGAACTTGTGGTTTCATCGGTCTCAGACATAATACTCTCGACAAAAGAGAGAGACTCGGGCTCGATGCACTGAGCGGCATCTAAACAGCCCAAACCCACATCAATTTCCCCCTCAGAGTCGGGAACCAGACTAACCGCATAACTACTCGAAGCCATTGTGCTGATTGCAACGGTAGTTGTTGTCGCCAGCAAACTCCGGAAAAATAGAGATTTCGTCATACTATATACCCCAATCAAATTTTTACGAGATTTACAATCTCTGTCGTTTACTAATATAACCAATCCAGTGTAATATCACCTCCTATAGACTACTATTGGCTGAACGAGGGCTTTTTCGGTTCGTGGGTTGGTTTTAGTCACCGCGCGCGTCAAACTCATTAGTATTTTTTATCGGTTCAGAGGAGAGATTTTCGCAATGAAGGTTACGGGTATTTTTATTCATCCGATTAAGTCTTGTCAGAGAATTGCACTGGAACAAGCAGAAGTGACGCGGAAAGGATTTACTTGGGATCGAGAATTGATGATTGTTGATCACCGTCAGCAATTTATGACGCAGCGAGACTATCCTCAGATGGCAAAAATTCAGGTTAAACTTTCGGGGAAAGTTATTTCTTTATCTGTTCAAGATGAATCTCTAGAACCGTTTACTTTTGAACCTCAGTTAACGGGAAACTCTCTGGCTGTTAAGATTTGGCGGGATAATACTATTGCGATTGATCAAGGGGATGAAGTGGCAAATTGGTTGCAAAATGCTTTGAAATTATCTCCGATTCAACCTTGTCGATTGGTCAGACAATCTCCTCAACAACTTAGACCGATTAATCCCAATTATGCACAGCGATCTGAAGATCACGTTAGCTTTGCAGATGGTTATCCTTTTTTGCTCACAAATACGGCTTCTTTAGAGGAATTAAACCGTAAAATAGCTGAGAATAATTTAATTAATATTTCTGAGGTTCCGATGATTCGATTTCGTCCGAATATTGTGATTGAATCTGATTTTCCTTTTGTTGAAGATGACTGGAAATTGATTAAAATTGGTGAGGTTTATTTTGATGTGGTTAAACCTTGCGATCGCTGTATTATTACTACAACCGACCAATTCACAGGAAAACGGGACGAACTTAAAGAACCCTTGAAAACTTTAGCAACTTTTCGACGACGAGCAGGAGGTGTGATGTTTGGTCAGAATATGATCCCTCAAAATACGGGAGTGATTCACAAAGAAGATCAAGTTCAATGTTTAGAACATCAGTAATTACACGCAATTTAATTAACCGTTTTTACCTCCTAAAAATCAGAAAATATTGATATGAAAAATCGTTGATTCATTGGTAAAAAATCGGGTTATATTTGATGAAAACCTGATGATGTGAGAATTGAGTATGACCTACAGCCTCAGAATTGCTGATTTACCCTCCGATGAACGACCCCGAGAACGGATGATCGCCCATGGATCTCAAGCCCTTTCCAATGCAGAATTAATTGCAATTTTACTCAACACCGGACAGGGAAAAGGAAAATTATCAGCCGTGGGTTTAGGACAATTTTTACTCAATCAACTCAGTCAAAATCAACACGACCCGTTATCAATTCTGCGACATATTACTGTACAAGAACTCACTCAAATTCATGGAATTGGGCCAGCTAAAGCCACAACCATTATCGCAGCGATAGAACTCGGAAAACGAGTCTTTCAACTTCGTCCCTCGGAACGGGCGGTTATCGAAACTCCCCAAGCCGCAGCCGATGCTTTAAGTCAGGATTTAATGTGGCAAACTCAAGAACGATTTGCGGTATTATTATTAGATGTAAAAAATCGTTTACTGGGAACTAAAGTGATTACCATTGGTACCGCTACGGAAACTTTAGCCCATCCTCGGGAGATCTTTCGAGAAGTGATTCGACAAGGGGCAACCCGGATGATTATTTCTCATAATCACCCTTCGGGAAACGTTGAACCTAGTCCTGAAGATATTACCCTCACTCGTCAACTCTTAGCCGGCGCCCAAGTGTTATCCATTCCGATTTTAGATCATCTGATTTTAGGTCAGGGAGAATTTCAGAGTTTACGTCAAATCACCGAATTATGGGATGAATATCCTCAAGGCGATTAAACAGTTAATAGTAAGCCGTGATTTCAATGATCAATATTGGCTGTAACAACTGTTTTTGGTTAAACAATCCGATAAATTATTGTTCCGGTTTCTTCATGGTTATCAATATGAAGTAAACCTTCTTTATACAAATCGTTTAATAATTGTTTGATTTCAGGAATGGGTTTGTCTGTGGCAATCACACAATCGGCAACTGAAATTCCTTGAGGATTATCTTTAGCGAGTTTTAAAATTGTATAAATATCAGACTTTTTCTCAACTGTCGGAATCGCTTCCTGACTGTATTTCTGACTTTCTGTTAGATTAACAATAACTTCGTGAGTAATCGGATTTTGACTATTTTCTCGTTGGTAAAGTTGGTATTTTAGGTTCTTCCGTTCAACCATTCCGGGAATGAGAAATAAATCAACAACTTGACCCACCCCAAAAAAACCGAACGTAAATAGCCACACCAGTCCGGTAAAATAATTTCCTGAATAGATGCGGTGAACACCACCCAATCCTAGAAACCAGCTACACCACAGTAGATACGCTAATCCTGTATTTCTCATTTCGATTCTCCCCGTATCGTGCTTGAAAAGACTAATCATTGAACATCCACAACTAATATCGCCCAAGGAATTTCGTGAAGCCTGGGGAAACGGATGTTGATTCCCCAAGTTACTCTGCCTTGATCTTCAACCTGGTGTCTGTGGATTCCGGAAAACCCCTTCTGATACTATTCTAGCACCAAATTGTTTCTCCGTTGTTGTTAAGAAAATCCAGAAAATTCACGAAAATTTATATTAATAATAAATTCCCCCAAACGTAATCTGTTAAAAAAACTTGATGCAAAAATTAGATAAACGATTGAATCCGTTGCCAAACTTGTTCTAATAAATCAGGGGTTTCTGCATCAAACCATTCAATCTCCCGAACAGATCGAAACCATGTTTTTTGTCGTTTAGCAAATTGACGAGTATGTAAAATCGTTGCTGTTATCGCCTCATCTAACGAACAATTTCCCGTGAGATATTGTATCATTTCCTGATAACCCAAAGTTTGTAATAGCGGTAACTCTTGACCATATTTTTGCAGAAGGGTTTGGATTTCTTCTAGCCATCCAACCTCAATCATTTTTTGAGTACGGTGTTGAATGCGTTGAGTGAGGCGATCGCGATCTAAAGTCAACCCAATTTGTAAAATCGGATAACAGGGAGGATCTTCACCCTGCTGTTGAGAAATAGCACAACCCGTAATATAATAAACCTCTAACGCTCTTTGAGTCCGAAACTGATCGTGCGGATGAATTTTTTGTGCCGCTACCGGATCAACTTGTTGTAGCATTGCATAACATTGAATCTGACCTAACGCTTGAAACTGCGATCGCAACGGAGGACAAGGCGCAACCCGAGGAATCTTCATTCCCCGTACAATAGACTTAATATATAACCCCGTTCCCCCAACCAACAACAACGGAGAACCTGGAGAAACAGACACCGGAGGAACGGCAATCAAAGCTTGAGCCTTTTCCTGGTAATCTGCTAAAGTAAGAGTCTCTCTGGGATCGCAAATATCGATCAGAAAATGGGGAACCTGTTGCTGTTCATCCCGCGTCGGTTTAGCCGTGCCGATATCAAACTCTCGATACACCTGACGCGAATCGGCACTGAGAATCACTGTGTTTAACCGTTGCGCTAAAGCGATCGCCAGCCCTGACTTTCCCGTAGCCGTTGCGCCACAGATCACAATAATCGTCATAAGTCCTTTGAAAAAATTATACATCTCCGAGTCTCTATAATAAAGGGGTTCAATCTGGATTTAAACAAGGCTTCAGTTCAGCCTGTAATCGTTTCTAACCCTTTTGTGTTACAATTTTGGAGAGATTTGTCATTTTTGGAGTCCTGGGGACATTAGACCCCTAATTGGAGCAGTTATTCAGATGACCAGCAGTTACAGCGCCGATCAAATACAGGTTCTTGAAGGTCTAGAAGCCGTCCGTAAACGTCCAGGGATGTATATTGGTTCTACGGGGCCACGCGGACTTCATCATTTAGTCTATGAAGTTGTAGATAACTCCATTGATGAGGCGCTCGCCGGCCATTGTACCCATATTGAAGTTGAGTTTAATGCAGATGGTTCAGTCACCGTTACTGATGATGGTCGGGGTATTCCCGTAGATGTTCATTCCAAAACCGGAAAATCAGCCCTAGAAACAGTAATGACGGTTCTCCACGCCGGAGGAAAATTTGGTGGAGGCGGTTACAAAGTTTCTGGTGGTTTGCATGGGGTGGGTGTTTCCGTTGTCAATGCGCTGTCTGAATGGGTAGAAGTGCAAGTCTTGCGGGATGAAACCCAGTATACTCAACGCTACCAACGAGGGGTTCCCGTTGACGAACTTCAGTCTAAACCCAATAAAGGAAAACAGACCGGAACTTCGGTACAGTTTTTACCCGATACAACCATATTTACCACCGGAATTGAATTTGACTATGCAACGATCGCCAGTCGTTTGCGAGAATTAGCCTATTTGAATGCAGGCGTTAGAATTACGTTAACAGACAATCGTTTAGATCTGATTAAACTCGAAGAACCGAAAACAGAAAGCTTTTGTTATGAAGGCGGAATTCGAGAATATATTGCCTACATGAACCGCGAAAAGCAACCCCTCCATGAAGATGTGATCTATGTGTCGGGAGAGCGAAATAATGTGCAGATTGAAGTGGCGTTGCAGTGGTGTGTAGATGCCTATAGCGATAATATTTTAGGCTTTGCCAATAATATTCGGACGATAGACGAAATAAACTTAAAGAAAGTGAGTCTAATTTAGGCGGGGAAAATGTCCGGGAAGGGTTGACAGCCGTTATTTCTGTGAAAGTTCCTGACCCCGAATTTGAAGGACAAACCAAAACAAAGTTAGGCAATACAGAAGTTCGCGGGATTGTTGATTCGTTAGTTGGGGAAGTTTTAACAGAATATCTCGACTTTCATCCCAATATTGCCGATGCAGTTTTAGAAAAAGCAATTCAAGCCTTTAAAGCCGCAGAAGCCGCTCGACGGGCGCGAGATTTGGTGCGTCGAAAGTCGGTGCTAGAATCTTCACCCCTACCCGGTAAATTGGCTGATTGTAGTACCCGAATTCCCGCTGAATCAGAAATCTTTTTAGTTGAGGGGGATAGTGCGGGCGGTAGTGCCAAACAAGGACGCGATCGCCGAACTCAAGCGATTTTACCCCTACGCGGAAAAATTCTGAATATTGAGAAAACAGATGATTCTAAAATCTACAAAAACAATGAAATTCAATCCCTAATTACAGCGTTAGGATTGGGAATCAGAGGCGAAGATTTTGACCCGGCACAATTGCGTTATCATAAGATTATTATTATGACAGACGCAGACGTTGACGGCGCTCATATTCGGACATTGTTGTTAACGTTTTTCTACCGCTATCAACGAGAATTAGTCGAACAAGGTTTCATTTATATTGCTTGTCCTCCCCTATATAAAGTTGAACGAGGACGCAATCATTACTACTGTTATAATGAGCGAGAATTGCAAGACCGTTTGGCTGAGTTTCCCTCTAATGCTAACTACAATATCCAACGGTTTAAGGGTTTGGGTGAAATGATGCCTGAACAACTTTGGAATACAACAATGAACCCAGAAACTCGCATGATTAAGCAAGTAGAAGTCGAAGATGCAGCCCAAGCGGATAATGTTTTTACCGTATTAATGGGCGATCGCGTTGCACCTCGTCGGGAGTTTATCGAAACCAATGCACCCCGTTTAAATCTGGTTGATTTAGATATTTAATTGTTGTCGGTTCGCGCATAAGTTTAAAATTTTCGCACATAAGCTTAAAATTTTCGCGCATAAGTTTAAAAAAATTCGCGCATAAGCTTAAAAGAGTGCGTACATAAGTCTACAACAAGGCTCAAATGGGACTAGAATATAGAAATCTAGTCCCGTTTGCTTTAAGATCGCAGTTCCATGAATGTGCCAGCATTGCCGAGGCTTTCTTGAGAGTATCTAGTTTTTATTTTTGTTCTTCTTTTAAATTCTCTTTTCTTTTCAATAAAATGTACTTACTGCCTTTCAAATTGGTAAATAGCTTTTCCCTTGCTTTGGCTTTCAGAGACTCAGCACTTTTTTTTGCTCAATGGAAGCTTTAAGAAAGTTTAAAGTCAGCCATCAACTGAGTGGCGGAGATATTTTAGGAGCAACAACGGCTAAAGCTTTACTTGATGCTAAACCGACTGTTGGAATATTACCCAATTGGAAAGGCGGCGATAAAAACGCAACAGTTGAGGCAATTATTCAAGAAGCTCACCGCCAAAATATTACCTCTCAAGCTCAAATTGCTTATATTATTGCAACGGTTCAACATGAAACAGCCGAGAGTTTTCAACCCGTAAAAGAATCCTATTATTTGGGCGAACCCGCAGGGAAAAATCACCGCCAAACCCTACATTATTATCCCTACTACGGACGGGGATATGTTCAATTAACTTGGGATTACAATTATCGCAAATATTCGGATGTGTTGGGATTAGATTTGGTGAACGATCCCGATCTCGTCATGCGTGCCGATATCTCACTTTTTATTCTCGTTGATGGCATGAAACGGGGTACCTTTACGGGTATAAAACTGGATGACTATATTTCCGATAACGGTGTATATTTCTGGAGTGCGCGTAAAATTATCAATGGTCTTGATCAAGCAGAGCGGATTGAAAGTTATGCAATGAATTGGCAAACAAAAATAGGATAAAATATTAGGCGATCGCCATTCAACTCTTAGCATAGAATTCAAGCTAAACTTTTGTAATGAGGTGGCGATCGCCACGCCAGACATCACTCATAATATCACTGATTTAATACTAAAAATGTCAATAATATAGCCGGCGATCGCGCGATCGCCGAACAAGGAATTGCGTGCTTTATAGTTGGGGCGCTTTGCAATAAGGCA
>CAZNCM010000178.1:10958-11776 GCA_964571155.1 uncultured Lyngbya sp. | reverse complement strand
CATCCTCATTACTATCAGCATAGGCGCGAACAGGCACCTCATAAATAATGGCATCTTTAAACCAGAGGGGATCGTTACTAAGTTTGGAATGTTGCATATTCTCGAATATTTAGTCTGAGTTACAAATCACACAATCATCTAAAAGCCATTGGACAAACACACAGTCACAAATGTTTAGATGCCTCTACTGAGACTTCGCGCTTGTTTGACTGCACTTACCTGAAGTTATACACCCATAGGGCGTAGGTGTGGTTCAATCATCATTTGCGCTAACTTTCCTCTAACTTAAGATAGATTTTGAGAAAAGTCTTTGTTGATTACAATCCACATCAGATTCAAGTCCTCAGTCTGGATCAAATCACTCCGCTCAATTTTTCATTCCTCATTCGCGATGACCTTTAGAACTGTTGGGATTCTCGGAAAAAGAGGGAAAAAGGATTAGGATTTTTCCCAAATTTTTTTATTGAGGATATACCGATCAAAGGAGCTTAGTATATATGATGTTGAAATAATCCAAACTCAGTATTTTAGTTATGACGTTTAAACGTGCAAGTGGGATTCTATTGCACCCGACCTGCTTACCCAGTCCTTATGGGATCGGCGATTTAGGGCAATCTGCCTATGAGTTCATCGACTTCTTGGATAGAAGCGGTCAAACGCTTTGGCAAATTTTGCCGCTTGGCCCAACCGGGTATGAGCATTCCCCCTATATTATGAACTTTAGCACCTTTGCTGGAAATCCTTTACTGATTAGTTTGGATCAGTTAGTCGAACAAGGGCTACTGAATGCGGATGAATTAACCCCTTTACCCCCCAGT
>CAZNCM010000178.1:4971-10865 GCA_964571155.1 uncultured Lyngbya sp. | reverse complement strand
TGGATAGAAGATTATGCCCTATTTATGGCCTTGCTAGAAGCCTATGACGGCTTACCCTGGAATAAATGGGACTCCGCGATCGCTCGTCGGGAACCCGAGGCGATGAAAGGCAAATCTGAAGAACTTGCCGATCGCATTCTCTATCATAAGTTCCTTCAGTTCAAGTTTTTTGAACAATGGCAAAATCTGCGTCGTTACGCCAATGATAAAGGGATTTCCATTATTGGGGATATCTCGATCTACGTCTGTCACAATAGTTCTGATGTCTGGGCGCAACCGAATATTTTCCAACTCGATCCTCAAACGCTTGAATCTGCCTATATTGCGGGGGTTCCACCCGATTATTTTAGTGAAACTGGGCAGCTTTGGGGCAATCCGGTTTATGATTGGGATGAGCTAAAACGCACGGGTTATGCTTGGTGGATTGAACGGTTTAAAGCCACGCTTGCCTACGCAGATTTAGTCCGGATCGATCATTTCCGAGGGTTTGAAGCCTATTGGCGGGTGCCGGCTGGCGAAGAAACTGCCATGAATGGGGAATGGGTCAAAGGCCCTGACAAGGAATTTTTTGAAGCCGTTCGCGATAGTCTTGGCAGTTTACCTGTTTTGGCGGAAGATTTGGGAATTATTACCCCCGAAGTAGAAGCCTTGCGGGATCACTTTGAATTTCCAGGGATGAAAATTTTGTTATTTGCATTTGCAGATGATGACAAAAATCCCTATCTTCCTCACAATTTTGTTGAAAATTGTCTGGTTTATACCGGAACTCACGATAATGATACCACTGTCGGTTGGTGGAATCGTGCCGGAGAAGCAGAAAAACAACACGTTGCGAAATATCTCGGGTATTCTCATCCTGGGGAGATTCAAGAAATTAATTGGGAACTCATTCGTTTAGCGTTAAAATCTGTGGCTAATCAAGCAATTGTTCCTCTCCAAGATTTGTTCGGGTTGGATAATAATGGGCGCATGAATGATCCGAGTATCAATGCTGGAAATTGGCGTTGGCGTTATCAAAGTTCGGATCAACTGACTTCGGAAATTAGCGATCGCTTACTGGAATTAACGAAGTCGTATAATCGATAATTTAGTCTGCATTTAATCTTCACTAAATTGACCTGGGACTCAAGTCCCAGGCTAAAAAATAAAGTCGGTTAAAACAGACTGAAAAGCTAACTTTTTTCTGGGGTATTGTGATCTCCATCTCATCCAATTCAGTTTTAGTCCTCTTGAGAGGACTTTACTTATCAGACAGGGACTTCAGTCCCTGACCCTAACAAAACCTAAACTCAAACTTGATTATGTCTTCAAATAATATTGAAACCCTTAGAAATAAAATTGTTTCTCTGGCTACAGAATCTCTAAAAAATAACGATGCGACGGGATGGTTTGAAACGGTGTATACTGACGCAAAAGGCGATAGTTCTCAAGTTCCTTGGGCGAAATCAACCACTCATCCCTATCTACAAGATTGGTTAGAAAAATATCCACCCCAAACCGAAGGAAAAACGGCGATAGTAATTGGCTGTGGGTTAGGTGATGATGCAGAAGTTTTAGCGAAATTAGGCTTTAAAGTTACCGCGTTTGATATTTCTCCCACTGCTATTTCTTGGTGTCAACAACGTTTTCCCAATTCCGAGGTTAATTATTTTGTTGGGGATTTATTTAACCTTGATTCTAGTTTACAACAAAGTTTTGATTTTGTGTTTGAATGTCGCACAATTCAAGCTTTACCGTTGAAAATGCGTTCGGATAGTATTGAAGCGGTTTCTTCGTTAGTCGCCGAGAAAGGTACATTAATTGTAATTACTCGTTATCGTGATAGTGAAACCGAACCCGATGGCCCGCCTTGGCCGTTATCGGAGGGGGAATTATCTCTGTTTAAACAGTTAGGTTTGCAAGAAGTTCGTCGGGATACTTTCATCGAAGAAGATAAGCCGGGAGTTGTACAATTACGTCTGGAATATCAAAAGTTGTAGCTTGGCTTTCATCAGTCAATGCGATATCATTGTGTTTTCAAAACATCTGTAATGACTAGAAGAGGCTTCAACGGTAGAGAAAGACGAATTCTTTATGATACTTACTTTGGTAAATGCGCTCTCTGTAAGTGCGAACTAGAAGTAGGTTTTCACATCGATCATATCATTCCATATAGCAAGGGCGGGAAAACTGACCTATCCAATGCTCAACCGCTTTGTCCATTGTGCAATCAAAAAAAATCGAATAAAACAGAAAGACAGTTTATAACAATGAAAGAAGAATTTATCAGACGTAAATGGTGTGGTGTTGAACTACCTGAATGGTTTCAGCCTCGAAACTGGCAAAATGAAGCTATTAATGCCTATCAACAAAAGTGTATTCTAGGGGGAAAGTCCAACTTTTTGTTAGAGGCTTGTCCGGGTGCAGGAAAAACTTATCAAATTTGTGCTACAGCCTACATTCTAAAACAGTTAGGACTAATTGAGTGGTTTATCATTTGTGTTCCAGGCGATCATCTTAGAAGACAACTTGCTTTCGACGCACAGGAGTGGGGTTTTGACCTCTATGCAACAATAGGAACTTGCGTACAAATAGATTATCAGGGAGAAGTTGTTACTTATGCTCAACTAAGTTCTAGCAAAGATACCTATAAGAACAGAGTTCTAAAATATGGTGGACGAGTGCTAATTGTAGCAGATGAAGTTCACCACTTAGGAGATCAGAATACGTGGGGAAATGACTTTACATTTGCCTTTAATTATGCTAGATACCGCTTATTTACAACTGGAACACCTTTCCGTAGTGACAATAACAAAATAGTAGGGGATTGGATTAATTATGAAGTTGTAAATGAAACATTAGAGTGTATTCCTGACTATCGCTATGGATATGACTCAGCCGTAAGAGATCGAGTTGTAAGACCTGTTGTTTTCCCGGAGTATGAGGCAAATGTTTCATTTTGGGTTGGAGATCAAACCTATGAAACCAGCTTTTCGGAAGCAAAAACCAAACTTGAACAAAGTCGCTGTTTACAAACCGCTCTGAATCCCGAAGGAGGATGGATTAAAGATATTATCAAAAAAGCCGATCAAAGATTACTAGAAATTAGAGAACACACTAAGCATCGAAATGCTGCTGGGTTGATAGTTTGTCAACCTTATCGAGATGATGATGGGTCAAGCTACGCTAAAAGAATAGGTAAACTTGTTCATAAGCTAACAGGTGAAGAACCTACTGTAGTGACTTATGAAGATGAAAACGCATCTAAACTAATTGAAGATTTTGCCGAGGGTGGCGAGAATGCACCTCGATGGATTATTGCGATCAAAAAGGTCTCTGAAGGAGTGACAATTAAGCGATTAAGAGTCTGTGTTTTTGCAACTAATATTCTGACTAGAATGTTCTTTTATCAAGTCATGGGACGCATTATCCGAGTTATTCCCGATCTCGATAACCAAATGGCATATATGTACATACCACGTCACAAAACTCTTGAACAGTATGCGTTAGAAGTGAAAGAAGCAGTTGCTCATTTGTTAGAAAATATTGACGACTCCTCTAATAAAAATGATGGTGATTCTGGTGAAGATAAGCAGGAAAAAGAAAGTCTTGAACTTTTTATGGCTGGAGATTCATCTGCTGAACTTGATAGTCATATTTTTGATGGAGAAATTCATGGTAGATATCGGATTGAAGAAGCAATTAATTTTAAACAACAGCATAATTTACTTGGTTATGATGAAGTGGCATTAGCCAAAATCATGCAAGAAGTAGAGAATAAGTACAAGCAGCAAGATCTTAAAATTAAAGCTCAAACTGAGCGATTTAATCAAAGCCAAAAACAACTTAAGCATGAACGAATTGAACACTTAAAGAGCTTGCTAAAAAAGTCAGTTTCTAAACTAGCAAGACTTGAACTTAATTTGCCGAAAAACAGAAAAAAATGGCAGTCATGGGACAAAGCAAATCATGCTGAGAAGATTAAAATGATTTGGCGAGAATTAGCTAGGGAATTCGGGAGTTATAATGAAGAATCCTCCGAAGAAGTCCTCCAGAAGAAGTATCGCTACGTTCAAGATGAGATTGAGGGCATTTTGATATCAAAAAGCGATAATGAGTATGAAGATGTTGAAGAGGAGTTCAAGCTATGGGGAGACGAGGAACTCATCGGAAGGGAAGAGTAGTCGTAGATGGAGTGGGTCAGTTTGCTCCCACGACAATTGAACTACAGCAGCAGAGTCAACATGATGAAGCAGCAGTTCATTTTGTTCGGATTGGCAGTATAGTAGAGGACTTGAGGGAAGAGGAGCTAGAGTTACCGAAGCTACCTCAAAAAATCAAGGAGGCTATTGAGCAAAAAGTTTGGTATCGCATCTATATTCAGCCTCTGGGCAAGTATGTTGCATTTGATAAGCATAGATTATCAAATGGAGAGCTAGACCATCAAGCTAACTTTCTCGACTGGGTGAGGGCTTCTCACATGGATGGGGGCTTGCACTACAAGCCAGAGAAGTTAGAGAATTTGCTGAAAAACACGGAAGCGTGGGAAGTCTACACGCAGTTAATGTCTCAGACTTCCCAGGAAAGCCATACAGTTAGCGAAGAAAAAGCTGATCAACAATTTCCTAATTCGTCTGACAACATTAGCAACAAAGGTGGTAAGCTTCCTAGTAAAAATACTCTTTCCACTCACCGAGCTATTTATGGAGATGGAAAAAAACGCTTTGCTGCTCCTATGATTGTAAGACAGGCTGTAGAAGAAGGGTTACTAGCTAAAAGATTAGCCGTCAAACTTAATCCTGCTCATCCCACGCAAAAACAGCAAGAAAAAGTTGACAGAGCAGTTGGTCTTTTAGCTCGTTTAGTAGAACATACGGCCAACCAATCAAAAACTGTTCGGCGACGTCTCATTAGAGAGAAATTAAAATCTATTCTAGAGGATACTTCAAAATTAAATAGTCAACCTATCGAAAAAACTGTTGAGGAACTTGTTCAACAACATGGTTCAAATCAACTTAAGCAAATTATTCAACAACTGCGTAAAAAGCTAGACATTATTTCCCTCGATAATGACAATGCCAAATAATTTTAATTCTCTAGAGTTAGGTTTCGTGACTCAACTTAAACTGCGTGTTAGGATTAATATTTATAGGGGCGCTCTTGTTTGCGCCCTAAATTTATCAACACAACCTATTGAACAGCTTTGATAATTTCGTCGTCTAAACTAAAATCAACCTCAGCTTTTTCTGTCGTCTGATAATCATTTTGAAACGAATCTTTCAACCCCGAAATCAAATCAAACTCCGGTTTCCAATCTAACTCATTCATCGCTTTGTGAACATCCGCAAAAAAGTGTTGAACTCGCAATGGGAAAGGCTTTTTCTTGCCAAAATCAAACTGTTTGGGGTCGTAATGAACGATGTTTAAATCCTCTGCCGATTTCCCCGCAGCCACCGCACAAGCACCCGCCAAACCGTCGAAAGTAACGTAACGTTCGCCAGAGATATTATACACCTGACCGATAGCGTTTTCATTCCCTAAAATGGCAACCATTGCCTTTGCTAAATCTTTCACATGACCCAACTGAGTAATATGTAATCCGTTACCGGGAATAGGAATCGGACGATTAGCAACAATGCGATCAAAAAACCAGGATTCTAAGGGGTTATAATTTTGAGGGCCATAAATATAAGTAGGGCGAATAGATGTCCAGGGTAATTGCTGTTCTTGTAAGTAAGTTTCGGTTTCATATTTCCCATAATGACGACTTTTTGGGTCAATTTTATCGCCTTCAATATGAGGCATTTCAGGGGATTTTAAATAAACTCCAGCGGAACTCATGTAAACAAAATGTTTGACTTTTCCTTTGAATAAATCCGCCAGGGGTTTGGTATCGCTGAGTTGACGTCCGTTGT
>CAZNCM010000178.1:4205-4961 GCA_964571155.1 uncultured Lyngbya sp. | reverse complement strand
AGGGGTTGAGTATCAGCTAGTTTTCTGCCATTGTTGTCAAAAATCGCATCAAAGTTTTCGTTAGCGAGTTTTTCTTTGATTTGGTCTGCATCAGTTCTATCGCCGTGAATTTGTTGAATTCCGTCTACAGGTGCGGGTTTATTTCCTCGGTTAAATAAAACGACTTCGTGACCTTGTTCGACTAAGATTTTAGTTAAGTAAACCCCGATAAAACGGGTTCCGCCCATAATTAAAATTCGCATTTTGATGTCCTATTTCTGTTGTCTTGTTTTCAGTCTGTGTTGATTTTACTATGAAATCCTGAAATATTTTTTACCCGTGCTTCTAGATTTTTGATCCCCCCTTGCCCCCCTTAGAAAGTGGGGTGAGTTTAAACTCTCCTTTTACCCTCATTTACCCCCTATGTTCCAAGTCCCCCAGAATTGGGGGATTTAGGGGGCGGGAAATTTAGGGGGATTAATCTTTTTTTAGTAGGTTAAAACGGTACGAATGGATTCACCTTTGTGCATCAAATCGAAGGCATCGTTAATTTGTTCAATGGGTAAAACATGGGTAATCAAATCATCAATATTAATTTTGCCTTCCATGTACCAATCGACAATTTTAGGAACGTCCGTTCGTCCTCTCGCGCCTCCAAAAGCTGAACCTTTCCAAACTCTCCCGGTGACTAATTGAAAGGGTCGGGTACTGATTTCCTGTCCGGCACCGGCGACGCCAATAATAACACTCACGCCCCAACCTTTATGACAGCATTCT
>CAZNCM010000178.1:0-4195 GCA_964571155.1 uncultured Lyngbya sp. | reverse complement strand
GCATCACGTTTACATTGCCAATACATTCAAAACTGTAGTCGGCGCCGCCTTTGGTTAAATCAACTAAATACGGCACCAAATCCCCTTCAATTTCTTTGGGATTCACAAAATGAGTCATGCCAAATTTTTCAGCAATTTCTCGTTTTGCGGGGTTAATATCAACGCCAACAATCATATCCGCCCCGACCATTTTCGCGCCTTGAATTACATTTAAACCAATGCCACCCAATCCAAAAACAACGACATTTGATCCGGGTTCAACTTTAGCCGTATTTACAACAGCGCCGACTCCCGTTGTTACCCCACAACCGATATAACAAACTTTGTCAAAAGGGGCATCTTCACGAATTTTTGCCACTGCAATTTCTGGCAATACGGTATAATTTGAAAAGGTAGAAGTTCCCATGTAGTGATAAATTTTGTTGCCATTTATCGAGAACCGACTGCTACCATCGGGCATTACTCCTTTGCCTTGCGTCGAACGAATGGCTTGACACAAATTGGTTTTCATGCTGAGACAATACTCACACTGGCGACATTCGGGTGTATAGAGGGGAATGACATGATCACCCGGTTTGAGGCTTTTGACGTCTGGCCCAACTTCAACCACAACTCCCGCCCCTTCATGGCCGAGAATTGCCGGAAATAGCCCTTCAGGGTCGGCGCCGGAGAGAGTATAGGCGTCGGTATGACAAACGCCTGTGGCTTTAATTTCAACCAAAACTTCTCCAGCTTTAGGGCCTTCGAGTTGAACGGTTTCTAAACTTAATGGTTGACCTGCTTCCCAAGCAATAGCGGCTTTTACATCCATAATTAATTTTTCGCTGCATTTTGATTATAGGGAACTGGGTCACTAGCTTCAATGGCAAAATAAGTTCAAAAAACTTAAAATTTAGCTGGAGAAACCGGGTGAATGAGTTGAAATTATTGATGATCCACTCAGTAGAAGATGAAATTTGTTAAAATAGAATCTAGAGATAGAGTAAAGTTATTATACGCTACATCAAGTTTATTTTGAATTGATCGTGAGTGCTTGATTAGAATTGTGTAATCTATCCCAGGGTAGAAAAAGAAATATTTACTCTAAAAAATTTAAGATTGAATAGAGATCAACTTAGAGGGTAGTTAATATGAATATGAAATTTAAAAATCGAACTGAAGCCGGACAGTTATTGGCTTCTCGACTGAGAAAATATGCAAATCGTTCTGATGTAATCGTTTTGGGTTTGCCGCGTGGTGGGGTTCCAGTTGCGTATGAAATCGCCAAATCACTTCATGTTGCTTTGGATGTATGTTTAGTTCGTAAACTAGGAGTTCCTGCACATAAAGAACTGGCAATGGGTGCAATTGGACAGGGAAATGCAATCACAATCAATCCAGAAATTATTAAGTCTTGGGATGTTTCTCAGCCTGCTTTTGACCAAGTTTTAGCAACAGAAAAACAAGAATTAAAACGACGTTATCATCTCTATCGAGGGAGAGATTTACCTTTAAATGTAGAAGATAAAATTGTAATTTTAGTTGATGATGGAGTCGCGACGGGTTCCACACTCTTTGCAGCAATTGAAGTTATGCGATCGCATCAACCCAAAGCAATTGTTGTTGCGGTTCCTCTCGCCCCTCCAAGCACTTGTCAACAGTTGGAAGATCAAGTCAGTCAAGTGATTTGTTTAGTTCAACCTAAATTACTGAAAGCGATTAGTTTTTGGTATGAAGATTTTTCTCAAACTTCGGATGTAGAAGTGCAAGAACTCCTTTTAAAATCTCAGCAAGAATCATCTACTCTATCTCATTTAAACTAGATGATTACTTGAGATAAATTAGGAGATTTAATCCCGGAATGGTGCGAGAAAGTGTCCAAAACAAAAGAATGAGATAAAGAACCCCTAAACTCCACTGATACCAAACTAAATTAGCGATTATTCCCGGTAGGTGTTCATCTCGGAGACGGAGATCATTAAAGCCAAATTTGAGAAAATTATTGAGGCTAAAATCATAATAATTTAACCAACTCCAACCTCTATCCCAAAGAATTGGTAGATAGCGATCGCGAAAGAAAATAAATCTTGGCATTAACGGTAATCGCCCGATCATTAATCGTAGTTGTCGTTGACTGGCATCTTCAGTGAGATAAGATGAATCTAATAAGTTGTGATGACGCCCTCGGTAATACAAAAATCCCACCAAAAAACCGGGAATCGGAACAATAAAAACAGCTAAACAGAGTAAGGTTAAAATTGGATGACTCGATTCTCTAAAGATTTGAGTTAAACCAATAGAAGGTAATATTCCATAACTGGTTAACATCCAAATTGTTTCTGAAGATGTTGGTAAAATCGGTGTCGGATGTCGTCGCCTGACTCGATCTACAAACCAAAAGACTAAGCCAAAATAAGCAATAGCAACAATACCGACTCCCGCAACTAATTCAAAACGGGTTCCATAACCACTCAAGAGTAAAAGTACACTTAACTCCAACCAATGTAAAGCCGTATCAATACTTTTGAAAAATGGAATAATATAATTATCAAAAATTACTTTTTTCCATCCTGTTTTGGTATCTTTGTCTTGTTCTCCCTGGTAACGATTAGCAACCACACGATCATAAACTTTAATATAGGTTGCTAAATCAATTTTATCTAGCTTTAAAATTTCAGTTAAGTTCCGAAAAGGTTGTTTAATTCTTAAATTTAAAATCTCATTGGCTTGTTCTTTAGTAAATCCAGCATAAATCAACCGAGACAGAGAAGCAGTATTTAAGTCTACTCCAAAAATATTTCGCTTAAATTGTTTCAGCATTAACTGCGCCCGAAGATATTCAATTTTATTAGCATCCTCAATCTGTTCTTGTTGACGAAAGTTTTGAATTAAATTGCGAAGTAAGTTTTCATTTCCCTGCAATGTTTTTACAGAAATAACGGTTCCAATAATCCCTAAATCGCCCATAATTTGAGCAGAATTTGAATCAAACATTAAGTCAGAAACATTGATTTCTGTTAATCGACCAAATCCCGCATCACTAAAATCAATTGTACTTTGAAGACTGGCTTCTCGTAAACTAAGCCCTTGGTTAAACCGAGTATCCCGAAAATCAACAGATTCTTCAAAAATAGCCTGTTGAAAACTAATAGAATGAGTCAAGCGAGACTTAGAAAAAACAGTTCTTCCTTGCCACCAAGATTCACTAAAATCAGTTTCTCCGTCAAAAATAATACTTTTAAAATTAGCAAAATTATGAAAATGAGCTTGATTAAAATTTACTTGATGAAAGTGACTATCTTCAAAATTTATAAACCCTTGAAAATTAGTTTTATTAAACTTTGCTGGACTGAAAAAGATTGTTTTACTAAAGTTACTTTTGTCTTTAAATATAGCTTTTTGAAAGTTAGTAACTTCATTGAAAATAGTTTCATTCAAATTTGTTTTTTGGCTAAAGATTGCCTCTTGAGCATCTAAACCTCGGATAAAAAAAGCTTTTTTAAAATCAACATTTCCCTGAAACTCAGTATCCTTGCATTTAAAACGACCTCGAATCACAGTGATTTTAGGGATAGCTACCGACGTATTTTCAGGAGATTCATTTCGTAGCGAAAGTTGAGACTGTTCTGAAGTGAGTATTTTTAATTCATCAGCAGAAAAAATAGATAAAAATGTTTCTTTAAGTAAAGGAACACGCACCCCAATTTTACTCCCAATAAAATCTCCTTTGATCAGAGAATTACTCAGATTTAAACCCACTGTATCTTCAGATTTTTCAGATGGATTAAGTGCGGCTTGAATTTGTTGATAAAATTGTTGACTAAATTCTACCTGTTCGGGTTGTAAATCAATGATAAAGTTTTGCAGATCAATAAAATAAAAACCATCTTGATTTACTGGATTTTTAACTTTTTCCTGTAAGATCTCAAGCGTTAAAGGAATTTGTCCTGTTGACGAACTTTCAGCCCGAACCGGAAAACATAACACCAAAAAAGTCATTAAAGTTAAAATTCCAACTTTAATCCCTTGACGAATAGCACGAAATTGAGTAGAACTAAAGATATTGTTTAGGCATAGGTTGTTCTTCAATGTTATAGATTTTAAATCCCCGTTTAAGATAATTATCAAGAGCATAAACACTATCAAGATTACAAGTATGCACCCAAAGACGTTGTATATTTTGAGTCCAAGCTTTATGAATACCATAACTCAGTAG
>CAZNCM010000177.1:6457-11779 GCA_964571155.1 uncultured Lyngbya sp. | reverse complement strand
CCTGGAAACCCCGAGTTTCTATTCCCGGTTGGAGTGAACTCAAACTCAACTCAGAGGGACTCATCAGCAGTCATATCGACTATTGGGACTGTTCTCGCTTGGATGTTGTTAAGCAAATATTGCCGAAAACCCGCTAAAGTTAAAATAATATGAACAAATTTTAAGCAGGACTTGACGAAATGCGTGTAATTTTAATGACGGGTAAAGGTGGCGTGGGAAAGACCTCAGTCGCCGCAGCCACAGGCTTAAGGTGTGCAGAATTAGGGTATAAGACCCTCGTCCTAAGTACAGACCCCGCCCATTCTCTCGCTGATAGCTTTGATGTAGAAATGGGTCACGAACCTCGCCAAGTCCAACCCAACCTCTGGGGTGCCGAACTCGATGCGTTAATGGAACTCGAAGGAAACTGGGGCGCCGTTAAACGTTATATTACACAAGTCCTGCAAGCCCGAGGCTTAGATGGAATTCAAGCCGAAGAATTAGCCATATTACCGGGGATGGATGAAATTTTTGGCTTAGTCCGGATGAAACGCCATTATGACGAGGGCGAATATGATGTATTAATTATCGACTCAGCCCCGACGGGAACCGCATTACGTTTGCTCAGTTTACCGGAAGTGGGCGGTTGGTATATGAGAAAATTTTACAAACCGTTTCAAGGAATGTCAGCCGCCTTGCGTCCCATCGTTGAACCGATTTTTCGACCCATTGCGGGATTTTCTCTCCCCGACAAAGAAGTGATGGATGCACCCTATGAATTTTATGAACAAATTGAAGCATTAGAAAAAGTATTAACCGATAATACCCAAACCTCTGTCCGGTTAGTGACCAATCCTGAAAAAATGGTCATCAAAGAATCTCTCCGCGCCCATGCTTATTTAAGTTTGTATAATGTGGCAACAGATTTAGTTGTTGCTAATCGGATTATTCCCGCCGAAGTCACCGATCCATTTTTCCAACGCTGGAAAGAAAATCAACAACAATATCGTCAAGAAATTCACGATAACTTCCGGCCTTTACCTGTAAAAGAAGTGCCACTCTACACCGAAGAAATGTGTGGACTAGAGGCATTAAATCGACTTAAAGATACTTTGTATAAAGACGAAGACCCGACCCAAGTTTACTATGCAGAAAGCACCATTAGAATTCATCAGGAGAAAGATTCTTACAGCTTAGAATTGTATCTTCCCGGAATTCCTAAAGATCAAATTCAACTCAATAAAAGTGGAGATGAGTTAAATATTCGGATCGGTAATCATCGCCGGAATTTAGTTTTACCTCAAGCCTTAGCCGCGTTGCAACCTTCGGGCGCGAAAATGGAGGAAGATTATCTAAAAATTCGCTTTGCAGAAGCCGCAAAAGTGTAAATAATGGATCACTATCACTGTAAAGACTGGACTAACGGTTGAAACTGGGAAACCCATTGTTCTTGGCTAACGACCAATATCGGATAGGAACGATGACCATAATCTTGTCCGGGCTGGAGGGGAAAAATCGGTTCAGGGTTTAGCGGTGTCCAAACCGCTCCCGCCGCCTTCACCAATAGCAACACCGGAAGCCACCATCAGGAAGTTGTAACCCGCCATCCCCATCAACCGAATTTTGCAGGGAATATTCGGGATAATAGCGGTACTGCGGGTGCAAACATTAAAAAAATGATCAGAACCGGGAGTGTCTAAACTGGAGTAAATCGGGTGTTGGTTACGAAAGGCACCACTCGGGCCAGTTAACCCCGTATTTTCAAGCCAGAAGCCATGAAAAGACTGATTTAAGGGGGGGAGATGAACATAACCAAAGACAGGGGTTCCTCGGTACAACAAGCCCATGAGAATCCCCCAAATGGGAAGCCCCCGAGTGAAGTTGGTTGTCCCATCGATGGGGTCAATAATCCAACACCAATCTGTGGAGGGGAAAAGATGTTCTCCTTCTTCAGAAAGAAGACCATGTTCGGGAAATGTATCGTTAATGCGACGACGAATTTCTAGATCGGCCCAACGATCAGATTGGGTCACTAAACTTCCATCGGGCTTTTCCGAGGCTTGGACAGAACCCCAGTCAAGCTTTAACTGCTGTCCGACTTCAGTCGTCGTGGTTTGGGCAAAATTGAAGACAGTTTTCCAAAAGTTAGTCATTGGATAAAGATAATCTATAGATTTATTGAAATTGAAACTCGTTTACAATGAGAATGCAAAGATCGAAATTTTAAGATTGCAGACGCTATGTTGCTCAAATCAACAACTCGGCATATTCAGATTTACACTGCTGAAATCAAAAATGATGAACTGGTTGACAATGACCAAGTTTTAACAATAGATGTTGATCCCGATAACGAGTTTAACTGGAGTGAGGCAGCACTAAAAAAGGTTTACCAAAAATTTGACGAATTAGTAGAAGCCGCCAATGGAGAAGACCTAACTGAGTATAATCTGCGTCGCATTGGTTCTGATCTTGAACATTTTGTGCGATCGCTCTTACAAGCCGGAGAGATTAGTTACAATCTCAATAGCCGAGTTCTCAACTACAGTATGGGATTGCCTCGCGTTGCCTCCCAATAAGAGGTATCAGTCGATCAAACCGGAAGCCCACGCCGGGCGCAAGTGTCTTGGCGTTGGCTCAATTACCCGTCTGGCAACTTAACACCGAAACGCTACAATGATTGAGATCAGTTCTGAGTGATTTATTGATTCTGGGAAATCCTTCGCTTCCAAATGTTTAGACTCCATCACAGATGATCTATGCTTCTGGGATCAGTTGCATCAGAGATCAACCGTGCGATCTCGATCATTTATCCTGTAGCATGGAGAAGAAACTTCGTACCGGATCGGTAGGGACGAACCTACCCCGCCTAAAAGTGAACAAGCTTGGAGACAACAATTTTAACTCTCAACTCTGAAATTGAGTGGCAACAGAGGCGTGAGGAACCTCTATGCAAAATCATATGCCAAAACACTATTTGTTAGCAGTAGGTGAAGGGATTGAGACTTTGCCGACAGGAACGCTAATTGCCGATCGCTACTTATTAAGACAAAATTGCATTGTGGTCGATACTCGACCCGAACAATGTCCTGACATTCCTGAAGGCATTCCAGAGGAAATTGCTGCCTATCTACGGCTATTCCCCTATCGACTGCATCTTCCCCTCATTTACGGATTTATCCCTGCCGATTATAATCCCCTTCAAACCTCCATTTGGCTCTTAGAACAGGGGCCAATTGATCAGACGAGAGAAACTTTAATGCCCAGTCTCTTAGAATTGTGGGCGGGGACATCGGCTTTACGCCAGTTGAACTGGTTATGGCAAATTGCTCAACTGTGGAAACCTTTTCAACATCAACAAGTTGCTTCGAGTTTGCTCAATCCCCAATTATTACGCATCGAAGGATCACTGGTGCGATTGTCTCAGTTAGAGTCTGACTCGAAAGCAGCAACTCTGGCTCAACTGGGTCAACTGTGGCAATCTTGGATCGAGAATGCTCACCCCAAAATTCATTCATTTCTAAGTCAGCTGACTCAGCAAATGATTGCTAAAGAAATTCGCAAGCCAGAACACTTGATTTATCAACTCGATCAAGCAATGGCGATTTGTGGGCGATCGCTGACTCGTCGGATTGAAATTATTACTGCAACCGATACCGGGCCAACTCGCTCTCACAATGAAGATGCTTGTTATCCTCAGCAAGATACTCTCGTGAAAGTTCAGGGGAATTCTCAGGCTTTGAGTATTGTTTGTGACGGTATTGGGGGACAAGAAGGCGGAGAAGTCGCCTCAAACTTGGCTATTCGGGTTTTGCGCGAAGACTTGGAAAATATTCGGTCTCATCCAGGCAATTGGGATTCAACTTCTCTGATGAATCAGTTAAAACGGGCGACGAATATTGCCAACGATGTGATCTGTCAACGCAACGACAGCGAAAATCGCCAGGGACGTGAACGCATGGGAACCACCTTGGTGATGGCTTTGACTCGTGAACATGAAGTTTATATTACTCATGTCGGAGACAGTCGCGCCTACTGGATTACTCGTACAGGGTGTCATCAGGTGACCCTCGATGATGATGTTGCTTCCCGAGAAGTTCGTCTGGGTTATGCGTTGTATCGAGATGCGATTCAACCCCGATCTTCGGGCGCTCTGATTCAAGCTTTGGGAATTACGTCCTCTGCAACGCTTTACCCCACTGTGCAACGTTTCCCGATTGATGAAGATTGTATCTTTCTGTTATGTTCTGATGGCCTCAGTGATAAAGATCGGATTGAGTCTTATTGGAAAAGTGAAATATTACCTATTATCAATGCAGAAACGGATCTGATCTCCGCTAAAAATCGATTAATTGAAATTGCCAATACTCTCAATGGTCACGATAATGTAACAATTTCTCTCCTTCACTTTCGAGTCTCCACAAAATCAGGGATTTACTCTCTACCGGAGATTAAAGTTTCACCGTTTGTTCCCAATTTAGAGGTAGATTATGAGGAAGACTCCGATATTTATCAAGCGGATGATTCTGAGCTACCCAATACAGAGTTTGTCGATGTACCGTCCTCAGCCAAGCTTCCTCAAATTTGGCTATTATCCTTGGGAATTGCCTTTTTATTAGGTTTAGCAGGAGTATTAGTTTATATTTTTTATCCAGAGCGACCAAAGCAGTCTCAAGTTCCTGTTGTTCCCTCCCCAAATAGCAGTCTCCCGACTTCGACTCCGGAATTTTCTATCCCTCGAAATCCAACTGTAAGTTTAAAATCGATTATTCAACTCGGGAAAAATACAACCGCTTTAGGTGAAACTCCGGTATCTTCTATTCAATTATTAAAAGAGTTTGGGAAACCTTGGATTAAAGGAGAAGTTCCCGAAGGAACAGTATTTCAAGTGATGGAAAAACAATCTACTCCTCAATCAGGGACTTGGTTAGAGTTAAAGATTTGTTATTTACCCAATCAACATGAAAACTTAACCTGGAAAAAGCGTTCTAAAGAAGAACAGGTAATTATTGAAAATCCGGAGTTGATCCCTTCATCAGAATCCGTCGAAATACCCGATCAGATTGAAACCTCAGAAAACCCCTATCAGCCCACTGAATCCTCAGAAAACTTAGAAGCAAACAGTCAACTTATACCTCCCCTAAAACCAGGTGATACAGGATGGATACGGGCGACAGATGTTTCCACCTTGATGGCTGATACTCCACTGTTTAGATCTCAACAAACAGGAGTTTGTCAAAATGTCCCCTAATTGGTGTGAAAGAAACAGATATTAACGGTTTTTTCCTTTAAAATTGGGTGTGAATCTGTTACGATTACATCAATATTTGAGGAATGTGGGGATGA
>CAZNCM010000177.1:0-6354 GCA_964571155.1 uncultured Lyngbya sp. | reverse complement strand
GCGAAGGCGGATGGTTATCCGGGCGGTAAAATTCCTCATCAACCTCCTCATCAATCTTCCTGCGAAGTCGATGACTGTAACTCCCCTCGGCGTGGATCTTTGTATGATGAAATTTATTCCAAACATAAACCCTATTGTGGCTACTTAAAGAAAAATCGTCATCACTCTCGTCATTGGAGTGAAAATTACAACCGAGTTGAAACTTCAGAAGAATCCTCATCGGAAAAAACTTCATTCGAGCGAGAACCCGAAATCAGGGAAGATTTAATTGCTTCGACAGAGGGTTATTCTCATTTTAGTGCATCTGAACCTACAAGTTCTCGTAGCCGATATTCTCAAAGTAGTACAATGACGGGAGAGAATACTCTGGTATTATTTATGGTAATTTTATTATGGTTTATACTCCGTCCTTTATTCTCCACTAAAGATTCCAAAAAATCCTAATCTATATCGGAACTTTTCTCTGAATTTTTGGGAAACTTTCAGTCCAGAAAATACCGAAATTTTAATGGCTGCGATCGCTTATGTTTAAATGCCCAGTCTGTCAACAGGAATATCTACAATTACCTCCTGAGTTTTGTTCAGTTTGTCACTGGAATTTACAATCAGGATTATCAGAGTCAAAAAAAATTGATCAAGAATCTGTTAGACTCGAATGGGCAAAACAACAGTGGCAACAGTTCCAACTCCTGAAACAACAGCTTAAAAAAATGCGTTCAAACGGAGAAAAATATTCCTTAAATTCTGCTTCAAATTTCTCTGATTTAGCAGATTTATCCCAACGCTTAGATAGAATTGAAACTCAACTTCAAAATGCAACCGTTGAACGAACAAACTTACATCATCAACTCGAATGGGTTTTACATTATCTCGAATTACTCAACCCTGAACGTGTTTCTAATACTATCTCTCGTCTAGAAAGTTGGCTAGAAGAAAGTGTTGAAGAAACATCTTTAAAGTCTGAAGTTGGGATGGATTATCAGCCCCTCAGTGAGTTACTCGCCGCAGGAGATTGGAAAAGTTCCGATCAATATACGTGGCAAATTTTGCTCTATTTAGCCAGACAAGAACCCGACAGTTGGCTGAGAGTCGAAGATATTGAAACCCTTCCCTGTGTGGATTTGAAAACAATAGATTATCTCTGGAATTATTATAGTAATGGCTTATTTGGTTTGGGCATTCAGCAGCAAATTTTAAACAGTTTAGCCGGGGATTATCCAGCATTCTGTGATGCGGTGGGATGGCGAGAAGGAGAAAATTGGAAATATTACGATGAACTGACATTTAACTCTCACGCACCGGTCGGACATCTTCCGATAATTGTTTGGCGAAAACGCGCTTGTTATGGAATTGGTTCAGGAACCGCAGCCGAAAATCTTTCTTTATTTCTGAGTCGATTCGTTAATTGTCAGAATTGTTGATAAAATCACAACAGATCAATCAATCTACTGGGATTAATTTATGGGGAAGAAATCGAGCAATTCTATCCCAAAATGACGAGAAAAAATAGGTTAATTGATCAGACCTCCTTAGCCCCAGTTTTTCCAACTCAACAAATCTTAACCCCTACCCAGTTATTTCTCAGAAAGAATTCAGCTTATTGGGATGAAATAAAAAAGTATCAATCAAAATAATAAATTGGGATTAAAATTATGGCTGTTGAATACGATTTAGTCATTATTGGTGGAGGTTCAGGAGGGTTAGTTGTAGCGAGTGCAGCCGCCCAATTAAAAGCAAAGGTTGCACTGATTGAACGCGATCGCTTAGGAGGGGATTGTTTGTGGTTTGGTTGTGTTCCGAGTAAATCTTTAATTCACGCTTCCCGAGTCGCCTATGAAGTCAAAAACGCCGCTCGTTTTGGCATTCATACCGAACACCCAAAAATTGATTTTGCTCAAGCCGCTCGTCACGTTCAAACCGTGATTAAAACCATTGAACCTCACGACTCACCAGAACGGTTTCGGAGTTTAGGGGTTGAGGTCATATTTGGGGAAGGAAAATTTTGCGATCGCCAAACTTTTGAAGTCAACGGACGCCAACTCAAAGCCAGATCTTTTGTAATTTCTACAGGTTCTCGACCTGCTATTCCATCAATTCCAGGGTTAACAGAAGCAGGTTTTTTAACGAATGAAAAAGTCTTTTCTCTCCAAGAACGTCCTGATCATTTTGTAATTATCGGTGGAGGGCCTATTGGGTGTGAATTAGGACAAGCTTTTTCTCGGTTGGGATCAAATGTCACAATCATTGAAAGTGGCAATCATCTCTTACAAAAAGAAGATCCAGAAGCCGCTCAAGTGGTTCAAGATCAACTCATGTCGGAAGGGATTAAAGTATTAACTCAAACCCGTGCTGAACACGTCGAATTACGGGACGGAAAAAAACAGATCAAAGCCGGAGAAAACACTATTATTGCTGATGAAATCTTACTCGCAGTCGGACGAGTTCCTAATATAGAATCCTTGAATTTATCAGCAGCAGGCGTTGAAGTTGGTCAGCGAGGAATTCAAGTCAATGCTAAACTCCAAACCACCAACCCCCGAATTTATGCTTGTGGAGATGTCATTGGTGGGTATCAATTCACTCATGTTGCAGGTTATGAAGCGGTGGTCGTCTTAACAAATGCTTTGTTTTTTCCAGTGAGTAAAGCCAACTATCGAGTCATTCCTTGGGCGACGTTTACTGAACCCGAATTAGCGCGAGTGGGGTTAACTGAAAAACAAGCCATTCAACGGTATAATAAAGATGTTTATGTGTTAAAACAACCTTTTTCGGGTGTAGATCGCGCTCAAGCGGAAGGAAAAACATTAGGGTTTGCGAAGATTATTACCCGGAGAAATGGTGAGATTTTAGGCGCTCATTTAGTGGGGCCGTCAGCCGGGGAATTAATCCATGAAATTGTGTTAGCCATGTCGAACAATTTAAAGGTTTCTGCTTTAACTGGAATTCATATTTATCCGACATTATCAGAGGTCAATAGTAAAGCCGGGTTACTCTTGAAAAAACAGAAGTTTGCTCAAAATCAATGGCAACAGAACCTCTTAGAAAAGTTCTTCAACTGGCGGCGATCACTTTAAGCTAAAGCTTAAATTAGATTTCGTTATCGGTTTAAACGTTTTAATTCTTCAGTAATAATCTCTTGCATAATGTTAGTAATAGTTGGCCCGATCACTTGGGTTGTTCGTTGAATTGATTCTTGGAGTAGTTGAGGCATGACTTCAATTGTTTTCTGCCCAGTTGGACTCTTATAAAAGTCAATTAATACCTGTAAATCTTCTTTTGAGAAATATTTATCATAGAGAGGATAATAAACTTGTTCAACAATTTGCTGATAGTCAATTCTTTCAAGAAAAAGTCGATTATATTTCTGGGTAATACGGTTCATTTCTCGACTTAGATTAGCTGCCATTTGTTGACGTTCTTGAGGAGAGAGTTGTTGGCTTCCTAAGTCTGAATTTAACATCGCTCCAAATTGTTGTTCCATCTGAGATAACATGGCTTGACTAACTTGTTGAAACGTTCTTTCTCCTCCTGTGAGTTCAAGAAATTCTTCAATGAGTTGTCGTTTATCTTCTGGAATTTGTTGTGATACTTTTACACCCACTTCAGAAGAACGCAGGGAAGTTTGAGCATTGGAAACATCAGGATACAGAAAAAACAAAGATGAGGTTAATCCGATGAATAAAATTCGCTTTAACATGATAAAATGAAATAACTTTTAAATAGATTTCACAAAAAAATCAGAGTCGTCAGATGTCAGTGCTTTTTGAACGACGGGATCAAAGCTTAAAGGTTGCATCCAACCCGGGTATAAAGGAGAAGATGAGGATTGTTGCGAGTATATTTTCCACTTAAAAAGCCTCCCGCCAAAGGACTCCAAACCAATACACCTAGCTTTGCATCCTCAACAAAACGAACGATTTCATGTTCTAAATCTCGTCCTAGCAAAGAATAGTACACCTGAGTAGTAATGAAGCGAGAAAAGCCAAGTTGTTCCTGAATGCTCAACATTTTAGCAGCTTTCCAAGCGGGAAAATTGGAAAATCCGACAGATCGCACCCATCCACGTTACTGGACTCACCGCGTGCTGCGGTCAATATAATCAGTTCCGAGTCGCTACAGACTAGCTTGGGCAGATGCAATAATATGACGAGAAGATAGACCTGTATCAGTTAACGCCTCTCCTGTTCTAAAGCCAACTTTTGTGGCAATAATGACGCGATCACGATGGCTTTTGAGTGCTTTTCCGAGTTGAATTTTTGACTGTCGGCTTGTATACGGATTTATCCTATCATCTAGCCAAACAAAAATTACCAACAAAAAACGCCCCCCCGAAGGAGAGCGTCTTTTGGTTATTTAGCTAGAAATTAGCCTTTGATAACGGGAGCAGACTCAACAGAAGCTAAGTCTAAGGGGAAGTTGTGAACATTGCGTTCGTGCATGGCTTCAATACCCAAGTTGGCATGGTTGATCACATCAGCCCAGGTATTAATCACCCGTCCGCTAGCATCAAGTACAGATTCGTTAAAGTTGAAACCGTTCAAATTGAAGGCGAAGCAGGCAACCGCCAGGGACGCGCACCAGATGCCGACTACAGGCCACGCAGCCAAGAAGAAGTGCAATGCGCGAGAGTTATTGAAGCTGGCATATTGGAAGATTAAACGTCCGAAGTAACCGTGAGCCGCAACAATATTATAGGTTTCTTCCTCTTGACCGAACTTGTAACCGCAGTTTTGAGATTCGTTTTCAGTGGTTTCGCGAATTAAAGAAGATGTTACCAAACTTCCGTGCATTGCACTGAACAAAGCGCCGCCAAAAACACCCGCCACGCCGACCATATGCAGGGGGTGCATTAAGACGTTATGTTCGGCTTGCAGAACGAACATGAAGTTGAACGTCCCGGAAATTCCCAGGGGTAAACCGTCGGAAAAAGAACCTTGACCGATGGAATAAACCAGCAGTACCGCAGTCGCAGCAGCCACAGGAGCGCTGTAGGCAACGGCGATCCAGGGACGCATTCCCAAGCGGTAGGATAGTTCCCACTCCCGACCCATGTAGCAGAAGATACCGATCAAAAAGTGGAAAACGATCAACTGGTAGGGGCCACCGTTGTACAGCCACTCTTCCACGGAAGCGGCTTCCCAGATGGGGTAAAAGTGCAGACCGATGGCGTTGGAAGAAGGAACAACAGCAGCGCTGATAATGTTGTTTCCGTACAGCAGGGAACCCGATACCGGTTCGCGGATACCGTCGATGTCAACGGGGGGAGCGGCGACGAAAGCCATGACAAAGCAGATGGTTGCAGCCAACAGGGTGGGGATCATCAACACCCCGAACCACCCGACATAAAAGCGGTTACTGGTGGATATTACCCAGTTGCAGAACTTATTCCAGAGGTTGGCGCTTTCGCGTTGCTGTAAGGTTGTTGTCATATCTCTACTATGATTGCGATGTGATTTTTAACGTTTGTCGGCAGTAATTTTTGATTTTTAATCTGCTATAGTATTATATAACTAGATAGTTAATTAATCTGTCAATCCTAATTCTATAAATGTTATAAATTTTCCTGAACTAAGTTATAAATAAAACTAATGTATATGCACAACAAAAGCTAAGTCTAAGGGGAAGTTGTGAGCGTTGCGCTCGTGCATTACTTCCATACCCAAGTTAGCGCGGTTGATCACGTCAGCCCAAGTATTGATTACCCGTCCGCTAGAATCAATTACGGATTGGTTGAAGTTGAAACCGTTGAGGTTAAATGCCATGGTGGATACACCTAAAGCAGTAAACCAGATTCCGACGACCGGCCATGCACCTAATAAGAAGTGCAGTGCGCGAGAGTTGTTGAAGCTAGCGTATTGGAAGATTAAACGACCAAAGTAGCCGTGAGCTGCAACGATGTTGTAAGTTTCTTCTTCTTGACCGAACTTATAACCGTAGTTTAAAGATTCAGTTTCGGTAGTTTCACGTACCAAAGAAGATGTTACCAGAGAACCGTGCATTGCACTAAACAGTGCGCCACCGAATACACCTGCTACACCTAACATATGGAAGGGGTGCATCAGGATGTTGTGCTCAGCTTGGAAGACCAACATGAAGTTGAATGTTCCGCTGATTCCCAGAGGCATACCATCAGAGAAGCTTCCTTGTCCAATCGGGTAGATTAAGAAGACTGCGCTTGCTGCTGCAACAGGTGCAGAGTATGCAACACAGATCCAAGGACGCATTCCTAAGCGGTAGGATAATTCCCACTCACGACCCATGTAGCAGAATACACCGATCAGGAAGTGGAAGATTACCAACTGGTAAGGACCACCGTTGTATAACCACTCATCTAAGGAAGCTGCTTCCCAGATG
>CAZNCM010000176.1:455-11808 GCA_964571155.1 uncultured Lyngbya sp. | reverse complement strand
CTGAACACCATTTTGAGCCAGGGGGAAGTGTTGCAAAAATGTTGTGCCAATCAGACGATTGAATAAGTAACTTTGAGGGTTGCTTGACTCAAAATCAATCAAAGCGTACAGATCTGCATCGATGTGTTTGAGAATTTCTCGCACAACCAGCTCAGATCCGCCTGTTGCTTTCGGGGTTAACCATTCGTGAACGAGAGCGTATTTTAACGGCACGGCGAATTAGGGGACACTTAAGCTAGAGATCGTATCCATCAATATCTCATAGCGATTACTGTATCGTACAGATCAAGCGACGATAACCGACAAATTTTGCCGTGAAATTTACTACACACAATACTGTATACTTTGCTCAGATAGTTTAATTTATCTTATGAATCAATTCAAGAATTCTTATCGGCACGTAGGTATAATGACGGTTTAACGATTGTTAAATTGCTACAATAGCCATAAGTAACTGATGAGGCTCAAACTCAAGTCCGTCATTGTTTCAGGTCATCTAACGACAGGGTAATCCGTTCTATACCGGGTAAGAATAGCAACATTGGGGTGTGATGTGAGTAGAGCCGCTCAACTGATGGAATTACAGATCAGCCCAAAAATAAAATTACAGAGTTTAGTCACAACTCAACTGTATTTTTTCAGAAAAAAGTTAATATCGGTTACAATCTTATACAATCTTAGATCAAATCACGCATCTACTCGGTTAATTGCTCTAAACTATCAGCACAAAAAGTTGACCTGAGTCAATCAGGCTCATGGAATCAAAAAATTGATTAGAGAGGAGACAAAACGCGATGAGATCTCATCTGAGCAATTAGTTAGACATTTTCCCAAAGAAAAGTCTATTTTTTCTCCTAAATTTTTAATCTTCTTTTTTAGAGCTTTGACTTAAAAATATCAAGAATCTTTCTTCATTTGAACTCACTCACAATGTTGATAATTCTGATTATACAGTTAGAGGATCAGCAGGGTGTATCTATTTATAAACAAATCACTGAGTTCGACTATCCTCAAACAATCGAACCTAAAAACTAGATAGATAAGCCTTGCCATGATGCTGAATCCAATCCAATCGCATGAAGAATTTTCCTGGGATGTTAATCACTCTTTGTATCAAGAAATTGAACACCTAAGACGTGAAAATTCAACCTTGAAAAATTGGCTCAAAACAATGGGTCAGTTGCATCCCGTTTCCTTGAAGTTAGAACCTCCCGATCTTAACTGGAAAATTGGACAAGTTGATGCAACTATTAACCTCTTTAGCAATCAAGTCTTCAAAAAAATCGACGATCATCTATCGGCTCAAACCCTAACACAACCCGATTCTCTTGAGCAAACTACACTCAATTTTTCTAACGATAGTAATCTAGATTTATCTGCTCAATTAACTCCCCTTATGGTCAATGAACAACCCCACTGTCGAATTTTAGCTTTAGAACATCTGCTCCGTCAACACAATCACCACTACAACAATCCCCATAATATTATTCAACAAATTACTGAAACCGCTGTCCAAACTCTAGAATCTGTCAAACGCATCAGCCTGTGGTTAACGCCTCAAACTCTACTTTCTTCCAATTTATCATCTCCTTCAAATCTGAATGTAAATTCCACAAATAAGCTAAAAATAAATAGTTCTGAACAAATTAACCACTGCTATTGTACTTTTTTAAAACCCAATTCAATACCATCCAATAAACAGAATGATTTGGGTAAATCTTCACTAGCACGGGTAATCAAAAATATTCAGTTTATAGAAGATCGTCTGTTTTTTTCTAGCTTTCCGAATGTAGATCTTTCAGACTCTCTCAATGTATTAGATATTCCCATCAAACTGGATCAACATAAAATTGGATTTCTCAGAGTCGAACGAACAAATTTAACGGCTAAGTGGACAGACGAAGAACAATCTTTTCTTGAAAGTCTAGCTAACTTAGTGAGTTTTGCTTTAGAGCGTTCCAGAAGTCAACACTTGGAAAAACAACTCTCAACTCAGAACAAAAAACTCCAGGCTAAATTAGATCAACAAACCGCCAAACTTCAAAAAACCCGTCAAAAACTGCGATCGCAAACTGCTGAATTGAACAAATTAGAATTAGCTTTAAAAGAAGCTGAAGATACAGCTCAAATCGCACTCGGGGCGAAAAGAACTTTTCTTGCCAATATTAGCCACGAATTACGCACTCCCATTCACGCGATTATTGGCTATAGCGATCTTCTCTGCGAAGAAGTTCTCGAACAGGGACAAACAAACTATCTCGAAGATGTGCAAATCATCCGTAAAGAAGGGTATCGCTTACTTCATGTTATCGATAGTATTCTAGACTTAGTTCGCATCGAAACCGGACAAATGTCATTAAATCTAGATATTTTTGACCCGGTTAATGTCATCCAGGGAGTGACTAAAAGCCTCATCTCTATTGCGGAAAAAAATCGTAATAAACTCAAAATTCACTATGGGCGTGATCTAGGACTCATGCACACTGATCTCGGTAAATTGCAAAAAATCCTGCATCACTTATTAGAAAATGCTCTGAAATTCACAGAAGACGGACAAATTCAACTCACCATCCATCGCCAGGGTGATTGGATAGAATTCTGTCTGATTGATACTGGAATTGGGATGTCGGTTGAACACCAACACTGTTTGTTTGAAGCTTTTACTCAAGCAGACAATTCACTCTGTCGGAGATACGGGGGAACGGGACTCGGATTAACGATTTGTCGCCATCTTTGTCAAATGATGGGAGGTGATATCACAGTTTCTAGTGAATTGGGTCAAGGTTCTACGTTTACGGTTCGTCTGAAAGCTCAACTTGAAGATGCTGTACAGTATTGCGCGGGTTGACATCTTTTCTGCTCTTAAGATACAAGGATTCCCAGATCACTCCGACTAGAGTTTTCTGCTGCGTTAAGCTGACTGCTTGGGAGAATTTCTTTACCCAAATTGATAGAGATCATTCTTTCTATAGAAATTAAATCCCGTATACCTTAAGAGATGTAATCCTGATTTTCAGGATATTCAATACAGCATTCTGATCGCGCTCTTAAACAGTTCCCCAATGGGAGGAATATTGAGGGGTGTGAGTAGAGAGTGTTGTCTTGACCTTTCCTGCACAATTAGAACAATTGATTGAAGTGTATTAGGGTGCAACTCTACCTTCGATAGATGTCAAGCTAATCTATTGTATTTTAATATTAGTTAATAAGTTAAATTATAAATAAATTTAGGAGAAAATAATGAAACGTTTATTTTCCAATCTTCAAGTCATGAGAATGCGGTTAATAAAACTGTTCAATTTGGCGCTAGTATTTGGAATTTTCTGTTTAAACTTGAATGGTTTAAGTTCAGCGACAGCTTTGGCAGCTTCTCTCACCCCAGAGGCAGATTACTATCAGGTTAATAATGTTAATAATCAGTCTCAATCCGATCAAAAATTAGATTTAGACACTGGAGCTAATCAAGCTGATATTGCTGCTGATAAAATCTATAAAGGTTTAGATCAGACAAAAGATTTTATCGGAAAAACTGAACAAAGAAAACAAGTGATTGAACAAGCAAGAGAACACGCCAGTAACCGATTAAAAGAGCAGTCTGAACGAGCAAAATCTGCTGAAAGTCCTGATTCACTCGATCCCAATGAACGAAATTTTCTGAAAAATATTCAGTAAGATTAAATCAGCAGTGCGAAATTTTGGGAGAGTGGTGAGTAATATTTACTAACAAACCTTATTTTTTAAGGTTTTTTTTATTCTCAATAAAAAATTGTTAGGGCTGATGGTGAGTTGAGTCCTGAAGACAGAAGTTAGAAGATCAGAGGTAAAATGCTGAGGTCATAAATAGAAGTAAATACGGCTCACTTTCTCCCCAACTCCTCCCTATACTCCGAGTTGAAAACCCCCTGAATACAATCCCTTGTTTCTTATAATAACTCTGTAAATATTCCGGATAACTCAGAACTCGAATGTTATCTTGAAGATAGAGAAATCACTCGCACAAGCTTCAACTTCTCCGTTGTTTAAACTCTCTTTATACCAAAGTTTATCAGCTTCGGTAGAGAGTTGCTGTTGCGAGTGAAAGTGTACTGTCATTCAGGATTCGTGATTGATATTCACGGAAAAAAACAGGAGGTCAATAATGCAACTCAATCGATTAAGATTCAGCTTTTTTCTCACCAGTGTAACCCTTCTCAGCCTCACAACATCTAGAGTGATGGCACAAGAATTAGGGTTTTGGGGAGAACAGGCTAAACCCCACTGCATTCAGGACGCTTTACCGAAGTCAGATGTTTCTCAGGCAGAAAATTCCCCAATAATTTTGTTTCATTGTGGTCGAGAAGAATACACCACTCAACCCCCTTTTCGATAAAATCTGGACTCAACACCGAATTTGCTTTTCTTTCATCCCTCTCGGTGTGCCTTCTCGGTTTTCTTGCTTCTCATCATTAATTCTCCCCGCAAAAAAATCAACCTAAAAATTTGATTAATAAGATTGATATTCGTTAAATGTTTTCACAGGGCCATCGGGACGAAAAGACAACACTGCAAAAGGTTCTTTGATATTACCCGATTCCATTCCCGGTGAACCAATTGGCATTTGGGGGACAGCCAAACCGGAGACTTGAGGTTTTTCTACCAGCAAACGCTTAATATCCGCAGCAGGGACATGACCCTCGATAGCATATCCGTCAATTACCGCCGTATGACAAGAGGTTAACTCACTCGGTACTCCGTATTCCTGTTTAACCGCACTCACGTCTTCTGTGACAATATCGGTGGTTTGAAAGCCATTGGCTTCGAGGTGTTGTACCCAGGCTTTGCAGCATCCACAGGTTGGACTGCGATGCACGGTAATATTGAGGGGAAGCGCAGAGGATGCTATATTTTGGCCAGGATTGGTCGCTTGAGAAGGACTGACCCCCTGATTTGCAGATTGACTCCACACCGCAACTGCAATACCTGCAATAATAGCCGTTCCTGCAACGCCAGCGAGGAGAGAACGAAGATGTTGTTGAAGCCAATTTGTCGGAGGTTGAGTAGACATAGTTTTTTAGACCCTCAAAAATGATGAATTTTAGTTTCTTTGGTGTTCTTTCTCTAGAATAGCTTGTACAATCTCGATTAGAAATTTAACGATCTCTATTTATATTTTAGAATGATTTTACCTATTTTTGCAGATATTGAAAAAGCAACACAACGCCTTCAAGGATATGCTTACCGAACTCCAGTGATTATTTCTCGAACGGTTAATCAATTAACGGGGGCGGAAGTCTTTTTTAAATGTGAGAATTTTCAACGGACGGGTTCGTTTAAGTTTCGGGGGGCTTTTAACGCTTTATCTCAACTTTCTGAGGAAGAAAAATCTCGGGGTGTGTTAACGTTTTCTTCGGGAAATCATGCCCAAGCGATCGCTCGTTCTGGTCAGATTTTAGGCATTCCTACCACAATTATTATGCCGTCTGATGCTCCCGTTGTCAAACAATCAGCAACTCGGGGTTATGGGGCGGAAATTATTCTCTATGAACGTTCGGAAATTGCCCGAGAAGTTTTATGTCAACAAATCGCAACTGAACGAGATTGTACTATTATCCCTCCTTACGATCATCGGGATATTATTGCCGGACAAGGAACAACAGCATTTGAACTTTTAGAAGAAGTGGGAACACTCGATATTTTACTGGTTTGTTGTGGCGGTGGGGGTTTACTTTCGGGTTGTGCGATTGCGACTCGCAAGCTTGCGCCAAACTGTAAAATTATTGGGGTTGAACCTGCAAATGCGGATGATGCAACCCGTTCTTTTCAAACCAAAACGTTACAGAAAATAGAAAATCCTAAAACAATAGCAGATGGGGCGAGAACTCCCTATCTAGGAACGCTAACGTTTCCGTTAGTTTTAGCCAATGTCGATGAGATGGTCACGGTTTCTGAAGAAGAAATTATAAAAACAATGTTCTTTGTTTGGGAACGCATGAAGTTAGTGATCGAACCGACAGGGGCGTTAGCTGCTGCTGCATTACTTCAAGGGATTGTCAAAGCACCCGGTTCTCGGATTGGGGTTGTAATTAGTGGTGGAAATGTGGATTTGAAACAGATCAGTCAACTTTTTTAATCATGTTAATAGGCTGTTAATTCATGTCTGTCGGAATCAAAACCATCATCTGTAGCGGATATAGATCAAGAATTAGAAAAACCTGAACCTGAACCTCCAGTATCAAAACAATTAAAATGGCCTGTTTGGTTTCCCTATCCAAGTTCGTGGATACGGATGATAGTATTAATATTATGGTTATTTATTGTTATTAGAATTGTTGCGTTTTGGGGAGTTATTATTGGGGGAACTGTGTCTGTCGTCTCTGAAGATTTAATGCCGTTGTTTCAAGCTTTAGGAATTGGCGTTATTGGTTCAATATTCATTCTAACGTATTTTTATCATATTTTATCATATATAGAACGGGTTTTGTTTGGTAAATCATCACCTAGATCCTTTCAATGGTTCCCCACACCTTTAAGTTTATGGGAAGGAATATATACGCCAATTGTTTGACTGTTGTCTATTTCAATTGTTGTCTTAGTTATTTTACCCTTTATTCCCTGGGAAACTTGTCAAACAGAACTTCTATTTGAAGATACAAGTTGTCAAAATCGTATTAAAAATTATTTGGATAGTTTAGAAGTCCTTGCAACTATTGTTTGGATAACATCAGGTTTATATCTTTACCAAATCGAGTCTTTAATTCGCACAAGAGTTCCATTTCAAAAAGTCCTGAAATTTATAGCTTTAGTCTTTTTCTCTTTCATGTCAACGGTTTTAATTTACACAACTGTCACAAATTGGGACTATATTTACAGTGCATTTGCTAATTTTGAAAATACTTTGATGCCATCAGAATTATCTGAAAATATTAATGCAACAGAACTCCCCGATGTAGATGTTGTAAATTCACCAAAAATTGAAACCGAAAAACCCGAAGTTATTACGCCTAAAGTTCCCGATGAAAACTTCAAAAAAGGCATAGAAAATGCGACGAAGGCTTCGGTATTAGTGCAAACTGCAAAATCTAAGCCGGAATGGGAATTTGTGGCGACACAATGGCAAAATGCCATAGATTACATGAAACAAGTACAACCCGACGATGTTAACTACAAAGCAGCACAGGAACGGGTTATACAATATCAGAAAAACCTTGAATATGCGCGTTTAGCTAAAAGCCAAGCCAAAGAATAACCGAGTTTTCTCTTTAGTCTAAATTGAGAATATCAAACTCAGTCTGACTCCAAATCATTTGGTTATCGAGTGCAGATAATACTTTGTTATTCGCCGCAGAAGACTGCAAACACCGACAAACCAGTTGAGCGACATCTGCCCGATGAATGGTTCCAGAAACGCTATAATTCTCGGTTAAGATGCCATTTCCCGTGGCGGGTTCTGACTTTAATCCACCCGGACGAATTATGGTATAATTAAGACCACTATTGATTAAATATTGTTCTGCTTTTTCCTTTTCTACTAACACGGCTCCCAGAGTTTCCAACGCTTGAGGAGGTAAAGCAACACGACTGTTCCCCGAACCGATAGAAGATACTAAAATAAACTTTTGGGCGCCAACTTCAACGGCTGCATCAATTAAGTTTTTATTCCCCAAATAATCAGCCCTTTCGCCGTCTTTCGGTAAACCCCCAATGGTACTAATAACAGCAGAAATAGGGAAACCAGACATGGCTTGTTTAATGGCTTCGGCATTGAGGGCATCTCCCATGACCACTTCTATTCCCATCGCTTCTAACTCGGGTTTTGTGTCAGGCGAACGCAATAAAGCCTTGACTATTTTACCTTGTTCACGTAAACATTTCGCAATTTCTCGACCCACACCTCGACTGGCGCCTGCGAGAAAAATAGAAGATTGAGAATTCATTCTTTTTCACTCCCATAAAATGTATTTAGATAATCAATTTTGTAAAGGCAATTAATGAATTGCCCCTACCTGTCACTGAGGAAATATTTACTATAATTAATCTTTCTGAGGAATCATTTTCCCTAAACTCAGATCATCTAAGTCTATTCCTTTCGTGCCTTTTTGTTCAAGTTGAATGAGTAACCGAGTTAACTGATACCAAACTAACCCCGCCATCAATACCGTTAATGGAATCGAAAAAGAGTAAGAAAAGAACGCTGAGAAGGTAAAAACCTGTAAACAAGATGCTAAAAATAGAGCAATTCCGAGGGCAATTCCGCAAAACGGAAGCAACAATTGAAAACCCCGCAAATTGGCTAAAACCCGAGTTGAACGACTACTAGACCATTCTTTTAAGAGTTGTTTGAGAGTGGTAATAAAGGCAGTACAAGAAGTAATTCCTGCAAATAAACCCACAACTAAAATAACGTAAGGCGGATCAGATATTTCATACATAAGTATTGAACTCCCCAAAGCAAAATTTACAGAATTGAACGTTTTAGATAGTGCGCTCACCCAAAAACGGACTTTAATATGATATTACATTTTTTTCCCCTGCATCAATAACAGGGGATAATCGTTTTTTCAATCCAAATTCAAAACTTGCGATTTAAACTTGTATTTTATCGAGTTTTTTACTGTTGTCGTAAAGCGGCGACTTGGGCTGTCGAAAAATCGGCGATCGCACCAATTGCAACATTAAACAAACGAGCGGGTTGAATATGATGTCCAACCAAACTCCAAATCCGACTGACTTCTTCAGTATGTAAGCGCTCATCTTCAGTCAGAGCTAAAATGAGTTGACGGCGCAGAAAATCTCCTTCTGGCGACAGTAAATATTGCAAACCGAGTTGAGCGGTGGGTAGAATATCAAAAGCTTGATCAGACTGAGCGATCGCTAACATATTCTCCAATCGTTGCCAATTGAACTTCCCATCTTTAATCAACACTTCAATCAAGCGACGCCGTAAAGCTGGAGTTTCGCCTTTAAGCAAACGTCGGGCAACATAGGGATAAGCAACATCAACGATTTTGAAATTGGGATTAAGCGTTAGGGCAATTCCTTCTTGTGTCACCAAAGAGCGAATAATCAGGGCAAATTTTGCCGGAACTCGGAAGGGATAATCATACATCAATTCCGAGAAACTATCCGTAATCGTTTTGAAGTTAAAATCCTGAACACTTTCACCCATTGCATTTCCCAGAACCTTTTCTAAGGAGGGAACAATCGGTGTAATATCAGTTTCCGGTGTCAAAAATCCTAACTTAACAAAGTCTTTGGCTAAATCGTTGTAATCGCGATTAATCAGATGAACAACAGAACCGACCAAGGTTTCTTTAACGTCTTGTTCTAGCTGATCCATCATGCCAAAATCAATAAATGCCATGCGACCATCCGGCATTGCAAATAGATTTCCCGGATGAGGATCGGCGTGGAAGAAACCAAATTCTAGGAGTTGTCTTAAACCGCTTGTCACTCCCAGTAAAATCAGATGATTGAGATCTAAACCTGCGGCTTGAATACTGTCAATATCAGTCAGTTTAAACCCGTTAATCCATTCGAGAACCAGAACCCGAGTGCTAGTATATTTCCAGTAGATTTCGGGAACTTTGATCATCGGATCATCACTAAAATAAGCCGCAAACCGTTCAGCATTGCGACCTTCGTTAAGATAATCTATCTCCTCAAATAATTTCGTGCCAAACTCATCAACAATTAAAGTCAAATCGTGACCCAAATTGAGCGGTAGCCAAGGGGCTATCCAACCGGCTGCCCATCGCATCAGATATAAATCTAAGGTGAGAATGGGAACTAAATGGGGTCGCTGAATTTTAATGGCGACTTCTTCCCCGGTTCGCAAACGGGCGCGATACACTTGACCTAAACTGGCTGCGGCGACAGGTTCGGGGGAAACTTGACTAAAAACACTTTGGATGTCTCGGTCTAAGTCCATTTCTAAAATTGCCATCGCCACTTCAGTGTTGAAAGGCGGTAGCTGATCCTGAAGTCGCGTTAATTCTTCTAAAAAGTCTTTGCGAATTAAGTCAGGACGGGTCGAAAGGGCTTGACCGACTTTGATGAATGTTGGGCCGAGATAAGTTAGGATTTCTCGAAGTTGAGTTGCTCGTTCCGGTGTATGTTCAACTTCGGGTCGGCGCCATCGATCCCAAAACAGACCCCAAACAAAGCCTGCAAAAAACCAAACTACGGTTATAGCCCGCCAAATAGCTTGCCAGGGACGACGGCGATAATACTGGGCGATCGCTTTTGGGTCATAACACCGTTCAGATGTGAATGGGTGTGGACTCACGCTTTTATTTTTCCTCTTGAACGCTGAATTTTAACTGGGGGAATTACAGTGGACAGTTCGACTCAGGTTGAGCGGCTCTGTTCTGTAATTTTGTGTTTATCTTGTTGTTATCGTTTTGTTAATTAACAGTATACAAAACTACACACCCAGATTGAAAGTAAATTTACCTATTGGCTCAAACAATCTTTGATCGCGTAGATCACACAGTCTTGTTGAACGGTTGTCAGTTCGGGAAAGATTGGCAATGATAACACCTCCTGAGACAGTTGTTCAGCAACGGGAAACTGACCCGGTTGATAGTCTAAATTTTGATAAAGAGACTGCAAGTGCAACGGTACGGGATAATAAACCATCGTACTAATTCCCCGTTCAGCTAACTGTGCGCGAACAACATTTCGATCAAAGATTAAATCCGTTGATCGGTGTTCTACTCGAACGGTATACTGATTCCAAACACTTTGTCCGTCCGGGAGTGCTTGAGGAACAGTCAAGCCGGGAACGCTCCCAAGCCACTGATGATAACGTCTGGCAATGTGAGATCGTTGAGCATTCCATTGATCGAGATAACGCAGTTTAACGTTCAAAATCGCGGCTTGTAGGGTATCCAATCGACTATTAATCCCCACAACTGCCGAATTATACTTACTCGACTGTCCATGATCTTTAATCATCCGCATTTTAGCGGCGATCGCCGGATCATGGGTTGTAACGGCGCCTCCATCCCCACAAGCCCCCAGATTCTTAGTTGGGAAGAAACTAAAACAGCCAATATCGCCAATACTCCCGACTTTTTGACCGTCCCAAGTTGCCCCGCTCGCCTGGGCGCAATCTTCAATCACAGCTAAATGGTGAGTCCGGGCCATTGCCATTAACCGAGTCATATTCACCGACTGACCAAACAAGTGTACCGGAATAATGGCTTTGGTTTGAGAAGTAATTGCTGCTTCTACCTGGTCAACATCGAGGTTAAAAGTATTCGCTTCAACATCAACAAACACCGGAGTCGCCCCGACAGCACTCACCACTTCTGCGGTCGCAATAAAGGTAAATACTGGAACAATCACTTCATCACCCGGGCCTATATCGAGG
>CAZNCM010000176.1:0-445 GCA_964571155.1 uncultured Lyngbya sp. | reverse complement strand
GAAATAACGCATCGGTACCGGAATTGCAGCCAATACATTCAGAAACCCGAATGTATTCACCAAACTGTTGTTCAAACTGTTCAACCTCAGATCCCCCAATATAGTAACCCGAGGCTAAAACCTTTCCAACGGCGAGACTGACTTCCTGTGCAATTAATTTGTACTGTTGACTAAGATCGAGAGGAGGGATTTTGTTCACGCTTCACACCACCTTAAAATCTAAGATTAGTTATCTGTTATCAGTGAATAGCTTTGTTAATTCCCTTAGATTTTACAGACTTGGCGTTAGCATTGGGACTGATTGTCATTGCGATCGCTTTATCATTTTGGCAGCAATTAGGCTTAGAGGGGCAATTTCTGCTGGCGACGGCGCGAACAATTGTCCAGTTAGCCGTTGCGGGTTATGTTTTAGCCGTGGTGCTCGATCCCGATCAACCTAACCCTG
>CAZNCM010000175.1:5225-11811 GCA_964571155.1 uncultured Lyngbya sp. | reverse complement strand
AATCCTGCGGCTGTCATTCCTCCTGTATTAATCGTGTTAAAACCTGCCGTCCGACTGGTCACAGATTGAAACCAAGCAGCCATGATTTTCTCAGATAAAGTTAGGGATTCCAGTGTATCCGGATTATTAAATTCTACACTAAAAATTAAAATTGTTCCTAAAATCAATAGAAAAAAGGTGGTACTGGTCACAACTTTAAAGTGAAGGGAAAGCTCCCGATGAGATCGATTTCGGGATAAACGTTCTCGTATCCCCAAGTACAACTCAATAATCACCTGATATCCTAAACCGCCAAAGATAATCAGAGTCGTGAGTGTGATATTCAACATCGGAGAGGTCACATATCGGACTAAACTATCAGCAAACAAACTAAATCCAGCATTATTAAATCCATTAACGCTATGAAAAATAGAGAGCCATAGTGCTTGCTTGAATTCGTAGTCTGGAATAAAAACCGTTAATAATAGGAAAACCCCCGTTAACTGAAATAAAATCATGGTCGCGATTACAGATTTAACGAGAGAAACCACGCCTCCTAATCCGGTTGTGTCTAAAGTTTGTTGCAAAGCAAGTTTATCTCTTAAGCCAAATTTTCGCCCAATAATCAACAACAAAATTGTCGTTGCGGTCATGTAACCCAAAGCACCCACTTCGACTAACAAAATTAAAACCAACTGTCCCCAAAAGGAATAATATTCTCCCACATTCACAACCGATAAACCCGTAACACAAACGGCTGATGTCGCCGTAAATAAAGCTGTAATAAATGTGGTAATTGGGCTATTTATAAGTGCTTCCTCACCCAAGGAAAATGGCATCAATAGCAAGACAGTCCCGGCTGCAATTACAGTCAAGAAGCCTAAGCAAATTGTTCTCGATATAGTCATTCGATTTTCAGTTCTAGAATTTAGAGTTTAGATTGACGCAGGGTACGAGTCATCCCAGGCTTCCCATCGCAGCGCGTTCCTAAGTCGTTCGCGAAGCGTCTCCGCAGGAGTTGGAGACCTCGACGGGGGCGCTGCTCCTTTTCAAATCCGGGGAACCTGTGACCAACAGTTCGTGCTGTCTCTGTTGTTGTCTGACGGAGTAATCTGTGACTCCCTTGAGGATTTTAACAAGTCAATTTCGCTCGCCCTGTGAGGACTTTTGTGCAATCATGCTTCATTATCACGATTATTTGGGGTTGCAAGACGAACAAGCAACCACCAATAGGCTGATAATAGACTTTCAGTAAAACATATACCTTGGGCGATGACCTCAACACTTTATCAACAGATTCAACAATTCTACGATGCTTCCTCGACTCTGTGGGAGGAGGTTTGGGGTGAACATATGCACCATGGCTATTATGGCCCCGAAGGAAACCTCAAAAAAGAGCGACGTCAAGCCCAAATTGATTTGATTGAGGAATTTCTCGCCTGGGGAATGGAAAGCCCAGAGGGTCAATCCCTTGCGGAAAAATCGAAGTTTTCCCAAATTTTAGATATTGGTTGTGGGATTGGGGGTAGCACTTTATACCTGGCTGAAAAGTTCCAAGCCCAAGCCACAGGGATTACTCTCAGCCCCGTCCAGGCGAACCGGGCTATTGAACGCGCCCAAGCCGCCCAGTTGAGTCAAAACGTTAATTTTCGCGTCGCCAATGCCTTAGAAATGCCGTTTGAGGATGATTCCTTTGATTTAGTTTGGTCACTTGAAAGCGGTGAACATATGCCCAATAAAATTCAATTTTTGCAGGAATGTTACCGAGTTTTAAAGCCAGGTGGATTGTTTTTGATGGCGACTTGGTGTCATCGTCCGGTCTGGCCAACGGCTCCTGAACTCACCGATGATGAACGCAAACATTTAACGGAAATTTATCGCGTTTATGCCTTACCTTATGTGATTTCTTTGCCGGAATATGAGGCAATTGCGATCAAAACTGGCTTTGATTGTATTCAAACCGCAGACTGGTCAAAAGCAGTTGCACCGTTTTGGAATATTGTCATTGATTCGGCTTTTAATTTAAAATCGATTCTGGGTTTATTATCGTCGGGTTGGACAACGATTGAAGCGGCTTTATCTTTAGGGTTGATGAGTCAGGGCTATGAGCGAGGATTGATTAAGTTTGGTCTATTGCGGGGAACCAAATTTCTTAAATAGATCAACTCAAAACGATTTAAGTTAGAGATTATGCGGCTATTTGTTTTAATGATTTCAGTTCTTCTTTTTTGGGGAGTTGAGGTGAGCTGGGTTAAGGCTGAACCTCCTCTTTCTTATTCAGTTTTAAATGACACTCAAAATCAATCAATGTCAAGTTCTTCTCCAATTCAACAATTAGTAAACAGACAAGCTGAAGCATGGTTAACGGGTGATGTTGACCAAATTATCGCTGATTTTGCAGAAGATTCTCTGTTTATTGTTTCATCTTCTCGTTTGCAAGGAAAACAACAAATTAAACAAGCAGCTCAAGATTTTTTTGTCTCAAATTCTGTGGTTAATATTGAAATTAATCGAATTATTGAAAATGGTGATCAGGGTGCTGTAGAATGGAGTTGGAGTGAGATTAACCGGGAAACAGGGGAACGTTCCTATGCAGAAGATGCAATTCTGTTTGCTTTAGAAGATAGAAAAATTAAGTATTGGCGAGAATACATTGATCAACTCGACGGGCCTCCCTCTAACTCCACTCAATCTGATTAAATTCCGAGATTCAAACTTCGATAAAGAAGTGTCTACAGTAGAGCTAGACATAAGATTTATTTTGGATAAATTTAAAGTTTTGTACAACAATCCACCCAAGGATAAAATTGTTAAAGCGACTTCTCCAAGTTTTAACAAACTATACTCTATCAACCTATCTTATTACACTCTGAAAACTCAAGAGAGTTATGTAAAACTATATGTAAAGTTTCTGTAAACTCAAGCTTCCTTAGAAGTTTCAATTTGATTCGAGAGTTTCTCGCACTTTTTCTACAACTCGATTGAGTTCAACTGAATGAGAAGCTTTAAATAAAATGCGATCGCCGGGTTGGATAAATTCAATTAATTGTTCGGCAATTTGATTGTGAATATTCTCACCATCCATTTTCCCCATTTCAACCACAGGTAAACCTTTAGCTCCCGTGGCCATCGCTTCTGCTTCTTCGGCATCTGCTAAAATAAATAAACCATCTAAATTTAGCTCTTGAGCCATTTTGCCAACTTTTTGATGAAATTCTAGCGATCGCTCTCCGAGTTCTTTCATCGTTCCTAAAACGGCAATATGACGCTGACCGGGAGTTTCTATCAACAACTTTAAAGCGGCAATCATTGATTCTAATCCCGCATTGTAAGTTTCATCTAAGATTAGAATATCATTAGAAAGCTCGTAACATTTAGCTCGTCCTGCTGGTAATTGAACCGATAAGCCCGTCTGTAAAGGGGTATAGAGTTGGGTAGGTGTTAAACCTCGACCTTGAAGAATTTTTAAAACCGCTAAAGCCGCTAAAAAATTCGACGCATTGTGATATCCTGGTAAGGGTAAAGGTAAATCTAAACCTTCAACCCGAAGGGTGTGAGTGTCGATTAATTCACCTTTTAAGTCTCCCCCTTCTAAACCATAGGTGAGGGTTTCTCCAGACCAAACTGTAGCGGCTGTATCCATCAAACGGCGGTTATCAGAGTTGAGAACGGCAACGCTATTTTGAGGCATTTCAGCTAGTAATTCACATTTAGCTTCAGCGATCGCCTGTTCTGAACCCAGTCGCCCGATATGAGCCGTTCCGACATTGGTAATTAAGCCAATTGTGGGGCGAGCAATTTGAGTGAGTAAAGCGATTTCTCCTTTCGCTCGCATAGCCATTTCAATCACAGCATAGTTGTGATTAGAAGTCAATTGTAAGAGCGTTTTCGGAACTCCAATTTCATTATTATAGTTAGCTTGAGTTTTGTGAACCTTTCCTTGAGTGGCGAGAACCGCAGCAATTAATTCTTTAGTGGTTGTTTTCCCCACCGAACCTGTCACACCAATGATGGGAATGGTGAATTGTTCTCGCCACCAACGAGCAATGGTCTGATAAGCGACTAGAGTATCCTCAACAGTGAGTAAGGGTAAATTCGGGTCAGCAGTAAAATCTGCGTCTACAATAGCGCACACTGCACCCTGAGCGATCGCCTGTTCAACAAAGTGATGACCATCAAACCGTTCACCTCTTAAAGCCAGAAAAGCTTCTCCGGGTTGAAGGGTACGAGTATCCGTCGTGATAGCGATCACTTGAGCGTCTTGGGGGGTGTCACACTGCGGAGGTAAAGGAACCGCTACAATTTGAGAGAGTTGGGTTAATGTAATAGGGCTGAACATCCTGGAAACATTTAGAGCTTAACTCAAGGTTGCCATTATTATTTCAGAGTTTAGGCATCTTGATAGAATCTGAAGCGAACTGATCTGATTTCTCGTGCATTGATTAGAGTAACTTATAGGTGTTTGGGAGCGAGACAACAGTTGAACAATTGGAGAGTCTAGTTTGTACTACCCTTTGTATCAAAATTGTAGTAAAGCTGGACTGTTGTTTGATCGTATTGTCTGTCGCAGAGTTTGAAGCTGGGGTAAACAGGATCTGGAGTGAGATGTCCTTCTCACAAAATTTTTGTGGTTTTTTTAAAGTTTAATCAGCCCATTTTCTGAAAGAATATGATTTAGGGTGGATTTGTGATCTCAAATGAACAAACAGTCAGTCAGCAGTTACAGTCGGTTAATTTCTCCGGAAGAGCAGCAACTCTACGATCACATACTTGAACGAGTTGAAGTTGAAAGTTCTTCGGAACTAATCGAACGAATTCGATTATTATTCATAGAGGGTTCTGGATATCCAGATCGCCATATTGCTCAGGCTTTAGAGAAAATATTAAATACTAAGCAAGTCGATGAAGATTTTAACTTCATTCTCAATCGCTGCTGCTATATTTTAATCAATCGTTGGCATACCCTCCTTTCTAATCGAAAAGAAGCCATTAATGAGTTACTGAAACTCTTTGAGCAAGTCGCAGAAAAAACACTCAGTAGCTACACTTACTCAAGACGTTTAAGACAATTAAACGAACTGACCCAAAAGTTTGTTCAAAGTGAGCAATTTTTAGCCTTAAAACGATTTGCAGAAGTGCTGTGTCAGTCTTCAGGGCGTCATTCTCGTCCTCGTTCCAGCCAACCCTTAAGAACCCTAATTCCTCGCTATCCCTATTTATATACCCATTGTTTGCTCAGTGATTATAGTTCCTATGAACATCAGCAAATGATTCGGAATATTCAAGCTCAAAAGCAGCGAAAATTTGAACTCGATTTATCCCAATATTCAGCACATCAATGGCGACGAGCAGAAGTTGCACGAGTGTCTAGAGAAGCAGCGAAAAAGATTAAATCTCCTATCGATAACCCAACCCTCTTAAGTAACCGAGAACTTTTTTGTGCTTTAAAACAATTTGTGGGAAAAGCAGAAGGAACAGAGACTTATCGCGATATGGCTCAACGCTTTATCACTCACTCCAGTTTTACACCAACCTTTCGAGATTTCAAAGATGACTTTTATGAGTATCTCAACCCTAAATCCTTCGGTTCTTCTTACAGCAAATGTCAATTTAGTGATAAACTCTACAAGCAATTAGAACTGATTATTCCTCATAGCGATGATGAACCTTTTAGTGAGTTTTTACTTTTGAGAACCTGTAGTCAAATGTTAAACTTTCTCATTGTTGAGAGTCCTCAAAAACCAAATCACTTTGTCTTTATTGATTTAATTGCCAATGTGGGGCCAACCTTTACAGTCGGTTTACTGTTAAAAATTATTCTAGTTTGTCGCAAAGTTAAACCCTATTTAGAAAAGCGACTTTCTATTCTGTTTAACCATTACGAATCAACAACTCAAGATGGAGTGCAATGGTTAATTAAAGTTTTAGAAAATTTGAATATCGCTTTAACCACTAATTTTGGACGAGTAGACCTTTCATTTATTCGTTAATGAGCATTCATACAAACCCTCAAAATGATCGGTACGGAGGTAGGGAGAAAGATGTGTAGCATCGGTGATGCGCGTATTTCATATTAATAAAGCTAAACCCCGTTAAAATAATGGCAAACAGCGACGAGAAGGCTATAATAATTATTATTAGATGTCATTAAATCATCTTAAAAATGCCTCGCTTTGATCGGGTTTTTCAGCTTTTTTAAGACCCTTTTAAAGTTGGATTTTATATTCGAGTCGGACAGGTTAAACGGTTTTTGTTTTTTGTTTAATTTCAGATAACCTGTCCGCTTCACATCGTCAATTTCTAAAACGGAATTAAACAAACGTAAAGTAATCTTCTTCAAGCACAACAGGGAAAGATGTTCCCTGAATAATCGCAATCAGTTCATCTTGACCCTCAACAGTACGATAGAGTGCAGTTCCTTGAGGTAAATTCTCGGGTTGAACATCCAGTCGATAATCTTCCGCATTTCCTGCGAGTTGAATAATATCTTGAGTGCTGTCAAAATCTTGAATCAGAGCGTAATCTTCTAAACCGAGGTTATTGAGATCGCCATCTTCATAATAAACTTGAATCTCATCACCCAGCACAAATGTATCCGCTCCTGTTC
>CAZNCM010000175.1:612-5215 GCA_964571155.1 uncultured Lyngbya sp. | reverse complement strand
AATCAAAATATCATCTCCATTATCTCCACTAACAAAGTCATTTCCCGCTTCACCTTCAAGAACATCATTACCTTGTCCTCCGTAGGCTAAATCATCACCGTCTCCCCCTTTAATGGTGTCATTCCCTAAATTACCATTGAGCCAGTCCGCATTTTCTCCGCCATAGAGGAGGTCATCATCTTGATCGCCAAACAGACTATCTTCACCCGCATGACCGAGTAATGTGTCATTTTGTTTACCACCAAATACGGTATCATTCCCATCGTTTCCTTCTAGAAAATCCTCATTTTGATTTCCAAACATCAAGTCATTACCCTCACCTCCAAAAAAGTTATCCGGTTGAGCGAAACCAAAGATAATATCGTCTCCAGAAAATCCTCTAAAAATTTCACTGTCATCACTACCGAGAAGATTATCACTAAGATCGGTACCACTAATGGTCAAAACTGTGAAACCGGATATATCTGGAGGAGTCGGTTCAAACTCAGGTTCGGGTGTAAGCAATGAATCTGTCTCTGTCTCCGAGGGAGGTTCGCCTTCTGAAGTCGGTTCATCGGGGAACTCACTTCTCGGTGGAGGATCGATAGAAGGATTATTGTCAGGACTCGAAGAAGGGTCAGAAGGAGATTCTACATCTGGTTCTTCGGGTTTGGGTTCGGGTTGAACAGGTTGGGGGTCAGCAGGTTGAGGAATTTCTTTCTGTTCATCCTCTGAGGAGTCAACAGGAGGTCTGGCTTCCTCTGAGGATGAATCGGATTTCCCTGGAGAATCTTCTTGAGTTTCATCGGTTGGTTCAGAGGGGTTTAAAGGTAAATCATCTTCATCTTTAGACTCAGAACCCTCTGGAGTTTCAGGTTCAGGTAGAGGAGTATCTTCATCGGGAGATGCCGGTTGGACTTCTGGACGAGATTCGGGTTCCATATTTGATTCTGGAGGAGGTTCTACATCTGAATTTGAATCAGATTCGGACTTGGGTTCAGAGGGTTGGGGGTCATCAGATACAGGTCTCGGTTCCCCCAAGGAGGGATCAATATCGACTTTGGGAGGAGAATCTTCTTGAGTTTCATCGGTTGGTTCAGAGGGGTTTAAAGGTAAATCATCTTCATCTTTAGACTCAGAACCCTCTGGAGTTTCAGGTTCAGGTAGAGGAGTATCTTCATCGGGAGATGCCGGTTGGACTTCTGGACGAGATTCGGGTTCCATATTTGATTCTGGAGGAGGTTCTACATCTGAATTTGAATCAGATTCGGACTTGGGTTCAGAGGGTTGGGGGTCATCAGATACAGGTCTCGGTTCCCCCAAGGAGGGATCAATATCGACTTTGGGAGGAGAATCTTCTTGAGTTTCATCGGTTGGTTCAGAGGGGTTTAAAACTAAATCCTCTTCATCTTTAGACTCAGAACCCTCTGGCGTTTCAGGTTCAGCTAGAGGAGTATTTTCATCGGGAGATTCCGGTTGTAGTTCTGGACGAGTTTCGGGTTCCATATTGAGTGATTAAGTAAGGTTTTATGGAGCAATTAGATAAGGATTAAACCCCGATTTTCTCCTTTAATAGGAGTTTAGAAGTGGGTGTTACCTGTTCTCTTTATTCAGCTCATAAATCAAGCCTCACTCAACTGAGTTTATCAAGTTAATCCCGATCTTATATTCCGTTAAAGACAGGATAACTTGAGGTAAAATTATGAACAAAAAGTTGGAGTGAGGCACAATCATCAACTCAGCTTTTAGGCTAAAGATTTTCTGCTGGGTTGTTTCCTAAACTCGGTATTTAGACCTCAATAAACACGCTGGCAGTGTAAATTTCCCAGTCATTACCATCCCAAGCTTCCCAGGTTACATAATTATCTGAAATTTGAGGGTTCACCTCATCATTGGTACTGTTAACCAGGGGTTGAACAGTTGAACCATCATAAAAAGTTGAACCATCATACAGATAAATATCCGTATCAGAGGAACTATATTCATGTTCCCAAACGACATAGCCGAAATCGGAAACTTGGGGATTAACATCATTTTGAGTGTTATTAGTCAGTGGCTCAATTTCACCAGTGAGTTGATCGTAGAGGTAGATTTCCCAGTCATTACCATCCCAGGCTTGCCAGGTGACATAGTTTCCTGCTATCTGAGGATTGATTTCATCGAAACCACTACTGGCCAAGGTAAAAGTATTTCCGGTAAAGAAGTCACGGAAACGAATATCGGTATCCGTACTACTAAACTCATACTCATAAACAATATCTCCAAATTCAGAAACTTGGGGATTTATTTCATTACGGCTGGTCGTGGCAACGGGAGTTGTGATTCCGGTTAAGTCATCGTAGAGAAATAAGTTCGTGTTAGAACCACTGATTTCTCGTTCATACACAACGAAATCACCTGCAATTTGCGGATTAATTTCATTAAAACCCGTCTGTGCGATCGGAGTATTGGTGTTGGTAAACTGATCGTACAAATAAATATCGTGATCGGACGAGCTAAACTCATGTTCATACACAACTCGATCGTATGAAATTTGAGGATTCGTTTGGTCAATGCCTGTGGGAGCGGGAAAACTTGTCGAATCGTTAATAATATCATAGAAGCGAATATCGGAATCACCGATGCCATATTCCCACTCATAGACAACATCTCCAATTTCAGAAATTTGAGGGCTGGTTTCATCATTGGAAGTTGTAGCAATAGTTGTTATTTCGTTGCTAATGCCATTGTAATAATTGAGATCGCGATCGCCGAAAGAAAACTCGGATTCCCAAACAACATCACCAAAATTTGACACTTGAGGATTGGTATCATCATTCAAATCATTGGTGAGTTGAGTAATATTGATCTTAGCCATCGTGATACTCCTATTGGGTAGATGTCGGTTGATTTCAGTCGGGAAATTTGCACAAAAAATCCCCCGATCAAGCAGAATTTTAAGCTTGACCTTTCGTTTGTTTGTTTCTCATTGATCGTCAGCAATTCTCGCAAGCAATGGGACTAACATTGAAGACAAGAACGGTGCTGACAATATTCGCTTTGATCGAGTTTTAAATCCTCGAACAGCTAGTAACGGTTAAACCGTTCACTTCCTCTATCAGATGGGGTTGGCGGTTTTTACGGGAATTCTGGAAAAAGTTACAAAAGTTTATTATTTTTTGGGATTTTGTGCTGCGGCTAACTCGGTCAAATCCCTGAAAATCAATGTATACAGTTATATGCGGTGTACTCAGACAGCAAGCCATTGACCCGACGACTCAGCTAATGACTCTTCCGACTAGACTCTCAACCTAAATTAACAGGGTAAACACTTCTCAAACCACTCTACATCCCAATATCGATGAAACTTACGACCCACCTCTCGATGAACGCCAACACTCTGAAACCCAAACTTTTGATGTAGCGCAATAGAGGCTGGATTTGGCAACGTAATTCCCGCATAGGCGCGATGCACATCCTCAGTTTTCAAAGATTCAAATAGAGCCGAATAAAGTAAACTTCCAATTCCTTTTTTGATGGTTTTGGGATGAATATAAACACTGGTTTCTATAGACGTTTCATACGCTGCTTTAGCTCGAAAACAACTACTGCTTGCATAGCCGACGACTTGATCTTCAACTTCTGCGACAAACAACTGATAACGACCTGTAGAAGAATAATGTTCAAACCATTCTTCCCGGCGACGTTCTACCGTAAATAGTTTGAGATCAAAAGTAATCGCCGTATTGAGAATATAATAATTATAAATTTCAGTTAGCTGAACAATGTCTGAGGGTTGAGAAAAGCGAATGATAGGAGTCATTTGAGCTTTAAAAAATTCACTAGATCATCAATAAAAACACTCAACAAGCACTCAACATCAGTTAGAATTAACAGAAGTTGAAGAATAATTTCATTATCCGTTATCCTGGAGAGTGTCAAGTCCGTTTTCCGACTGGATATCCGTTCCTTAAGATCAAAATTTGAGCAGATTCTAAAGATACCATAGTGTCACAGAGCAGAGAAAGAACCCACTGCGGGGAGTTGAAAGGCATCAGATGAACCTAGACGACGAACTTAACAATACAATTTTAAACTTCACCGACATTCAAGCAGAGTTAAACCTGCGGGATGCTCAAGAGGTCATGCGTGAAATTATTGGCCATCTGGATTTAACCCCCGAGGAACAAGCCGGACTCGAAACGGAAATACAGGGGTTAGAGACGATGATGGATAAACTCGAACAAACCCGCGTCCAAATTGCAGTATTTGGGATGGTGGGACGGGGGAAGTCCTCGATTTTGAATGCACTTTTAGGTCAAAATATCTTTGAAACAGGCCCAATTCATGGTGTGACTCAAGCCACTCAAGCCCAAAGTTGGCAAGTTTCTGACACGCCTATCCAAACTTCTGATCTGGGAAATGATGTGGTTTCCTATCGCATTTCTCAAGTTGAATTAATAGACACTCCGGGAATTGATGAAGTTGATGGAAAAACCCGAGAAAAAATTGCACATCAAGTCGCACAACGGGCAGATTTACTTTTATTTATAATTGCGGGAGATATTACTCAAGTTGAATATGAGGCGTTATCTCAACTGCGTGAAGCCGGAAAACCGATGTTATTGGTGTTTAATAAAGTTGA
>CAZNCM010000175.1:0-586 GCA_964571155.1 uncultured Lyngbya sp. | reverse complement strand
CCTGATGAAATTGTCATGGCTGCGGCATCTCCGTTAATCGCGACCGCAGTTCGTCGTCCTGATGGGAGTATTCAACCTCAATTAACTCGTTGCGAACCTCAAGTCGATAACCTCAAACTCAAAATTCTTGAAATTTTAGATCGGGAAGGAAAATCATTGGTGGCACTCAATACAATGCTCTACGCTGGAGATATTAACGAACAGTTAGTACAGCGAAAGTGCTAATCGGGTGATTTGGAATGGAGTGATGACCAAAGCCGTCGCGATTGCCTTAAACCCAATGACGGTTATTGACTTAGTAAGTGGGGGGATTATTGATATTAGTATGATCCTGACTTTATCTAAATTATATGGGATTTCTATGACCCAACAAGGTGCTATTGATTTATTACAAAAAATCGCGATTGGTATGGGTGGAATTACGGCGAGTGAATTAGTGGCGAATTTGGGTTTAAGTTCTTTAAAAGGATTATTAGGAGTGACCGCACCGATGACGGGAGGCGCTACGTTAATTCCTTATATGTCGGTGGCGATTACACAAGCGGGTGTTGCTGGGGTTTCTTCCTATGGGATTGGACAGGTCACA
>CAZNCM010000174.1:7867-11866 GCA_964571155.1 uncultured Lyngbya sp. | reverse complement strand
CTTCAGGAACTCTTACTAGATGAAACTGTACATTTTCTGTGAAAATAGTAAAGACCAAATTAAACACTTCTAAAAAGTGAATGAGACGTTTACATTGGTCTTCTTCATAGTCTTGGTATTGTTGAATCAGCTTGGATATACACAGTTCGAGGTAAGTCCGAGCCGAACTACAAATTAAGACAATTTTCAACAGCAGAATCACCAGAGTTAAAGGGTTTCCCTGGGAAGTTAAAAGCGAAAAAATGGGAGAAGGGGTTTTATTATCTTCAGTCGTTAGGGTTTCAATCAGGCGGTTACAGGTTCGGATAATTAAGCCTTTATTGATCACCCGATCTTCGTAATGGGTGTAAAGAATGTTGAGTTTTTTATTCAGTTTTTCCCGAACCTTATTAATCGGAAATTGATCGCTCCCGGAGAGCATTAAGTATTGAGGTAAGGTCTTTTTGAAGTCTGCGTAACTCAGATTTTGGGTATCTCGAAGAAAGAGTGTAGCTTGCTGATTGTAGCTAGAGATTCTTTGAGCCGATATTGTTCTTTTGATCAGTTGAATCACATCATCTCCGAGCTGAGTCGGATTTGAGCGTTTTTCACCCAACATCGTTGTTGAATTTGCTCGCGCCACATACATGGCTAAATCAAATTTATACTTGTCTTTAAGCTGTTTTGATAAATTTCGGGCAAATTCTTTTTGTTCATGGGAGTTATTTTCGTTGTTAATATACTCGGGAACCAGTAAATACGAAGTATAACGATGACTCCAATCTTTTTTTGATTTTAATGCACAGTTTTTAATGGCTTGATATTCTGAAGTTTTAAAGAAGTTCCGCAGCCAGCTCCCCAAACGATTCAAATTCGGAGCAATAGCAATGCTCTCATCTTCTTTTGTTTCTTCTAATAACTCAATAAATTGTTGAACAAAGTTATGCTTTCTATTAATGTACCAGTTATTAATCAGAATATAGCAAACCCGCTTGAGAGTATTTCTAAAACTCAACTCTCGTTTCGACTCAATGATATTGTTGATCGCTTGAACAACTTGTTCGCTCTCAGGACAACATAGATGAATAAAGATATTTTCAAACTCATCTAAAACCTTGGCCGGTTCCCACTGATGAATAGATTTGATAAAAAACTGGTAGATGACCTCCTGATCTAGTTCCGGATCGGGTATAGTGGCATAACCATCGGAATAGGATTCCGCCTGATAGTCGTTATATGTACATCCGTTTGTCATGCTGTTTTGTTGTCTGACGAAACAACCCTCTCACAATAAAAACAAACATTAAGCACCCAATCCCAACCTCTTTTTTAAAAAAATTTAGAGACAACACCCCCAAAATCTCATCAAGACCTCAATCTAGACAAGAACGTTTGAAGATCTAACGAAACCTAGTCTCAGTGTACAAAAGCTCGTCCTCTGCATTAAGATTTTGCTGAGAGTCCGAACCCAAGTCAACTGAAAATTACAACTTCATAGACCATTATACCTATGAGACTGACACTTCGGATAATATTCTTTTTTCATCGCTTAGGAGTTCAGACTGATAACCTGTGACTTGTGATCCTCGTCAAAAAAGGGGGAGTAACTTCCTACCCGATATCAACCTTTACCCTTATACTGTTAACTAACTAATCTTCTATGCTCAATATTCCATATAGACTCAGTTCAGTCCGTCTATTGTCGGCATTAGATTTTTAGCGAATCTGCCAAACTCAATTGCGATCATTGAACTCCAATCAACAATTGGTAGAAGTAAGCACATCCTTTTGCTGGCTATCAGTGCAAAAATTGATTACAGTTCTCTAATCACAGCTTTATAATTTAACCACTGACCGACTGAAGTGCGTAAAGTAACGAATATTCAAGCTCATCTGTATCCCGTTGTATTCCGTAGAGACACCAGCTTATTGTCCCAAAAGTTGCTGTCCATTGTATTAACGATGATTTTAAAGTACAGGTCTTTTTGGTAAAGGTCTATGAAATCGGCATCTCCAGGCAATCCCAAAGAGCAAACCGTCTTCAAAACAGTAGACGTTACTGTTGATCACGATCGCCAAAACAGTGATTCTTCATCTCAAGACGTGACCTCCTCTGTCTCCCCAGACAATATACACCCAGGTCAATCTACAGGGAATGGAGGAAGTAGTGCTGCGATTGTGCGATCAAGCAATAGTGGTAGCTTTTCCTCATTTTTGGCCCCCTTGAAAAAGGACAACTTTGTTCAAGTCGTCAAAGAGGTTGAACAAAAGCTCAAAACCGTTAATGAAACCCTCTCGATTCTCGATAACCTACTCGACGCCCAAGGGTTTGAGGCAATCCTCAACGAAATGCTCTGTTCGATCACGCTCAAAACTGGTGAATTACTCAGCGCCGATCGGACAACCATTTGGTTAGTCGATGATGAAAAACACGAACTCTGGTCAATTGTCGCCAAAGGAGAAGACGGAAAACCCCTAGAATTACGAATTCCAAGTGATGCTGGAATTGCTGGAGAAGCAGCCACTTCCAAAAAAGTTGTCAGTATTCCTTTTGACTTCTACGACGATCCTCGTTCCAAAGCCGCCAAGGAATCCGATCAAAAGTATGGGTATCGTACCTATACCATGATGGCCATGCCCCTACTCAACGAAGAAGAAGAATTAGTGGCGGTTGTCCAACTTCTCAATAAACTCAAACCCGAAAGCGATCTCGAAGCCCCCCTAGAAGAAAAAATAGATAAGCGCGGGTTTACCGAAGACGATGAGCAACTGTTTACCGAGTTTGTCCCTTCCATTCGCCTGATTCTTGAGTCCTCCAAATCCTTCTACGCCGCCACTCAAAAACAACGAGCCGCCAAAGCCTTGATGAATGCGGTGAACTCCCTGAGTAAATGTAGCCTGGATCTTGAAGAAACGCTCAAAAACGTCATGGATCAAGCCAAAGAACTAATGAACGCTGATCGCAGCACCCTTTGGCTTCTCGATGCCGAAAAAGGCGAACTCTGGACAAAAATTCCCATCGAAGGCAAACTCACCGAAATCCGCATCCCTGCTCATGCTGGATTTGCCGGAATCGTCGCTGACACGGGGGAACCTCTGCTGATTTCCTTTGATGTTTACGAAGATCCCCGTTCCGTTAAATCCCAAGAAACAGACCAAAAAACTGGATATCGCACCTGTAGCCTGTTGTGTATGCCCGTGTTCAATTCCGATGACCAATTAATCGGAGTGACACAACTGATTAACAAGAAAAAACAAGGCGACTATCCCCCCTATGACCCCGAAACTTGGCCAGAGCCTCCCGAACAGTGGAAAGCCAGCTTTAACCGCAACGATTTAGAATTCATGCGGGCCTTTAATATTCAAGCCGGAATTGCCCTACAAAATGCCAAACTGTTTGAAACCGTGCGTCAGCAAGAACAAATGCAGCGCGATATTCTTCGCAGCTTGAGCAACGGTGTGATTTCCACCGACAGAAACGGCAAAATTATTGCAACCAACGAATGCGCCCAAGAATTACTCGGGTTAAGTGATGCTGATGTCACCGCCGGACAGTATGTTCCCGATCTGATTCATCTCAAAGAAGGCGACTTTACCAAATGGTTTGAAACCGCCCTACATCCAAAAGACACCAAAGATCGACAACAATATTATCCCGATCAAACCCTATTATCGGGTGCAGCAGAAGAACCCCAAAGTATTAACCTCTCGATTAACTCCATGTCCGATGTCAGCGATCCCAAAAAAGTCAGTGGGGTTCTTGTTGTCATGGAAGATATTAGCGGTGAAAAAGAGGTCAAAAATCTCATTTATCGCTACATGACTCCAGAAGTCGCCGAACAATTACTCGCCAGTGGAGATATCGGGTTAGGCGGTAAACGCAAAGATGTTACGGTTCTCTTTAGTGATATTAGAAGCTATACAACCCTGACTGAAAAGCTACAAGCCGAAGAAGTTGTTACCATGCTCAACGAATATTTTGAGGAAATGGTAGACACCGTACTCAACTACAAAGGCACC
>CAZNCM010000174.1:3876-7857 GCA_964571155.1 uncultured Lyngbya sp. | reverse complement strand
GATAAATATATCGGCGATGCGTTAATGGCCGTATTTGGTTCTCCAGCCCCCCTCGAGGATCATCCCTGGATGGCAATGCAAGCCGCCCTTGAAATGCGCTATCGTTTGGAAGAATTTAATCAGATCCGAGTTTCACACGGGCTATTACCAATTAGTATTGGTATGGGATTACATTCCGATCAAGTCATCAGTGGGAATATTGGTTCTAGTAAACGGATGGAATTAACTTCTATTGGAGATGGGGTGAATTTGGCCTCTCGTTTAGAAGGAACCAGTAAACAATACGGAACCGATATTATTATTAGCGACAATACTTATCATCGCTACGCAGAACGGTTAATTGTCCGTGAACTAGACTACATCACCGTCAAAGGGAAAAGTACACCCGTCAAAATTTATGAGTTAGTTGGAATTCGGGAAGGAAAACTTGCGCGTCCCCTCTCAGAAGATCAACAAAACATCATCGACCATTATCACAAAGGACGAGAGTATTATCTCAAAACCGCCCGAGAAAAACTCAGCGAACAACATTTGATCGAGTTGTTACATCAGTTAGAAGAACTGTCTGAAGCCCAAATCAAAAAGTTGTCTTACAATGACAAAGAATTGATCGAAGAAATGCTCTTGGAGTGGTCACTAACCACCTTAGTTGACATTCTCGGAGAAAATACAGTAGATCGCCTAGAACTCGAAGCATTGAAGGCAAGTCCGCTGGAAGAAGCACTCGTCAATGTTCGAGACAAGGTAAAAGCAATTACCCCTCGCGATACCAAAAAATTACTGATCGCTAAACTCAAACAGTTTAGTGCAGATCCCAAAAATCAGCAGATGTTAGAGGATGAAGCCAAAGAAATGTCACTCCCTCAGTTAAGAAAGCTGATTGATCTGGCGAAAAAAGAATTTGCGACTCAAGCAAAAGAAGCCTTTAGAAAAGCCAAACGAGAATTTTTGGAAGTCTTAAACATTGATCCTAAAAATAAAGCGGCTAAACTTCATGTTGATCGTTGTATTTTGTATGAAACCACAAAACCGCCGAGCGAAAACTGGGATGGTGTTTGGAAGTTGACCGAAAAATAGAAAACCGCTAGACAATAGTCTCCCCCAGGAGTTCAGTCGCGATCGCCAATCATTACTGTGAAAACATCTGAAACAATGTTAATTTTAGATTCAATTTTGATCGCATTGAGAGTGTAGCTGAATAAAATTGGTATAGAATTAATAAATTCTAGAGGATTTTCACAGATGAAATCCAAGCGATAGACCTCAAAATTTGAGATACAGTGTGCTTAAGATATGACTAAACTAAGTTCCCATTTTTCCGATGTTGAATGGCTGGAGAAGGTTCACAATCTGTTGATCGAAATCGCTCGGGCATCACTCGCTGACTTACCTCGACTCCCCGAAAGAGTCTCCACAGAAGCTCTTCCCCTCGCCCAAAATGCACAACTCCTGCAAGAAAACACCAGCAAATTCAATCCTGACCTGAATTGGCAGCAACAAAGTCAGTGGCTAGAGGAAGTTCGTCAACTGCTACTCGAACTGTCTCGTATTGCCTTATCTGAGCGTCCTAAACTTCCCGAGAACATCGCTCAAAGGGCTTTGATGCTCGCAGAAACCGCTCAGGATTTACGGGAAAATTTGCCAGACAACGGTGAAGTTGAGAGGGAAAATGAAGCAACTCCCCTCAGCCATGAGTCCAAAAAAGATGAAACTTCCACTTCTACCGAACAGCTTCTTCAGCAACTTCAAAACCATTTGCAAGCAGAAGTTGCCCGCAGCAGTAACCCTCAGCTTCCTCAATGGCAACAAGTCTTAACTTTGCTTGATGTCGTCAAAGAAATCTATAGCCAAATCCATCAATCCTCTCATTAATACTCAGACGACAGATGTCCCTTGAGAACCCACAAAATTCGAGGAGAATTCTCTCCAAAAGTTAACATTTGATGATGTTTCGATTAACTCTCAAACTCGGTCAACCTCTCTATGCAATGCCGATAATCAGCTCAATTCCTGAAACTTGATCATTCCCATCAAGGTTAAGAGAACCCTAAAATCTGTCTTCGGGATGATGGAGAAAACCCGGCAATTTTGTGCTATACTTAGTTAGTAAAAGCTCGCCGAATATACGCTCCAAAGCTTAAAAAATTCTGTATGGAATCTGATAGTTACCCTCCTAGTGCCTCTAGTCATTCTTCTAGCGGCTGGTTTGCGAATTTTGTGGGAACAGTCATTGCCCTAATGACGCTAACGCTACCTCTACTCGCGATTGCCCACTATTCCCCCAGCCAAGGTGCAACTTGGCAATCTCCTCCCTATCCGATCCAAGGTTTAACCAACAATCAACCCTAAAGATCCCTTCTAGATCTTTGCTGGCTCAAAATTTTGAGACGGAACAGAGGTGTTTTTTCCCTCTAAACCTGGCTTCAGACGGACTTCTATTGTCCTGAAAACAGATCATCGGCTCAATTGCTGAATTTGGGGTTGGCTCGATTACGCGATCGCTCCTAGAATGCTAAATGGGAGATCTTCGATTCTAATTCTGTTGATGACTCAACAGCCTGATTCAGGAAGACTTCCCCTAAAAAATAGCTTGGAGAACGATCAGTGGACTTATCGCGGATTCCAGCCCAGCCCGAGCCGGGACTCATTAACGTACTCATCGAAATTCCTGCCGGAAGCAAAAATAAGTACGAGTACGACAAAGACTTACAAGCCTTCGCCCTAGATCGGGTGCTTTACGCCTCCGTACAATATCCTTATGATTACGGATTTGTTCCCAATACTCTGGCCGATGACGGAGATCCCCTTGATGGGATGGTGCTGATGGATCAACCCACCTTCCCCGGATGTGTGATCGCAGCCCGACCCATCGGTATGCTAGAAATGATAGATGGTGGCGATCGCGACGAAAAAATCCTTTGTGTTCCGGAAAAAGACCCTCGCTATAAGCAGGTGAAGTCACTCAAAGATGTTGCTCCTCATCGCTTAGATGAAATTGCTGAATTCTTCAGAACCTACAAAAACTTAGAAAAAAAAGTCACCGAGATTCTCGGCTGGAAAGATGTTGATCAGGTCAACCCCTTAATACAAGAGTGCATCGCAGCCGGGGATGCCAAAGGTCGAGACTCAGACGCAGAAAAATAATATTGATCGGTAAATCCCGAAGGTAAGACCATGTATCGCACGCTCCTATTAGCGAAAATTCACAACTGCACCATCACGACTGCTAACTTAGAATATGTCGGTAGTATTAGTATCGATCAAACTCTACTCGAAGCAGCCGGTATTCTCGTCCATGAACAAGTGCAAGTCGTGAATCTCGCTAATGGGGAGCGCCTGATCACCTATGCGATCGCCGCGCCGCCCGGTTCCGGCGCTATCGAGCTTAATGGTGCTGCTGCCCGCTTAGGAATGACAGGTGATCGGATCATTGTCATGTCTTACGGACAGTTGACTCCAGAAGAAATCAAAACCCACGTTCCTAAAATCGTTTTCGTAGACGAAAAAAACCGAATTCTTGAGGTTCGGGGCTAGAATAATACTGGTACTTCGGTAATAAAATCTTCAAAAAAATAAAAAACAGCGGTGCAACTGTTCCATAATTGATCCAGTACCCCTCATCAGTACAAGAGATGAGGCTTTCAAGTCTTAAATTTTTAGTCCTACGTTTAAGGTTGAATACCACAAAGATGTCGTCAGTTTCTGATCCACCTGCTCAGAGTCAACAGCCTTCCGAACAGGCTCAGATGGAAACCAACCCCTCACCAGACTTCTACGTGAAATTTTGGGGGGTAAGAGGAACGATTCCCACTCCAGGCCCCCAAACCGTTCGCTATGGAGGCAATACCTCTTGTGTCGAAATGCGCTTGGGGAAAAAACTCCTGATTTTTGATGCAGGAACAGGCTTACGAGTTCTGGGGACGAGCTTACTCAAAGAAATGCCTCTTGATGCCTGTATGTTCTTCTCTCATACCCACTGGG
>CAZNCM010000174.1:1919-3866 GCA_964571155.1 uncultured Lyngbya sp. | reverse complement strand
TTATCCCCATCAATCGCTTCCACATCTACGGTGCAATTACCCCAGATGGTAGCACCATTGAACAAAGATTAGCCGATCAGATGGTTCATCCCAACTTTCCGGTTCCGATGCACGTCATGCAATCGGATATGAAATTTTATGATATTATTCCCGGCGAGATTGTATCACTTGAAGATATCAAAATTGAGACAGCTCCCTTGAATTACCCCAATGGAGCCATCGGATATCGGATCACTTGGCAAGGACATACCGTGGTTTACTGTAGTGATACCGAACATTTTCCAGACCGATTGGATGAAAATGTCTTGCATTTGGCTCGGGATGCTGATGTCCTAATCTATGACGCCACCTATACCAACGAGGAATACTACCATCCTCAATCTCCTAAAGTCGGCTGGGGACATTCAACCTGGCAAGTGGGAGTCGAAGTTGCCAAAAAAGCCGGAGTCAAAAAAATTGTCATGTATCAACATGATCCCTCTCACGATGATGACTTTCTCGATCAAGTTGAAGCCGATGTGCAAGCCGTCTTTCCTGAAGGAGTTGTGGCGCGAGAAGGAATGCTTTTGCAAATCAACTAATTCAACCTCCTGATAGCAAAACGATCAAGCCTTTAGACTCTCGCAAACCTCAGTTGAGAGACAAGCCAGTGAATCAAAAGTTACCGATACGACGGCATATATCCGATTCTAAACGATACTTTTCCCGACTCAGGCAACGGAGTTTACGGGTAGTTGTCTTGGGAATTGTTCTCTTTTCAGTCTTGGGCCACGGGATGGCTCAAAGTTCAATCCCCCTATCGCCTCAGAGTCAAGACTCCCTCGCCCGCTCCTCCAATCAAATTGCCAGTGTAGATCGGGTTCCCCGACGCTTTGAACTCGGACAACAACTCTATCTTGAAAACTGTTCGACTTGTCATATCGCCCTTCCTCCCCCCGTCTTACCGTCGCAAACCTGGCGACAACTTCTCCAAGATACCCAACATTACGGACGCCAACTCCAACCCATCGTCGATCCTCCTCGGATACTGATTTGGAACTACTTACAAACCTTCTCACGTCCCCTAGACCTCAAAGAAGAACAAATCCCCTTTAGAGTTGAACGCTCTCGTTTTTTTAAAGCCCTTCATCCGCGCGTTGAATTTTCTCAACCGATCTCGGTCAAGAATTGCCTCAATTGTCATCCATCAGCCTCAGAATATAACTTTCGGAAATTAACCTCAGAATGGACAGATTCTCCCTAAACCAATCGGTCAACACGGTTTTCAACCGCTCGAAACTTAAAAATAAATCATAAAAATCAGGCAGGTTATCGGCAAAATTTGAAGGTTCATCCCCGAAAAGATCCAGCTTTGAGGCATCAATTGCTACAATAAGCAATAAGTTCTCGTCGGTGTAAAGGTCCTGTTGTTGCCATGCTGAAAGCTCTGCTGGGCGATCCAAACGCTCGCAAACTCAAGAAATATCAACCGATCGTAACGGATATAAATGTTTTAGAAGAAGAAATTCACGCACTCTCCGATCAAGAATTGACCGCAAAAACGGGAGAGTTTAGAGAAATTCTAGCAAAAGCAAAATCGCGTGACGAGCGGGAGCAAATTTTAGATGAAATTCTACCCGAAGCCTATGCAGTCGTCCGAGAAGCTGCGATCCGGGTTTTAGGGATGCGCCATTTCGACGTGCAACTCTTAGGAGGGATGATCCTTCACAAAGGCGAAATTGCCGAAATGAAAACCGGAGAGGGAAAAACTCTGGTTGCAACTCTACCGGCCTATCTCAACGCACTATCGGGTCATGGCGTTCATATTATTACAGTTAACGATTATCTCGCTCGCCGCGATGCCGAATGGATGGGTCAAGTCCATCGCTTTCTCGGGTTGAGCGTGGGATTAATTCAGCAGGGCATGAGTCCGGAGGAACGCCAGAGAAATTATGGCTGTGATATCAC
>CAZNCM010000174.1:1078-1909 GCA_964571155.1 uncultured Lyngbya sp. | reverse complement strand
ATTATCTCCGCGATAACATGGCAACCTCGATGGATGATGTTGTTCAGCGTCCCTTTAACTTTTGTATTATCGACGAAGTAGACTCGGTTCTCATTGATGAAGCCCGGACTCCTTTGATCATCTCGGGTCAAGTCGAACGTCCCAGCCAAAAATACATTCGTGCGGCTCAAGTGGCCAAAACACTCCAACCCGAAGAACATTACGAGGTGGATGAAAAAGCCCGGAATGTACTGTTGGGTGATGAAGGCTTTGCCAAAGCCGAAGAACTGCTTGGGGTCAGAGATTTATACGATCCCAACGACCCTTGGGCGCATTTTGTATTTAACGCGGTCAAAGCCAAAGAGCTATTTACCAAAGACGTTAACTACATTGTCCGTGAGGATGAAGTGGTGATCGTCGATGAATTTACGGGACGGGTAATGCCGGGACGCCGTTGGAGTGATGGGTTACATCAAGCCATTGAAGCCAAAGAAAGCGTTGATATTCAGCCCGAAACCCAAACGCTCGCGACCATTACCTATCAGAACTTCTTCCTGCTTTATCCCAAACTATCGGGGATGACGGGAACGGCGAAAACAGAAGAAGTCGAATTTGAGAAAATTTATAACCTACAAGTCACGATTGTACCGACAAACCGAACAACAGGTCGCGTCGATTTATCGGATGTGGTCTACAAAACTGAACTCGGGAAATGGAGTGCGATCGCTGAAGAATGCGCCAAAATGCACGAGGTAGGCCGTCCGGTACTTGTCGGGACGACCAGTGTGGAAAAATCTGAGTTACTGTCTCGGTTGTTAGCCGAACGCAAGATTCCCTATAATCTGCTCAATG
>CAZNCM010000174.1:0-1063 GCA_964571155.1 uncultured Lyngbya sp. | reverse complement strand
CGTCGAACGGGAATCGGAAATTATCGCCCAAGCCGGACGTAAAGGGGCTTTAACGATTTCCACCAACATGGCGGGTCGCGGAACCGATATTATCTTAGGCGGAAATGCCGACTTCATGGCCCGACTAAAAATGCGGGAATATTTCATGCCTCGCATTGTCAAGCCCGATTCGGAACGAGAACTGGCGATGAAACAGGTGTTTTCTGGAGGCGGTGGAAGTGGAGGAGGCCAGGGCTTTGGGGGTGATACGAAAAAAGGTAAATCTTGGAAAGTTGCCCCTCAAATTTTTCCGACTCAACTGTCGCGGGAGACTGAACAAAAGTTAAAAGAGACGGTTGAATTTGCGGTGTCTCAATATGGAGAACGGAGTCTACCGGAATTGCTGGCAGAAGACAAACTGGCGATTGCCTCCGAAAAAGCACCCACGACTGATCCGGTAATTCAACGGTTGCGAGAAGTTTATAAAACGATTGTCACCGAATACGAAAACTTTACTGAGCAAGAACACGATGAAGTGGTTCAACTCGGAGGGTTACACGTGATTGGGACTGAACGTCACGAATCTCGTCGAATTGATAATCAACTGCGAGGACGGGCCGGACGACAAGGTGATCCCGGTTCGACTCGCTTCTTCCTCAGTTTGCAGGATAACCTACTGCGGATTTTTGGCGGCGATCGGGTAGCGGGCTTGATGGATGCGTTTCACGTTGATGAGGATATGCCCATTGAGTCGAAACTGTTAACGCGATCGCTGGAAAATGCTCAGAAAAAGGTCGAAACCTACTACTACGACATCCGGAAACAGGTGTTTGAGTACGACGAGGTGATGAACAACCAACGACGGGCCATATACGCCGAACGACGTCGGGTGTTGGAAGGTCAGGACTTGAAAGAACAGGTGATTAAGTACGGCGAACAGACGATGAATGACATTGTTGATGCGTACATTAACCCGGATTTGCCCTCTGAGGAGTGGGATTTGGAAAATGTGGTCAGTAAGGTCAAAGAGTTTGTTTATTTGCTGTCAGACTTAAATGCAGACCAACTGATTGATTTGAGTGTC
>CAZNCM010000173.1:0-11950 GCA_964571155.1 uncultured Lyngbya sp. | reverse complement strand
ACTTACTCCCTGCGATTGACAGTAATATCTAAATATCCTTTGCGGTACAAAGTTCTCACCTGTTCCCACATCCGATCGCTCAGAGATGTAAATTGACAAAGCTGACTGATCGATATTTGATCGCCCAGAGAACTAATTGTGTCGAGAAGCTGCTTTTCCACAGAGTCAAGATTTTCATCCTTGCGATCGGCCAACCGAATGGACTCAACCCGTAACTTTTCACCTTTGGAGGCGATCGCCATATTCGAGACGGTTTGCGGCGCAGTGCTTCTCCTTGGCAAGTTGTAGAGCTAAAAGCGGGCGATCTTAAGCGAGGACAGGAGTTGGTTGAATCATTAAAGACTCTGATTCAATAACCGGATTAATTTCAGGAGAAACTGTTGCCAAATCGAAAAGGCGATGGGAAATGTTTGGGTGTTGGGTGTCCGGTGTCGGGCGTTCAATGAAACCCGAAGCCCGTCCCTTTTTGCAGCTTTATTTCCCCAATTTCATCGGAATTTAGACACTTGATATCTTGGCGAAAAAAAAGGTGTTCTAACGGCTACCCACCGTTTGTTCCAAATAAAACTATTGCTGACTTAACTGCTTTTTGATACTCACATACAAATCCTTCGTTGTTCTTGACCAGAGACTACCGAAGTCGCCCCCCATCAATTTCCAACAAATTAAAGGTTGAAAAGGAGCATTAGTATCGTTCCATCCCGGTTGATTTCTTTTGGTGATCGCATCGTTAAAAAATGATACCATCTGGTCAATTTGTTGATTCGTAATCGGCTGACCATTCGCCAAGGCTTCCGATAAAACCCAGGTTTTTCGACCTCCGTTATCGTAGTAAAGTTTTAGCCCAAGTTTTACTTCTTCGGACACCTCAGACGGTGCGATCACTTCGTACTCGGGTGCGCCGGACTCCGACCGTGATACCATCGCTCGGACTGTCAACTCCATGTCAACCAATCCGATGTAAATTTTGGAACAGGCCGCTTGAAACTGAGAATATGGGTTTTCCAACCTTTGCGTAGTCGAGTCCATAGCCGTATTTAGAGGTGCTTTTGACATTTTACCATTGTCGTGAATGGTAGGAAATAGTGAGGACACTCTCCCCGTACCCATTGAGCAGGAATTGGAAAGGGGGTTCCACAGTTGGTACACTTCGATAATAAACGCAGTTGATGGCGATCGCCTAACCGTACCTCACCAGCCGCATCAACCAGCCGCGTTTCCCTACCGATCATTTTTCTTTCTTCAACGCGGCACGTATCGACCCCTTCAAAATTTTGTCCGTTCGGCTTCTAGATTTCAGTCTAGAAAGATGTTAAATATTTCAGTTTCCTAGCCAACTGCTGATCGATCACATCCAGCCACATCGGAATGACAGGCTGACCCCGATCCAAAGCTGCGATCGCCTTCTCCCGGTCAAACTCAAACAGATCAATTTCCTTCGCCTCAGCACTCCACGATAGCATAAACCGCTTTGTCATCACGGAATTGAAGTCAAGGGGGGGTTCTTTTTGTTTAAGTGCCTGGAGAGCATTGGCTGCGGCTTCAAACGTTAAACCGACAGATAGACAATACTCCATCGTTGCCAACTCCACCAACTCCGAACGGGAGTAATAAATACTTCGTCCCGTTCCCGTAGCACTAATACTCGGCACAATAACCCCCTTTTCCCGCCAATACTGCAACTGGCGGAGACTACAACCCGTAATTTGAGCCGCTTGTTTACTCGTAAAAAACTGTTCTGCCATACACACAAGTCTATCGGAAGCGGCTATAATACATTTATGTTTGTATTGAACGTAAATGTTTAACTCGGGGCATGAGCATCATTACCATCCACTGTCGCCTGGTTGCACCTCAAAACGTCCGTCAACAACTGTGGAAGTTGATGAGCGAACGCAACACGCCTTTGGTTAACGAACTGATCGCTGAAGTTAGTCAGCATCCCGACTTTGAAACCTGGTGACAAAAAGGCAAAATTCCCGCAGGCACGATCAAAAAACTCTGCGAACCCCTCAGAAGCGATCCTCGTTTCGAGGGTCAACCCGGACGGTTTTACACCAGTGCGATCTTGTTGGTGGATTATATTTTTAAATCCTGGCTTGCGGTACAGCAACGACTACAGCAAAAGCTGGATGGAAAAATTCGTTGGTTGTCCATGCTAAAGAGCGATGAAGAGTTGGTAGCCCAAAGCAACCGTACCCTCGAAGAAATTTGCCAAAAAGCCGCTGAAATTATGAGTTCCGTAGCAACTCAAAAGAACCCCCATTCACCTAAAAAAAGTCCCGGTAAAAGCAAAAAAAAGAAAAATAAAGGGAGTCACAGATTACTCCGCCGTACAACGACGGAGACGGCACGGACCGTTGGTCAATCTCCGACAAAAGTTTTGTTTGAAACTTATAAGAAAACCGAAGATATTCTCACCCGAAGTGCAATTTGTTATCTTCTGAAAAATCGTCTAAAAATCAATGAAGAACCCGAAGACATCGAAAAATTTTCTCGGGGCTATCGAAAAAAGGAAATCGAAATCCAACGGCTCAAAGAGCAACTAGAAGGTCGCCTTCCCCAAGGCAGAGATTTAACGGGGCAGAAATGGCTAGAAACATTAATAACGGCTACAACGACAGTTCCCAAAGATAACGCAGAGGCGAAGAAATGGCAGGATATTATTTTAACTCGATCTTCATCTGTTCCCTATCCGATCAATTACGAATCCAACGAAGACCTAACTTGGAGTTTAAATGAAAAAGGTCGGTTCTGCGTGGGATTTAATGGTTTAAAGAAGCACCCCCTATTTCAAGAGTTCATCTCGGAGCATCCTTTTCAAATTTATTGCGATCAACGCCAACTCAAATATTTTCAACGTTTCTACGAAGATCAGCAAATTAAAAGAGAAAGTAAACAGCACTCCGCCGCCTTGTTTACCCTGCGTTCCGGGCGTCTCTTTTGGCAAGAACAGGAAGGAAAAGGAAATCCTTGGGACGTTCACCATCTGATGCTTTACTGCACGCTCGATACCCGTTTCTTGACGGAAGAAGGAACCCAAAAAATTCAACAAGAAAAAATAGCCGAACTAGAAAATAAACTTCTGCCCCTCAAGCCCGAGATCACCTTTGAAATCTTCTTTCGGTCGCATTTTATTTCTCGCTTTCTAGAAATTTGGCAATCAATCATCTGTTATCGTCTGTTGAAAATTCAAGAAAAAGATCAAGATATCGAGAAAGCGAAGAAAGACCAGGCTCAATTTATTAAGAGAACAGAATCTTCCCGGCAAAAAATTGAAAAGCCTTTTCCCCGTCCGAGTAAACCTTTATATAAAGGTCAACCCCATCTGCTGTTAGGAGTTTCCATGAGACTCAATCAACCCGCTACTGTAGCAGTTGTAAATGGGATTACGGGTCAAGCGCTCCAATACCGCAATCTGAAGCAATTACTCGGAAAGAATTATCGGCTCGTCAACCGCCAACGTCAACAAAAAAAGCGTCTCTCTCATCAGCGTCACAAAGCCCAGAAATTAGCGGCGAATAGTCAATTGGGAGAATCCGAACTGGGGCTATACATTGATCGCTTACTTGCCAAAGCTATTGTTCAAGTTGCCCAACAGTATCAAGTTGGAAGCATCGTCGTTCCCAAGTTGGCTCAAATCCGAGAAAACATTCAAAGTGAAATTCAAGTTTTAGCCGAGCAAAAAATTCCGGGGTCAATCGAAGGACAGAAGAAATACGCCAAACAATATCGGATTAATATTCACAATTGGAGTTACGGGAGATTGATTGAGAACATCAAAATTCAAGCCTCGAAACTCGGTATTGTTGTTGAAGAAGGAGATCAATTGATTCGCGCCAGTCCCTCTGAAAATAGCTCGTCAAGCTATAGAACTGTTACAGTAAAAGGAGAGAAGATTATTCGAGCCAGTCCCACTGAAGAAGCGACGGCATTGGCGATTTCAGCTTATCAGTCTCGATCTCAATCAATCAAGTAGACACAAATCCGAACCTCGATAATAGAATAGATCGTAAACAGCGCCGCAGGTCATACTGTTTTCAGTCAATGTCCTGTGTAAGTGAGGGTTAGTTTAGCGGTTGGAAGACCGTTGAGCGATCTTGCCCTGATAGCTACCCACCCTGAAGCTGCCTATCCGAGAGGGTAGGGAAATAAGGTGCGCCCCCAGCAAAAAGGGTGCGGGTTTACCGCAGTGGTGGCTATTGAATCACCTCCGAGCAAGGAGGAATCCACTCAAAAATTTCTACATTTTGACGGGGCGAAGCGAGTACAAAAAACCCGGAGTGCCGTCAAAAGTCGGAAATCCCTATCTGGCAATGATTAGAGAAGTTTTGACTGTCAGCAATCAAGGCATAATTGGTAAGATCTGATCCCAATTTCGGGGAGCCGTCAAAACTGCCTCTCAAAGCCAGTATTAACAAAGGTCTGGGCGGGAAGTCTTTCAATGACCATCCCAACTGGGGGTGGGTTGAAAGTGGATACTTTAGATATTCATTGAAGTGGATTGAAAGCGATTCCAGCAGGGCGCGTGTAAGAAGCGTAGATACTGAGGACAAAAACTTCCCTCTAGTGGTGGAAAAAATTGTTAGCTAAACGAGGATACTAGAAGAAAGCAACAGTTCATCATCGGTAGCTAAATAATATTAATTTTTCCAAGCGACATTTAATTTGTTAAAACGACACGAATCTGTTACCGATGACAAATAATTAGTTAATGTACAAAACGAGTAGCAGGATGGAAGATAGGTCACTGTTGCCGTTAGGCATAGTGCGCCCTGCTGGAATCGAACCAGCCTGAAGGCGAATTATGAGTTCGCTGCCTCCCCAATCGGCCAAGGGCGCATTTAGAGTCTAGGGTAACACAAAAGTAGATCTGAACCAAAGTAGATCTGAACCAACAATGACTTTGGTGTTATAGTTTATGATCCTAGTTTAACATAGGTGTTTAATGAATCGCGATCGCGGTTAGTATTTTGGTTTTGATTGCCAACCCCAGCATCCCGACAAACGTTCTTGCTCAGTTAGTTCTGCTTGGGTATTGGGCTGGAGGTTGAGATCGCGATCTCGCAATTTGCCATTACATTTAGGCTATAGACTGTTAGTATATCTAGATTGAAACTGATCATCAATCACAATAACTCATACTGACATTTACAGGAGATGGGATTGAACTCAACCGTAGTAATGACCGTCGTTTTACTCGTGCTTATGTTCGGAGCCGGGTTTTTCAGTTCCGCTTGGGGTTATAAACTGGGTCGGGAAGCCTTAAAAGAGATTACTCAACCTGATGTGCGTCCGAGTAACCTCACGGGGAAAACCGAAGACGGCGATCGCAAAACTGATGGCGTGAAAATGCTCAAAGAAGGTGATATTCTCGCCAATGTGAAGAAGCGCATGGAAGGGAAAGATGAAGAAACCACCGCTTCTAGTCCAGCAACTCCTCAAGGTGAACAAAAAGCCGAACAGAAACCCGAACAGAAACCCGAACAAAAAGCCGAACAAAAGCCTGAACAAAAACCCCAACAGCAAGCAAATTCATCCGCTTTTCCAATTGTTAGTCGAGATGAAGGAGTCACGCTAGAAGTCATTTCAGCGAGTCAAACCGGAAGCTCGCTCCAGTTAAAAGTTCAGCTCAAAAATGAGAGCGATAGTTCGATTAGATTTCTCTACAGTTTCTTAAATGTGACCGATGATAAAGGTCGTGCTTTGAGTGCGAGTGTAGATGATTTACCTGGACAGTTACCTGCTGATAGTCAAACCTATGTAGGAACCGTCAGTATTCCCACTGCATTACTAGATAACGCAAATGAATTAGCCATTAGTTTAACGGATTATCCGGATCAAAAACTAGAGCTAAAAATGTCTGGAATTCCAATTATAAGATAAATCAGTTTTGATGTTTGTGCGACTTTTTATAATAGAACTCATGTGGGTGACTTTTCTACAATGACACTGACTTCGCAGGATTTGCTATTGCGCTTGTTGTCAGTGCTTCTGCTGATTGCAATCAACGCTTTTTTCGTCACTGCTGAGTTCTCCATGGTTTCGGTTCGACGCTCGCGAATTAGTCAGCTTGTTGACGAAGGAGATCAACCCGCTCTAGCAGTTCAACGGCTTCAGCGACGGATTGATCTCTTACTTTCGACGACTCAGTTTGGGATTACGCTATCGAGTTTAGCCTTAGGTTGGATTGGCGAAGGAACCTTAGCAGTTGCGATTCGAGCATTAATCGTTTCACTTCCTATCCCTCTTGAACTTCAAGATTTTATTGCTCATTCTTTAGCAATTCCGATTTTTACGTTTGTATTAATTGCTTATCTACAAATTGTCTTAGGTGAACTCTGTCCGAAATCATTAGCCTTACTTTATCCTGAGCAACTTTCCCGTTTATTAGCCCCTCCAAGTTTAGCAATTGCTCGCTTTTTTAGTCCGTTTGTTTGGGGATTAAATCAATCAACTCGTTGGCTCTTAAAACTCGGTGGAATTGAATATACTGGACAACCCTATACACGAGTGACTCCAGAAGAATTACAACTGATTATCACCACATCTAGTGAGTCGATGGGGTTGGAAGCCGAAGAACGAGAAATCCTCAATAATGTGTTTGAATTTGGGGATGTGTTAGCTGAAGAAGTGATGATTCCCCGAACTAATGTTATCGCTATTTCTAGCACCGCAAATTTTCAAAACTTACTGGATGAAATGACAGTTTCGGGTCATTCTCGTTATCCAGTCATGCGAGAATCTTTAGATGATATTTTAGGAATTATTGACTTTAGAGATTTAGCAAAACCGCTCGCTGAAGGATTGCTTTCGACCGAATCCTCTCTAGAATCTTGGATTCGTCCGGCTCGATTTGTGTCTGAACAAATGCTATTGAGTGAATTATTACCACTCATGCAGCGATCGCATTTAGAAATGGTGATTATTGTCGATGAATTTGGTGGAACGGCTGGATTAGTTACCATTAATGATTTGATTGCAGAAATTATTGGAGATAGTTCAGAATCAACAGAAACTGAAGAAATTACATTGCAATATATTGATGAACAAACATTTTTAGTTCAAGCTCAACTCGATATTGAAGAAGTCAATGAGTTGGTTGATTTAGATCTTCCTATTACTGAAGAATACCAAACTTTAGGTGGTTTTCTGATCTATCAACTGCAAAAAATCCCGACAGTTGGGGAAACCCTACGTTATCAAAATCTTGAATTTACAGTGGTTTTAGCAGAAGGGCCACGAATTGATAAAATTCAAATTCATCAGTTAGAACCTGAATCCCAAACTGAGGATCTTGATCTGATGAATGAACAAATAGAAGCGGCTGAGTTGTCGATGAATGAATATTCACTAACAACGGTGGAAAATCCACCTTCAGAAACAACTATTCCCGAGGAAAATCAAGCAGAAATAGAAGCCGAACGACGAGAAATCAATCAAGAGATGGGTCGAGAGGAACAGAGAAGAATGGAAGCCGAAAGTCAAGAAATTAATCAAGAATTTAAGCAGGAAACCAAGAGAGAAGAAGGTTGGAGAGTAGATGAAGAAAAAGAAAGTTGAATACTAATATTAAAGCTTTTTCGTCATAAACACACTATTCGGGTCGTCAATGTATTCAGCGAAGGAGCCTCGGTACTCAAACCCATACCGTCTGTATAAGGCTCGTGCTGGGGCGAACTCTGGCAAAGCCCCTGTTTCCAAATTCAGGCAATCGTAACCCCGCCGTTCGGCTTCAGTGATGATGTGTTCAAGAATCTTCGAGGCAATACCTTTACCACGATGAGCTTTAGCAGTACGCATTGATTTGACTTCACCACTTCTTGAATCCAGCTTTTTTAGCGCACCGCATCCCAACAATTCATCGCCCTCCCAAGCAGACCAGAAAGTAACATCAGGCGATCGCAATGCCTCTAAATCAAGAGCATGAACGCTTTCTGGTGGTGTAATTTCATTCATCTCCTCAAGATGTTCCTGGAGAAAGTCAGCGATCTTTTGACCTGTCAGGTCGTCTTCGCGAATCTGCATTCGATTCATCTCCTTAATTTTCTAAGGAATTCTACTCTACTCGTTAACTTAATTTCGTTATTCATCTCCCATTCCTAAAGCCTGACAAGCTGACCGAATTAGGTGATAATAGAAGGGTTGAGAAATATCAACAATTGTAGCTGACTGTCGATTTTTTCCGAGTAAACCTGTGGACTTTCCTTGTTCAACAGCCAGAACCTTTCCTTCAGAATTACGGATTCTCAGTTCTGTTAGTGCATCACTATCGCAGAGTGTACAAATATACTTACGATCTTGATAATAAAATTCAGCTAAATTCTGTTGCTTTGGCGTAACAACAGGAGAGATTTTCGGAAGTCTTACTCCTACAATTTCGAGTTCAAGAGAGGTTTGACCTTGCCAATCATTGGTTCTGAGTTTGTAGGCGATGTCTAACTGAGTGGGTAAGGGAAAATAATCTTCCCAGCGCCATGCAATTGCTTCTAGAGTGGGTAATGCTGCAATTTTATGATCGGATCGGGAATCTTGAGAAAGGGTGAGTTTAATATGACCTTTTCCCACTGTTTTTTGTTTTACAATTCTAACATTAGGAGTCCAAAAAATTGGAGGATCATTTTCGATCCCACAGGGATGGAGTTGATCAATTTGATGGTATAACTCAAAATTAATCTGCTTCAGATTCGCTTGAACATCGACTTTGACGACGGGTTTTAAATGTTCAATTTCCAAACATTGATGAGCAAACTCACTCAAACGTTGGCGAAATTTAAAAAAAACCCCGCCTGCGGCTTTATGTCCCCCAAATTTACCGAGTAAATCTGTACAATATTGTAAGGCTTCAAACACATGAAACTCGGGAATTCCTCGGGCTGAACCTCGAATGATCGATGAATTGTCTTCATCTTCGGTTTCCGTTTCATAGGTACCAATAAACACCGGAACTCCATAACGTTCGACTAACCGAGAAGCAACAATTCCAATCACGCCATGATGCCATTGCGGTTGAACAACCACTAAAACTCGTTCTTTTTTAAGGTTGTTGACGTTGTTGATTAATTTGTTCGCATTGCATCGCTCTTTCTAGGGCAATTCCCATGTTTTCTGTAGTGAGTAATTCAATCACAATTTGCGGATCGGCAATGCGTCCAACTGCATTAATTCTAGGCCCTAACCGAAAGCCAATATCTTCGGGTTTGATTTTTTTAAAATTTTTTCTATTCCCTTCCATTTCCTCTGATTTTGAGGATTTAGAAACCTGAGAACTACTCAATCCGGCAACTTCTATTAACGCCTGAACTCCCTCAATTTGAGAACTCATTAATCGCTGTAATCCCCGTTTAACCCACCGACGATTCACTCCCGTTAAAGCGGCTAAATCAGCAATAGTTCCTAATGTAAAAAGTTCGAGTAAAGGATTAACTAAACCTTGCACTTTTCCCATTTTTTGAGCCAGGGAAATCGCCAACACATAAGCCACACCCACACCTGCTAATCCTCGATAGGGAGAGCTTTCTGGAATAAGTTTAGGATTCAAAATCGCATGAGCAGGCGGAAGTTTAGGGGGAAGATCGTGATGATCGGTAATGATGACTGTTAAGCCTAATTCTCGGGCTTTAGCAATCGGTTCATAAGCAGAAATTCCATTATCTACCGTTAAAACCAAGCCAATTCCCTCTTGATGAAAATCTTCAATAATGCGATTATTAATCCCATAACCTTCTTTCATCCGACTGGGAATGGCATAACTGACATCCGCACCCAACATAGAAAGCGCCCGCATTAATAAAGCGGTACTCGTCATTCCATCGGCGTCATAATCTCCACAAATGGCGATTTTTTGGTGTTGAAGAATTGCATCATGTAAAAATTCTACACTTTTTGCTAAGTCGGGAAGTTCATTAATGGGTGCGGGTAAAGCTTGAGTTTCAGGATCTAAAAAAATAGCCGCTTCTTCAACCGTGTCAAACCCTCGGTTAATCAAAACTTGTGCTAAAAGCGGAGAAAGTTGGGTCGCTTCCGCCAGTTGTTGCGCTTTTTCGGGTTGAGGCGGAACGAGATGCCATCGTTGCTTCGGTAAGTTCGATGAAGATGCAGACTGAAAAGAGGGAGACTCTGACACGGTAGCGTTCAACTTTGACAAACTTTATCTATTTTACACTATCAATTGCCGAAAATCTCCCGATTATTTATGATTAATTCCAAAATCGATCAACTCATCAAGTTTTACTGTTGTTTTTTGTGAAAAAGATGGGATAAAAAAGCCTTGAATATCTACCTGTGGATACCGAACATAAACGGGTTTAACCTCCCGATCAGAAGTCTATCTTTAGACAGATGTTTTTAGAGAATTAAAAGCTGTAAACCTATACTAATTAATTTAGAAAATTCCATTTTTTTATGAAACCATCCTCTCTTCAAAAGTTATTGAATAGATTTGGTCATTATAACCCTGTTCGATTACTTTTGTTTGGCTATGGATTGTATATCTTGATTGCATGGCTACTTCTTTGTTTGCCGATTAGTTGGGAAGCCGAAGCCATTTCTCCCCTTGATAATTTATTTATCGCCACCTCAGCCGTTAGTACAACTGGGTTAGTTACTGTTAACACTCCCGAAGCTTACAGCTTTTTTGGGGAGTTGGTAATTATGTTAGGCTTTCAAGTGGGTGGGTTGGGTTACATGACCTTGGGTTCGTTTGTATTAATTGCCAGTAAAAACTCTTTATCCTATCTGCGTCAGCGAGTTGGAAATACCGTTTTTTCTTTACCCCAAGGATTTCACCTCAAGGAATTTATTCAGCATACCGTCATCTTTACTGTATTGGTAGAAATCGCCGGAATCATTTCCCTCTATATTTTCTTTAAATTAGCCAATGTCGATAATCCATTCTGGGCGGCAACGTTTCACTCGATCTCAGCATTTTGTACCGCAGGATTTAGTATTTTTCCCAATAGTTTAGAAGACTTTAGGGATAACTTAGGCATCAATTTAGTCATTAGCATTCTCAGTATTTTAGGAGCCATTGGTTTTTTAGTCGCCTCGGATATTTGGCAAGCTTTTACAAAACGAAATCGCCCCACCACTCTCACAACTCGGATTATTTTATCGGTAACAGCCTGGTTTTTAATTGTAGGTTTTATACTGCTTTTCTTCTTTGATGAATCCCTGCAAACTTTACCCTTAGGAGAACATTTACTCGCCGCTTGGTTTCAAGCCATGACCGCTTTAACAACCGTAGGATTCAATACTCATCCGATAGGTACTCTGACTGGAATTGGAGTTTTCTTAACCCTAATTTTAATGATTGTAGGAGCGTCCCCTTCGGGAACCGGAGGCGGTTTAAAATCAACATCAGTATTTGCAGCTTTAGCGGTAATGTGGAGTTCATTGCGGGGTCACAATTCTATTAGTGTTTTTGGTAGACGAATTCCCGAAGAAAGATTATTTACCGCCTTTTCCGCCTGGGTCTTTTATATTATTGCCTTTTTGTGCGGGTCAAGCTTGTTGTTAATCTTTCAAAATCAAGCCTTTGAAGACGTTATCTTTGAAGCCGCATCCGCTTTAGGAACGGTGGGTTTATCCCGAGGAATTAGTGGAGATTTAACCGCATGGGGAAAAATCGCTGTGATTATTTTAATGTACATTGGTAGAGTTGGGCCGTTATCTTTTGGGATTGCACTATTTTATCAAAAGTCAACCGTAGCCGTCACCCAAGGAGAAGAAGATTTAGCCCTCTAAACTCAATACTAAACTTTCTCTATGTGAGTACAAATGTTCTGAAAACGTTGTACTCAATTTTTCTAAAAAGATTCAACATAATCACAAAGCGTTGTTGGTTCTGGGATGGGTAAACCTTCCATTTTTAATCCTTCTAAATGAAACTGAATGGCTTCTTCAATTTGCTGTTTTGTTTCGGGAATCGTTTTTCCGGTTGCCACACATT
>CAZNCM010000172.1:9745-11986 GCA_964571155.1 uncultured Lyngbya sp. | reverse complement strand
AGAAAAGCGAGGAACTTGGTTTATATTTGCCACGAAAAACCGTTCTGTAGACAGTTGGTTTGAAGTGTTACCGGAAATTGCCGATCCCAACTGGAGTTTTAACGGGGATCTGCGGGTTTTGGGTTATCCTCCCCACTATATGAGTCTGGTTCCTTTACCCGAGGAGAATTCCCAACAGCGTTTACCTTTGTCTTATCTACTCGCGTTGGGATATTGGGTTCATTATGAATCTGCACCTACCGCGACGACTATACCCAAACCCCAACTCGACGCTTCGAGCCAATTATTATCTCAGGTGAGGGCTTATTTACTCGAAACCACCACAAAAGACTACGGAAAGGTTTTTTCCCCGAAGGCGGTATTACACCCCTTAACGAATTGGGCTTATTTATTGCGTCAATGGTGGTTACAGCCGATTATTGATTTTTCGATTCCTCCCGAACAAGTTTATCAAACCGTTCCGGCTTGGCAACTCCTCGAACAACCCTCTGAGATTGAGTCACTGATTGACTTAGATCAATGTGTCATTTTGATCGCCCCCGGTGGATACGGTGAAGCGGGTGTGGAGACGGAGGGGGAGGATAATTATCCCGTACCGAGCGCTCTTGCTTATTGGCGATCTCAACAAAATCCTCCCGATTTACGTCAGATTTTGCCAGGAGGTGAAGTTCATGCGTATATGGTACATCATTGGTTAAATCGGCGATTGGTGACTCCGATACCTGATTTATGGATGGTGGCGATCGCTGCTGTGTTGGGAAAGGGGACTGTTTTGATGCTTGGGCAAATTTCTCGCCAACAGTGGAAACAAATGATTTTGATCGGCGCTGCAACGGGAATGTATGGCGGGGCAAGTTTACAACTTTATATCACTGGAAGCATACTATTGCCTTGGTTTTTACCAACAGTCGCTTTTTGGACATATCTTATTATTGCTTTTGTAGAGAGGAAATCTTATGGTTAAATTTTATGGGATGTTATCGACAGTTCTGCTAACTGTGTTTCTGAGTGGGGAAGTTCTGATCTCGATGACTGCAACGGTTAGCCCTGTACAAGCTTTGGAAAAGGAGAGGCTGTTGTTGTCTCAAAATAACTTACCTCCTCAGTCGAGTGATGGGGGATCGCGTTATGCGGATACTTCTTGGAGAGAGTCCTTTTTTAATAATCAACCTCCTCAGTCGGGAGATGGGGGATCACGAGGTGGGCCACTTTGTCCCCTAACGCCTTTCGATCAAGTCACTGGAATTGAAGTGTGGAATGATCGTCCCACATTTGTTTGGCAAGGACAATTAGTGCGAGTTGAACTTTATCGCCATAATCAAGATGAGCTGATCTGGAGTCAGGATCTCGCTGAAGATGATCGACAAGTACAGTATACAGGAGATCCTCTAAAACCCGGTCAGACTTATAATTTGATGTTGTTTGAGACGGTTACGGATAACTTCCCTTTTCCGGCAATCCAGGTGACATTTACGGTGATGGACGGAGAAAAGCGTCAACAAGTGAGTCAGGCGTTAGAACAACTCAACCGTGAACTTGAACAACAAAATGCCTCTGAAGAAATGATTGCCCTTGTCCGTTTTAATTACTTAGCAGAAAATCAGCTATGGTCTGATGCTTTGGCTGAAGCTTTTTCGGTTAAAAATCCAACTGAAGAATTACAAGAACTTCGTGAAAAAGCAATTCCTCAAAAGTTTTGTAACTAATTCCTCAAATGGTATAATGCTTCAGAGTTCAATTAGGAAGTATTCTTGAGCTGAACGGATCATGATTACTTCTTTACTTAACAAGTTTGTATTGAAATTGTTAGTCCACTTAAACTGAGTTACCTCTAGAGTATGGCAGAAATTTTAGGAACTCCAGAAAACGATGATCTTTCTGGTACTGTTGAAAATGATTTTATTTTTGGGTTAGAAGGACAAGATACGATTAATGCTAATCTCGGAGATGATACTGTTATTGGAAATCAAGGTAGAGATGTTGTTTCTGGAAATGAAGGGAATGATATTTTATTTGGTGGCCGAGATAACGATTTTATTAATGATCAACAAGGCATTAATCAAATTTTTGGCAATTTAGGCAATGATTTATTAGCCGCCGGTGCGGGAGATGATAGTCTTTTTGGGGGTCAAGACAATGATAACATCTTTGGGGGCCAAGGCAATGATATTGTTTCTGGGGATAAAGGTGAAGATTTATTAATTGGAGTTGATATTACTACAGATAATCCTGGACAGGGAG
>CAZNCM010000172.1:0-9735 GCA_964571155.1 uncultured Lyngbya sp. | reverse complement strand
TACATTGAGTGGGGGAACAGAGGTTGATGTTTTTGTGATCGGAGATGACTCTCAATCTTATTATCTCGGGGGTGGGAATGCAGATTTTGCTTTGATTACTGATTTTTCACCAATAGAAGATCGAATTAATATTAATAGTAGCAATAGTGAAATTCGATTTGTTGATTTTACGTTCGGAGATTTAGGAGCAGGTGTTGGTATTGTTGCCAATGAAGATTTAATTGCTTTCCTCCCCGGTGTGAATGCGGGACAGCTAGAAGTTGGTACGAATATCACCCCTGTTCTTTAATCATTACTCGGGTTAAATTATACCCTCAACTGTAGAGACGTTGTAAAAAACGCCTCTATTTTTTCTCTAGCCCCTGTTTCCTACTCTAGCATTATTTTCTGTATTTCATAGAAAAGTTTAAGATAATTAATACAGAGAAACCATCGGATCTAAAGTTAATAAACGGCTAATTTCATCAGTTTGAAATCCGAGAGCCATTGGTTGTCGAACGCCCGATAATATCTGCACATCGTACAATTCTGTAATTATCCCTTCTAATCGTAACCAATCGACAATTTTACCCGTTTGCAAATCAATCACCATCAAACCGCAACAGGGTTTAACATGATTTTTCTCTAAGTTCTCATCTAATTCTAAGCCCGAGAAAGTTCCCTCTCTAGGTTTTGATAATCCCACAATTGCCCAATTTTCCCAAAAGGCTAAACCCCGTAAATAACCAGGGCAAAATGTAATGGGTTCAAAATTCCCTCGCTCTAAATCAATATAACCAAAATAACCCCGACCTGAATTCAACACCCACAATTTTTCTTGATAAAAACGGGGAGAATGAGGCATTGATAAGCCCGTGAGAATGATTTCATTTGATTTAATATCAATCACACACCCTCCATTTTGCCTTTGTTCTCGCCAGCCATCAACATAATCAACCTGACTCACCGCCGTTACATAGCCCGGTTCTCCGTCTACCATCGCCAAACCATTGAGATGACAACAATCTTGATTGATAATTTTAGAAATAAAAGGCGGTTTCCAAAGCGGCGTACAGCTATTTTCTAGACTAACCGTTGCCAAACAATTGAGTAACGTACTGACAAAAATGATGTGATTACTTTTATCTATCGCAATATCATGGATATCTAAATCTCCAGTTGTGTAGCCGATTCTCGGAATATAAAGATGATCGTAACCATTATAAAATTGTCCGGGTTTGAGAACATTATTGAATTGCCAGAGTTGATATTTTGAACTCATGTAGAGTTGTTCGGGTGTCGCATATAATCCCATCGCCCGGTCAAATAATCGCTCAAAACCTGATATTCCGCCATTTTGATTCACACCTATTAGTAATAGTCGTGAGGTTTGATAAGTCGTAAAAGCCAAACTAATTTGCTTCTCTTGCAACCCGTCCGTGAAATGGGAAGAAGCGGTAATTTGGGGTGGGGAAGATGGCGGCTGTTTTGAGTGAGTCTTTGATTCCATCATTAAAAGCATAGACTATTTTAATTGCAGCTTATTAGCAGATGAGAGACGTTCGAGATGAACGCCCCTATAAGTAGTCTTCTAGAGTTGAATGAATGGATCAAGAGCGATGAAATCAGGAGTTTCTACCCCATTGAGAATAGCGAGTGTTTCGCCAGATAGACCAATCTCTGTATTGTTTCCATTCGCAGTAATAGACAGTTGGTCTGCGGTAATTTCCTCCGCTAAACCAATCAAATCTATCCCCAGTTGAAAGTCAACAATCGTATCAATTCCTTCACCTTCGGCGAGGACAAACGTATCCATTCCTTCACCGCCAGATGAATCATCCCCAGTCAGGGTATCATTGCCCAAACCGCCTCGCAATAGATCATCGCCATCATCACCAAAAAGTTGATCCTCTCCTTCACCGCCGAAGAGTTCGTCATCACCGCCTTTACCACTAACTTGATCATTACCCGTACCCCCAATTAGCGTATCATTACCGCCGTCTGAACCGCCAGGAGAACGATCATTTAAGTCCCCTCGGATGAGATCTGCACCGTCACCTCCGGAGATTAGGTCGTTACCCAAGTCACCCGACAGAAAGTCGTCACCCTCTAAACCTTCGATAACATCATTTTCTGTGCTTCCAACTAGGGAATCATCTCCGCTAGTTCCGATTAATACATCATCATTATTATCATCATCATCATCATTATTATTATCATCGCTGTTGTCTCCTTGATTAAGCAATACCGAGACTTCTTGAACCAAAGAAGAATTAGGCTGCGCCAAGTCTAGATTACCGTCTCCGTTGAAATCAGCCAAGGTGAAAGAACCAAAACCATTTCGTTGGAATGGAGAGTTCTCGGCGGGATTCAAATTCCCTTGTTCATCTCCCAGTAACACGGTAATCTGATTATTCGGAGAAAATCCAGAAGAATTATAGGAATTGAGTGCAGCATCGAACTGACCATCACCGTTGAAATCGCCTACAATTAGCTCACTAACTGATTCATTTAAGGCGATGGTTTGTTGAAATTCTAAATTCCCCGTTCCATCTCCTAAAAAGACTTCCAGGCTATCTTGAAACAAGAAGAAACCATTGGGATCGGCTTCACTGGTGACAGCTAACAGATCAAGATTTCCATCACCATCAATATCTGCCGATGCGAAGAATTTGGGATTTTCGACATCAACATCACGACTTCCACTAAATTCGCCTTCACCCGTTCCAAACAGCACTGAAGTTTGAAGATCAGCACTGTAAGAATTGTAGGAATTTCGCTCAGTTACGAGGTCAAAATTACCGTCTCCATTAAAGTCACCAATTGTTGATGCTTTTCCAGATAAGACTTCAATTGGAGTGCTAGGTGAGTTAAATTCTCCGGTTCCATTTCCTAACAGTACCGAAGAACGGTTGATAGAATTACTCCCAGGAAAATAAGGGGGATTATCTTCCTTTATAACGATATCAAGACTACTATCGCCATTGAGATCGACAACATCAATCTCATTGATAAATTGAAAGTCTTCATTGAGAGGAACACTGCTACTTTCTTCAAATTCTCCATCCTCATTACCTGAGAATATTTGGATGCTGCGATTTTCAGGAAAACTATTAAAAACGACAAGATCGGGTATGCCATCGCTATTGAGATCTCCGGCGGCAACCGGACTGGAATCTTGCAGTTCAATCTCCGTACCTGGGACAAAATTTCCTTGTTCGTCTCCGAACAAAATATCAACATTGGCGTTGAAAGAAGAGGTGGAGATTTCGAGATCTTCTAACCCATCGTTGTTTGCATCAGTAATTGTAGTAAATACTGAATTATCTCCGAGATCAACACCTTGATCTAAGCTAAAATCTCCTTCTCCATTTCCTAATAGTAATGAGAGTGTACTCTGACTACTATAAATAGAGTTATCCAAGTTAAATACAGTGGTTTGAACGGCTAAGTCGAGATTACCATCTCCGTCAAAGTTTCCAGTTTGGATAGTATTAGTAAACCCATCAAACTGAGTTTTAAAGCTGGCATCCGATGAGAATTCTCCGGACTGATTTCCTAAAAATACCGAGACGTTTGTTGTGTCAGTCAATGAGGTTTGATCAAAGATTGTCTCAATAATGGCTTTGTCTAGCGAACCATCGTTATTGAAATCTCCGAAACTAATCGGATTGAAATTGTCAATTTCAAAGGGAGATCCGGGTGCGGGATTAAAGCCATTCTCATCCCTCAATAACACTTCAACAGTGCTACTTTCTGGAAAGGGAGGAAAAAGTGGCGGTTCAGAAGGAATTGGTTCTACAGGTAAAGGATCATCGCCTGAAATCGGTTCGCCCGGAGGGTCTATCTCTGGGAAAGGTAAGAGAGGAAAGACGGGAAATTCTTGGATTTGCAGATCGCTTAAGCCATCATTATTTACATCAGCAACCGTAACGTTGCTAGCATCTTCTCCGAGAGGAACTTCTTGATCTAAGTTAAAAACTCCGTCCCCATTTCCTAATAACAATGTGAGTGTATTCTGATTGGCAGAAGTATTAGAATCCGAGTTAAATACATTCGTCTGAACGGCTAAATCTAGATTACCATCTCCGTCAAAGTTCCCAGTTTTGATAGTTTGTCCAAACCCTTCTAACTGAGTTGTAAAGCTGGGATTCGATGAGAATTCTCCTAACTCATCTCCTAAAAATACGGAGACATTTGTTGTGTTCGTAAACGATATTCCATCAAAGCTTGTCTGAATAGTCTGAACAACGGCTTTGTCTACCGAACCATCATTGTTAAAATCGGCAAAACTAAAAGAATCATTGAAAGGGCTAATTTCAAAGGGAGATCCGGGTACGGGAGAAAATGTGACCACACTATTGTTAGAGGCTTGGAGCATAATTCAATACTCTCTGGTTATGAAGTAATGTTTATTTTGCCTAGAAAATGGGCGTAACACTTGATAGTTTAAGTCTAGAAAATTATCCGATAAGTAGTTGCCAATTTGCCAGAAATTCTGTGACCTTTGGTAACATTATCAGAGGCAAATGTTTTCCTATGTGATTTGAAGACCCTAGAGTTAAATTGAAACGTTGGTTCACTACTGACCATAACGGTTTGATATTGAGATTGAGGATAAAAAAGAATGGCTGCGTCTGCAACTCCTAAAACCGAAGTTCGAGGGTTAGATAGACTTTCTGATGGTGTTCTATATAAGTTTCTGAAATTTCCCTGCTTTTTTTCGGAGATTCGATATTTTTTTGATAATATTTTTGTTGCCCAATCAGTCAATCTATCTCTAATCTTTAAAAACCAGGCTTCTCAGTAGAAACCAGGTTTTTGGGATGTACACAAGACGCGATAGGACACTGCTGGGGTTGTCCCCCGGTTCATCTGGATGAGAAAGTCAAATTGAACTCTATCATTGATTGATTATTCAAGTCTTTTGGGGAAAGACAACATCCAAGAGACTCAACCCAATCCAGCCCTTTAAACGACTGCAAACAAAACATTTTCAAGCTGTTTTATGGCATCATCTAAGTCATCATTGACCAGTTGAAAATCAAATTCATTGGCGGCATTCATTTCTTCGATAGATCGTTTTAAACGACGGGCGATCGCTTCTTCTGAGTCTTGACCGCGACTTCTGAGCCGACGTTCTAATTCTAGCATTGAAGGGGGTCGAATAAATACTTGTTGAGCTTGGGGAAACCGTTCTCGAATTTGTCTAGCCCCCACCAACTCAATTTCTAATAAAATCGACTCTCCGGCTTCAATGCGTTGTTGAACTGGAAGTAGAGGAGTCCCATAATAATTTCCAGCAAATTCTGCCCACTCTAGTAACTCTCCATTTTCCACCATTTGTTCAAACCGCTTGCGATCAACAAAATAGTAATCTTTGCCCTCAACTTCACCCGGACGGGGGGAACGAGTGGTAACAGAAACAGATAAACGAAGTTCGCGATGACGTTGCAAAAGTTGGCGGACTAGAGTCCCCTTTCCTACGCCACTCGGTCCAGTAATTACAATTAATTTGCCTTGAGAAACCATACCATTTTCTGTCTGTTTACTAAACGTGCCTCGGGTTCAAGGGATGAACCTTGAAAATATTTTGATATTATTACACGATGCTACTCAAGCATAATCATCAATTTATACCCCAGCTTAATCCCAGGATCAATTTCACACACTAGAATCTTCTCTATTGACCACAAACCGATGAGCAACTGTTTCCGGCTGGATAGCAGAAAGGATAATATGACTAGAATCAGTAATAATCACCGCCCGAGTTCGACGGCCATAGGTAGCATCAATTAATTGTCCTCGATCCCGTGCATCTGTAATGATACGCTTGATCGGAGCAGATTCAGGACTAACAATGGCAATCACTCGGTTGGCTGAGACTATATTGCCAAAACCGATATTGATAAGTTGAATATCCATGTAAAGCCTGGGAATAGGGATCAAAGAGGCTGATAGCTCTTAATTTAATGATAGAGAGAATTTTTTAGACTTACAAGCCTAAAACCCAGGGAAAATACTGATTTTAGATAGAACTGCGGGGTTGAATATTTTTGGGTTCTCTGATACCCGATTTGAGTTGCTCATCTCTCAGGAAATTTTTATCAAGATTTTGGATAAATTTCAAGGTTAGCAATACCAAGTTTTGAACGAATAAAATCTCCAAAGTTGAAGCTAAAATTTTCGAGAGTTAGAATTATTTTTTCTCAGCATGAACGTAGTCAACAAAGTAAAATTTCGGTTCTAATCTATACTTCAGCCAAGCGTAAATTCCTAAACCTGTTAAGGCGGTTAATACGAATGGTAAACCTACTCTTAAACGCCAAAAATCGGGTAAAATCGCAGCCGTAGAAATCGCGACAATAAAATAAATGAGTAAGCCCAGTTGCCAGCGTTTAATCGCTTTTAAGGCTCCCCGGCAACTACTACAATGTTGAGTATGTTGTTGGTAGCGATCTAGAATTTCTGATCGGTTTTTAGTCATGGGTAAGGCTTCCGTCTCAGAAGTTTCCAACTTCCAAGGTAATTTTCCGTGACTATATTGATCGAACCATTTCCGAAATTCGATCACTAAACGATCCGCTTCTGTGGGAAGTTTATAGGCGGTTTTCCAACTTTCGGTTTTCTGCTTTTGTTGAAGCAAACGTTCCTGTTGGTGTAAAAATATCATATCCCCATCTAAAACTAAATTCCGAGTTTTAACGTGTTCCCACCACCGGGGAATAATTTTATTCAATCTTTGGGCAAAATTGCGGGTAAATTGAGCAACAATTCTGGATTTTCCGGGAGACACCGGAAGACAATACGTCACCAAACCCACTTGTTTACCATCGGTTCCGAATTCTATTTCATATTCTAAACGACAGGGCGGTTCAAAGGTTATTTTTGTATTAAAAAATCCTTGATACTTGGCTTCAATTAAATTCAGATTAGACTCAATAATTTTAAAATGAATAGGGCTTCCTTTTTCCCGATTTCCCTGAACTCCATGATGAGCAAAAGGAACGTGACTCGGGTCAGCAACATTTTCAACTAATGTTTGCCAATCATACTCTAAATCCCGCACAAAAGACGACCAAACAAAACCTTTACTGGCATCAATTTGAGGCGATAACGGTAACGGAGTCTTTGCAGCTTGTTCACTAGAATTGGGATCAGCCCAAACCCAAAGCAGACCATTTGCTTCTTGAGTTGGGAATTGAATTGCACAAAAATTATCTTTATTTTTACTAACAATCTGCGGTTTTTCCGCCTGGGGAATATTAGTACAAATCCCGTTTTTATCAAATTCCCAACCGTGATAACTACACATTAAATTTCCGGTTTTTTCATCAACTCTACCTTCGCTTAATGGGGCTAAACGATGGGGACATTCATCAAGAAAGACTTGATAAGTTGGACTAGATTTGGGCTTCCAAATGACTAGATTTATTCCTAACAGCGTAACTGGGGTTGGGTATTCGGGATTGAGATCTTCGACGGGGGAGAGGGGATACCAGTTTTGAAAAAAGTTGAATTCAGAAACCATAATTCAGAATCAGTAATAATAATGATTGAGTTTGAGGATCAGTTTTTATTATTGTACAATGATTTGGCTTTGTGGAGAATATTTTTTTAGTTCATACTATAATGATTTAAACTCTGGGTTAAATCAGTAAGAATAGTCGCAAGTTATTTAGGCAATTCGCTCAGTATTAAACCCTAGTTTTATCTCACTATTTTGGAAATAAAATGAATAAAAGTAGGATAATTTTAGTCCTGGCTGTAATCATCAGCTTTTTAATTGTGCTAATACCTTGGCTATTATTTTTTGCAGTAAAACTCAGTTTTTTAGAAGTTTTTGCAGTTGTGACTTCAGCCTGGAGTGTGGGCTTACTCGCTAGAAATAATCCTTTAGGATGGTGGGTGGGGTTAGTGGGAGTTGTCGCCTATGCTATCGTATTTTATCAAGTTGAACTTTATGCTGAAACTGCTATACAAGTTTTTTATTTTTTTACCAGTATTAAGGGGATTTCGGTTTGGTTAAAAGGAGGTAAAAATAATACAGAAAAATCGGTTAGTCATTTACCCAAATCTCAACTAAAATTAAGTCTAATCAGCTTTATTCCGAGCGTATGGGGATTACAAACTTTTCTAATTGCGGTGAAAGGAGCAGCTCCTTTTTGGGATGCTATTACCACAGTCGGCAGTGCAATTGCTCAACTTTATTTAATGGAACGTTATGTGGAGAGTTGGTATTTATGGATTGGCGTTGATCTGATTTATATTCCTTTGTATGCTTCCCAAGGATTATACCTTACCAGTGGATTATATATTGTTTTTTTAGGGATGTCAATTTATGGATTATTGAATTTTCAGCACTTGTACAAACAACAGTCTAAACATTAATTTAAAATTCAGTTTTTTAAGGAAAATTACGATTAAAATTGGGATTATAGCGCTACTCAAAAAGGTTAGGACATTGGTAAAAGCGAAAAGTTGAGGCAGTGCTTCATCTTTTGCCTTTTGCAAGAGCGCCTTTTGCCTTTTGCCTAGCGCGTAGCGCTATAATTCAGACTACAAAAAGTCAAGTCAATTTTTAATGAACTTTCATTATTAAGCGGGCAAGATGCCCGCACTGTTGAGAAAAGAGTTAAGGAGTAAAAATCGTTTAAAAATCAATACTTAATGGCGCTCTGGGGAAAGGAATCACATCTCGAATATTACCCATTCCCGTCATAAACTGAACCACTCGTTCAAAACCTAAGCCAAATCCCGCATGAGGAACGGTGCCGTATTTTCTTAACTCCAAATACCACCAAAGTTCCTCAGAGTTTACATCCATTTCTTTCATGCGACTTTCGAGAACATCTAAGCGTTCTTCCCGTTGAGAACCGCCAATAATTTCGCCAATTTTAGGGGCTAATACATCCATCGCCCGAACGGTTTTTCCGTCATCACCTAACCGCATATAAAATGCTTTGATATCTTTGGGATAATCGGTCACAATGACAGGCTTTTTAAACAAGTCTTCGGCGAGATAGCGTTCATGTTCGGACTGCAAATCCAAACCCCAACTAACTGGAAATTCAAACTTTTTATCCGCTTTTTCCAGGAGTTTTATAGCTTCTGTGTAGGTGAGACGTTCAAACTGATTGTTGATAATATTATCAGCCGTCTCTAAAACCGTTTTATCAATTCGCTTGTTAAAAAACTCCATATCTTCCGGGCATTTTTCTAAGACAAACTTAAAGATGTATTTCAAGAAATCTTCAGCCAAGTCCATATTGCCTTCTAAATCACAAAATGCCATTTCCGGTTCAATCATCCAGAATTCGGCTAAATGGCGAGACGTGTTAGAATTTTCGGCGCGAAAAGTCGGCCCAAACGTGTAAACATTTCCAAACGCCAGCGCCATAATTTCCGCTTGTAACTGACCACTAACGGTTAAAAAAGTGGGTTTTCCAAAGAAGTCTTGACTAAAATCAACTTCCTGAGATTCAGTTAACGGTAAATTTTTAAAGTCTAAATTTGTCACCCCAAACATTTCCCCGGCACCTTCACAGTCACTCGCGGTAATAATAGGAGTATGAATCCATAAAAAACCCCGTTCTTGAAAAAACTGATGAATCGCCGCAGAACAAGCATTTCTGACCCGAAAAACGGCACCATAAGTATTAGTACGCGCTCGTAAATGAGCAATTGTGCGTAAGAATTCAAAAGAATGACGCTTTTTCTGCAAAACATAAGTTTCGGGGTCAGCATCACCATAAA
>CAZNCM010000171.1:7870-12045 GCA_964571155.1 uncultured Lyngbya sp. | reverse complement strand
TCAAAAGAGCGAAGATGTGATTTGCGTCTACGTGGCAGTAGGTCAAAAAGCCTCTACCGTTGCTCAGGTCGCCGGAACCCTGGCAGAAAAGGGCGCGATGGACTACACCGTAATCGTAGCTGCCAGCGCCAGTGAACCTGCAACATTACAATACCTCGCTCCTTATGCGGGAGCTTCCATCGCCGAATACTTCATGTATAAGGGTAAGGCAACTCTCGTCATCTATGATGACTTGTCCAAGCAAGCCCAAGCCTACCGTCAAATGTCGCTACTGCTGCGTCGTCCTCCCGGTCGGGAAGCTTATCCTGGAGATGTTTTCTATCTTCACTCTCGTCTGTTAGAACGGGCGGCGAAGTTGAATGATGAACTCGGTGGCGGCAGTATGACAGCCCTACCGATTATTGAAACCCAAGCCAGTGACGTTTCGGCTTACATCCCCACAAACGTTATTTCGATTACAGATGGTCAGATCTTCCTGTCGGCTGACTTGTTCAACTCCGGTTTGCGTCCGGCGGTAAACGCGGGGATTTCTGTATCCCGTGTGGGTTCTGCGGCTCAAACCAAAGCCATTAAAAAGGTTGCAGGTAAGGTGAAGCTAGAGTTAGCTCAGTATGCTGAGTTGGCTGCCTTTTCTCAGTTTGCTTCTGACTTGGATGAAGCGACCCGTAAACAGTTGTCTCGCGGTGAACGCCTACGCGAACTCCTGAAACAACCCCAAAACTCGCCTCTGCAATTGTTTGAACAGGTGGCGATTATTTACACAGGGATTAACGGCTATCTGGATGAAATTCCGGTAGAAAAAGTGGTTCCTTTTGCTGCGGGATTACGGGATTACCTGAAAAACAGCAAGCCCAAGTATGGCGAAATCATCCAAACCGAAAAAGTCCTAACTGAAGAAGCAGAAAATCTCCTCAAAGAAGGAATTAACGAATTTAAGCAAACCTTCCTCGTTTCTGCCTAGTCAGGTTTTGTGACCAGTGAGAAATCGGGCATTTAGCTTTGATCAAATTTCACTGGTCACTGTTAACAAATAACTGATAACTGACCCCATTATGTCAAACTTAAAAGCGATTCGCGATCGCATTGCTTCAGTCAAAAATACAAAAAAAATTACCGAGGCGATGCGTTTAGTTGCCTCTGCTAAAGTTCGTCGCGCTCAAGAACAAGTCTTAGCAACTCGTCCTTTTGCCGATAAATTAGCCGGGATTCTTTATGCCCTACAATCCCGTCTACAATTTGAAAATGTTGATTCTCCTCTACTCGAACAACGGGAAGTCAAAAAAGTCGGATTACTTGTGATTTCCGGTAATCGGGGTTTGTGCGGTACTTACAACAGCAATATTATTAAACGGGCGGAAAGTCGCGCTAAAGAATTGACCGCAGAAGGGATTGATTATACTTATATCCTGGTTGGACGGAAAGCGATTCAGTATTTTCAACGCCGGAATGTCCCAATTCAAAGAACGGCTGAAAACCCTGAAAAAACCCCTCCTGGCGATAAAGTTGCGGATGCAGCCGAAGAAGTTCTCTCATTATTTTTATCAGGAGAAGTGGATCGGGTAGAATTAATTTACACGAAGTTTGTGTCGTTGATTAGTTCTAAACCTGTGGTTCAAACCCTTCTTCCCCTCAATTTTCAAGGTTTGGAAGTTAAAGATGATGAAGTCTTCCGACTCACCACAAGCGGGGGTCAACTTGATGTTACTCGTGAAAAAGTAGCATTTACCCCAACAATGATCCCCCGTGATATGATCTTTGAACAAGATCCAGTGCAGATTCTGGATGCTTTGTTGCCGCTTTATTTAACCAACCAACTGTTACGGGCGTGGCAAGAATCAACAGCAAGTGAATTAGCCGCCCGGATGACAGCGATGAGTAATGCGAGTGAGAACGCCGGAGAGTTGATGAAAAGCTTGACGTTATCCTACAACAAAGCTCGACAAGCTGCAATTACTCAAGAAATTTTGGAAGTTGTTGGGGGCGCAGAAGCACTTCAAGGTTAAGCGACATCGCCGACAATTTGCGATACACCATCAGGGTTGTGAACTTCACAGCCCTTTTTTTATTCAAAAATTTGTTCAACGGTTAATTTTAATTCCGAAGTTGAATTTCTGCTTTTAATAGATCATAAATCAAACATACAATTTCAGCGTTTAATCCACTTGCAGGCGGCATCGGAATTAATTCTCCGTTGAAACAATTCATATTTTAAATCGCTATTATCTTGATAGTTTAGATAGTCCTCAAAGCGATAAGTTTTTGTTATATTTTTTAGCATCGGAGTTGCTCACCTCCAATTTTGGTGTAATCTTATTCTAGCAAGAACCGACAAAATTAGATCGAGTTCTATTTAGATTAGAATAACTATAAACACCACTTTACTCTATTTTGATAAGTGTATGTTAATCTTTTTTATTCATGGCGTAGCAGAACGAAATTCTCAATATGCTCACTCATTACAAGACTTATTACAACGAGAGTTTCGTCAACGTCAAGAAAAAATTCCTCTATTTCACTCTAGTTTTTGGGGAAATGTTTATCGAGAACTAGAGATCATCTGGAATAAAATTGATAATGCCCAAGATCCTCTTAAACACCAAGCGTTTAGAAAAGGATATTTTTCTCAGTTTGTTGGAGACGCTTTTACCTATTTAAGTTCAGAACGAGGGGCAAGAATGAGAAAAATTATTGCCGATCAACTCATTGATTTTATTCATAAAAACCCCCAAGAAACTGAGTTACACATCATTACTCACTCTTTAGGAACTGTTATTTTATGGGATATTTTATTTTCAGATAAATTTGAGACCCATGATCCAGCATTTAAAATTCGGGACATTTTGACTCAAAATTCAGCAGTTGTACCTGATCAAAAAATAAATATTAAAAGTATCACAACGATGGGATCTCCCATTTCTCTCTTTAATATTATGTTAGAAGTTAAACCGCAGCAGGTGAATCGGTTAGCGAAACAATATTCTAGTCAAAAACTCAAATGGTTAAATATAATTCATGCGTCTGATATTATTGCTTATCCGATTCATCCAGTTTTAGATGATAACAGTTTATCAAGTCTCTCTTTTAGTGAAGAATATATTCAAGAAGACGCGAACCCTTTTGAAGCTACACTCCGTCAGTTTTCTGAATTTATGAAAAGTCAACCCACTCATCATCAAGATATTATGAATATTGTTAGTTATGCACAAGTAGCAGCAGGATCAATTAATGCCCATACTTACTACTGGAATAGTGATAAAGTTACAGGTTTAATTGTTAATCATATTCTAGAAAACTCTGAAAATATATCTTTTAGTCAAACTAATTTTAGACAACAAGCGATTCAGCGATTAAAACAAATTCCAGGTTTTACAGAAGATAGAATGATATTCAGTTATAAATTAAATCTAGATAAAACGATTATAAAAAGTTACTTTAAAGATGAAAGCGGATATCTTCTACTGACAAAAAATCCAGTAGGAGTTCCCAATATTTATATTTTTGATCATCAAGATGTAGCTAGTTTCGCTGGATATGTGGGGTTAATTCATGTCAACGGTTTGAAACAAGAAGTGGAGTTAATTCAAAGAGATTTATGTAATTAGGGAAATATTTTAACTTGAACGATTATTAGTTGAAAGAGATGCACCCCGAATTACTGTTTGATCAGATCAACAGGAAGGAGAATATTTGACACATCTTTGAATCAAAACTCATTTTCTCATTATTCGCTGTCACTGTCTCTAAAAACTCATAAATTAAAGGGTGAAGGCTATCAATAAAACCCTCACCCCCAATCTTATTAACTCACTAGAATCTTAATGCAGTTAAAACCTTCTAAGCTTAACAATTAGTAGGTTTCAACGTGCCAACGGTGTTCTTTCTTCAGTTGCTTCTGGAAATCACTCCAGTCAACACCAAACTTACCTGCGGCGGCGGACATTCCTTCGTCAATTCCACCTTCCATCCCTTTCAAACCACAAATGTAGGTATGAGTGTTGGATTTTTGATTCAACTGCCACAGCTCATCAGCATTTTCTTGAATCCGGTGCTGAATATACATTTTGCCACCGTCTTTATTCTTTTGTTCACGACTAATGGCATAAGTGACGCGGAAATTGTCAGGAAATTGACGTTGTAACTCTTCAAGCTCTTCTTTGTAGAGAATGTTGGGAGTG
>CAZNCM010000171.1:330-7860 GCA_964571155.1 uncultured Lyngbya sp. | reverse complement strand
AACTGATAATCAGGGTTTTGTTCTCTTTCCTTAAACATCCGCCAGATGAAAGCGCGGAAAGGAGCAATTCCTGTTCCTGTTGCCATCATAATGATTGTGGCATCTTCATCCTCCGGTAACAACATTTCCTTACCAACAGGCCCGGTAATGTTTACATCGTCTCCTTCTTTGATGTTGCAGAGGAACGAAGAGCAAACTCCATAGACCGTTTCACCCGTTTCAGGATGCTTATATTCGAGTTGGCGTACACACAAAGACACAGTTTTATCGTCAAGATTATCGCCGTGGCGAGTTGAAGCAATGGAATAAAGCCTCAGCTTATGAGGTTTGCCATTCGCATCTGTGCCTGGAGGGATAATCCCAATACTTTGACCTTCAAGGTAACGTAAATCGCCACCAGAAAGGTCAAAAGTGAGGTGACGAACAGTACCTTCTCCACCCTCTTGAACTAATTCTTTACTAGACAGACATTTGCCAGTAAAGGGATTCTTAGGCTTGTAGATATTGATAGGAACGTCAGTATGAGCTTTAGCTTGCGTCATGGGCTTCTTCTGTTCTCCAGACTGTTGACTTTGTAGTCCATTTCCTGATGTAGCACTGCTTTCTGCTGAGGGATTGCCATTACAGGGACGAATATTAACAATTCGACCCCCCAAGCGAGAAATGCGACGCATTTCCTGATTCATCCGTTCATAAGGCACGGTAATAGATACTCTGCCACTACGACGAATTGGATAACCAAGCTGATCGGAATCACTCCCTTGACGCATTCCCTCCACTTCAAACACGAAGACACGACTATTTGCCCCTGTCTTCGTTGCTACACCAGATCCACTAGGACTATACATTGATAAATTTCTCCCTTACAATACCGAGCGATTCACCCGCAGAATGTGACATATAGATCACTTTAAGCCATTCTTAAGGTGTTATTCTTTAAGGAAATATTACGTCTCTGCCTCGATGAGTGCAACTGCTCACTCAGACAAGAGTCGCTTTTTTTTGTTAGGCATCTCACTATTTTACCTTTAATATTGAAAGAAGGCTGGCACTGTATTAGCAGGTCAGCAGAGCCTAAACCTAAAAGTTCACGGCTTAGGAAAATTGCTCAATGGCTCCTACTGTTTACGGATAAATTCGTCCTCGCCATTGAGTCGGCTTGCGACTGGCAGAGATAAACAACCGCACCACTGCTAACGGATCAGCCAACGGAGACAACCAAAATATCCATTTTCCCTTAGCAACAGACAAATCGTAAGCTGAAGTGATCGCACCACATAAAGCAAACCGAACCGTTAGCCAAAATAAATTTAAACCCAGCAAGATCAACACAAAAGGATTAGATAAAGGCAAAAATCTCCAACATCCCAGACTCAACACCAAAATCGGTAAAGGTAAACCCTGAACGGCTAATAATAACCCTAAATCTCCCCACAGTTGCGCTACCGAAGAAGCATCTTTGAGATCGAGCGATCGCCCCCATCCTTCCCAGGTATCGCGGAAACCATCGTACATTCGTACTTTCAGTAAATTAGCCCCATCGAGAAACCCAACCTTAAACCCTCTAGCGGCGACATGACGAGCTAAAGTCACATCACAAAAAGAACCGTTGGCACTGGTATAGCCATTGATCGCTTCGAGAACCGAACGCCGACACAGAAAACATTGACCATTTGCCATCACTCGTTCTGGACTGGTAGGGTAAGTATCTGGAGGCCCAAAGCGATAAATCAATGTGATCAACAGTGCAGGCTGTAACCACAATTCTCCCGGATATTTTAAAATAAACCGACAAGACAGAGAAATCAAATCATAGCCTTGTGCGATCGCCGTTTTCACCAGAGTTGCAGCTAAAGCCGGACTGGGTTGAGTATCTGCATCCACCCCCAACACCCACTCACTTTTCGGGGAACTGTGCAGAAAACCCGTATGTAAAGCCCAAGGCCGTCCAACCCAATCTGCCGGTAATGGATCATCAGTGATCAGGCGAAATCGAGGATCGCGTTGAGCAGTCGTTTGCACCATTTCGCCCGTGCCATCGGTTGAATGACTATCAACCACCAAAATTTCCCGCACTTCATAGCTTTGCCGACTCAACCCTGATAGACAGGGAGAAATTCGTGCAGCTTCGTTTAAAGTCGGAACCACAACACTCACCGTTCCCAATAAATCAGGAGTGGGCAGATGAGGTTGCAGTGGAAAATGACGGTTGAGAGCCTTGAATAGACGAGAAAGAACAATCGCGGTAGCCGGAATTTGTACAATCAAGATCAGCAAAATTAAAGCACAGATCCAGACTGGCAAGAAGTAATTGGTCATTGAAAATTGATTGCGTCCGTTAACGAGGCTGAAGATGCTTGCAAATTTAGCATACAAGCGGTGCAGTCGAAGCGGATCTAACATCGGCTGCTGTCGCGCAAACTCCGAGCTGTTGGTCAGAACTCCTTCGGGTACTCTTTGAGTATGGCTTCGCGGTCGTCACGTCACTTTCGGGGAACCCTTTCAGCAGTCGCTCATGGAGGAAATCCCCACACTGGACTCACCACCTACAGAGGCAATTTCCAGCCCAAGCGAGTGAGTGGGTCAAAGAGAAAGTTCGCAACATACGCGCATTCTAAAGAGGGGACAGGCTGATGTCTAACGACTCGCTTTGTGTCCCGCTTCGCTATCGAGATAGGGACGATTGATTCGTTCCATGTCCCCTAAATAGAATCAACCCTAGCGGGTATAAAGGTCTATTTTGCTAAAATCTCAGCCGGAGTACGAGGAACTTCTGAGTGAGGCAAATCTACAGAAGCTTGAGTGTTTTGCAAATCTTCAACCGTTGCTAATGTGGGTTTAGCGCTCCACCAAAAGACAAATACAGGGATCACGCCCAATGCTACACTCAGACTGACCGGGAACAAGAAGCGTGCATCGAGGGAAACAACTGTAATTGTGGCTCCGAAAAAGAAGTTCGTCAAATAGACAATTACAGGCAAAGTCAATTGATGACGAGATAATACCACAGGCACTCGTCTCCACAAGAAAGCACCAACACTCATAAATAGTGCAGCCGTTCCCATCCATCCCAAGAGGTTACGATAAGGCATCCCAAAAAATTCACCGACTTCTTGGAACTCCCAAAATTTTACAGGAGCTTGACTCATTGCTGGATCAAGAACTAAATCCCAAGCGGTTAATAAGATAGCCGCCATTGCTAAAGCGGCCCAGTGACGGAACCAACTTGAACCCACAATCACTTTTAAACCTGCACGGGCTAACAGATAACACGTTAGTCCCATGTAAAACCAAGACAGGGGAATGGTAAATGGAACTAAGCCGCCAATCTTGTAACCTAAACCACTGAGATATTGATAGTGACCAAAGGGAAATCCGGTGCTGGTGCCGAGTAATTCACTACCCAAGGATAAGAATACAGCCGGGATCATAAATGTTGCTGTCGCCCACCATCCGAGAGTACGGTAAGCGTAAAGACCAACCGCAATTGCACCACCCAAAAGCCGCCTGTCCGAAAGAGGGTAAGTTCGCAATGATTTGGGGATTGGGCAAAACGATTAACAGTCCGGCCAAGCCAAATAGAGTTGAGATGACGTGGACTGCTAGAAAAAAACGTTCAGCAATTATAAGTTGCTTCATGGAACTCCTCAAAAGACTGTAAAATTTTAATACCGTTCTTTAATAGTTTACAAATCTTTAACAAAATTAAATTAATCCGATGATCATCCCTTTGCTCTGGCTGTGCAGCAGAAGTCGATGCCAAGTGAAGCTTTTTGCTTGATTTGACTTGGTTGTAATCCTTTTCTTCTGCCCATTTTTTTGTGGGTAAGTGGGCAACTCGATAAAATTTAATAATAAATTTATAGATTTGCTTAATTTAAAGTTATTTAATGCCGATCAACGATATAGACAAAGTGACAAACCTGTGGTAAGTATCTGGATTTGAGAGGCAGGTTAACGAATCCACTAAAATAAGTGGAGTTAAATTGGGCAGGAGGAGTTATGGCAAGTTTACTGATAGTCATTGTAACGTTACTGGCAATTGTCGCCATCGGGGGATTAGCCATCGAGCTACGATATCGTCGAATGCCTGGAAATGACCTAGAACTCACATCCGGTGAGTGGGATTTAGCCATCTCTCAACCCGATCATTACCTGCTGATTGGTCAAATGGAGTTTCGCAACCGCACTCAGGGATTTGAAATCATGGTCCCTGAAATCGAAGCCGAAGTCCAACTCCTGAGTGAAGGCAGTTTAGACAATATTGAACTCACGCCTCGGATTATTCCGATGCACCCGGATGCCCCTGCAAGAGTCGATAACTATTGGTTTGCCTACATTGTCAAACGCAAACCCACTCAAATCAAAGTTTCCATCGAAATTAAAGGCGAAAATCTCGACAGCCTCCAGTCCGCTTGGGTCAAAATTCACTACACCACCTATGGCCCAGACGGACGGATTCCCAAAACTCGCCATGTAGTCATTCCTTTACAATATCCCGATCCTCAAATTCCCTCAACTCCCCGCCAGACAGAATTAGCCACCGTCTATCCCATTCGCACTCATCTCCTGACCCACCTCGATGACCCCGTTGAGATCGTCAAACGATACATTCTCCCCCATTCTCAACCCGGAGATGTGATTACAATGGGAGAAACACCCTTAGCTTTAATTCAAGGGCGATTCCGTCATCCGAGCGAAATTCAACCCGGATGGGTTGCCAAGCGGGTTTGTCAGTTCTTCCTGCCCACTTCGAGTTTAGCAACCGCCTGCGGGATGCAAACCTTAGTCGATTTAGTCGGGCCAACTCGCGTTTTATTTGCCTTTGTCGGGGGAGCGATCGCTAAAATACTCGGTAAACCCGGAATGTTTTATACCCTTGCTGGGGAACAAGCCCGTTTAATCGATGATGTCACAGGCACTTTACCTCCCTATGACCAATTTATTGTCTTAGGGCCAGAAAATCCTCAACACGTCGTTGATCGCATTCAACAAGAAACCAATCTGGCCGCAGCAATTGTAGATGTCAACGATCTCAAAGCCGTTAAAATATTAGCAAAGACCGCCGATCTTTCCACGAAAATTCTAGAACAAGCCTTAAAAAGTAATCCCGCCGGAAACGCTGATGAGCGCACGCCATTAGTTCTAATCCGTCCTCTCTCCCCCAGCGATCAGTAATGTTGTCACTCAATTCTTAAGGAATTGTTGGGGCAGTTAAATCCTATTGTGGAAAGATTTAGCGTAATCAAGGGTCAGTCCGCTGTTGGATGATAAATAGCAAGACAAAATCAAACCTATGACTTTATTCCTGTCCCAAAACCAAAATCAAGTGAATATCCGTCCCTTTCAATATCGTGATCTCGATCAAATCGAACGGTTGTGTCAGCAAGCCTTATCGGATACTGTCAGCGATCCTAAAACTGACGGTTTCAGTCATTCGGCTCAAGATCTTCAAAAGCTGCGTCGTTGGTACGGATTCCTTAAATTTTTAAGCTGGTTTCCGAATCCTTGTCAACATCTGTTTAATATTCTCGTCGCTGAACAAGACGATCAAGTTCGGGGCATGATTAAAGTCTCACCGTTTAACCTCACCCGGAGTACCTGGCGAGTCAATCAAGTTGCCGTTTCTCCAGAAGGAGATCTCAAAAGTGTCGGATCGCAACTCCTCCGCCATTGTTTTGAAAGTATTTGGGAAGCCCGCAACTGGTTAGTCGAAGTTGACATTAATGATAAAGCCAATATTGCCCTCTATCGTCAAAACGGATTCCAACGTCTGGCTCAAATTACCTATTGGTCAGTCGAACCCGAACTCCTACAACAATTGGCGGTTGCTCAACCTGATCTTCCCAACCTACTCCCGGTGAGTAATGCCGATGCTCAACTGCTGTATCAACTCGATACGGCATCGATGCACCCGTTTGTTCGACAGGTCTTTGATCGCCATATTAGCGATTTTAAATCCAGTGTGATCAAAGCAGTGATGGATGGATTTAAACAATGGTTCAACCATACCGAACACATTAGTGCTTATGTCTTCGAGCCGCAACGTAAAGCGGCAATTGGTTATTTCCAAGTTCAACTGTCGCGAGATGGGCGTCAACCTCACTTTGCGGAGTTAACGGTCAATCCGTCTTATACTTGGCTGTATCCCGAACTCTTAGCTCAAATTGCTCATCTGACCCAAGATTTTCCAACCCAATCTCTGCGAGTCAGTTCGGCGGACTATTTACCTGAACGAGAAGCCTATTTTGAGAAAATGGGAGCAACTCGCATTGAACACAGCTTGTTGATGTCTCGTTCCGTTTGGCATAAAGTTCGGGAGTCGAAGCTGTCATTAGAAGGGTTACAATTGTCCGATGTCCTGCAAAGTTTACAACCGGCTCGTAAGCCGATCCCGAGTCGGATATCCTGGTTAGGGCCAATGAATAATCATCCTCGCTCTAAGCGAAATTCTCAGGTTTCAGACACTCTCAGCGGACAATCAAACGCGATGTCTGATCAACCTGAGTTGGAGAGTCAAAACAAACCCACTGATCGACTGTCAGAAAACCCTCATGAAGGCTAAAAAACAGATCAACCATGAGTGAAAACTCCTCACCCCAATTTGTTTCCGCCCTCGGACTTGATATTGGTCAGAAACGGATTGGGGTTGCTGGCTGCGACGGTCTGGGTTTGTTTGCGACGGGTTTAATGACTTTAAAACGCAGTGCCTTTGAACGGGATGTTGCTCAACTGCGAGAACTGGTGGAAGATAGACAAGTACAGGTGCTTGTTGTGGGTTTACCCTATTCGATGAATGGGACGATCGGGTTTCAAGCTAAAAAAGTCCAAAAATACGCGACAGGACTGGCGAAAGCTCTAGACTTACCCCTAGAATATGTCGATGAACGCCTGACTTCGTTTCAAGCCGAACAGATGCTCCGAGATGCTCATATTTCCCCCTCACGCCACAAAGGGTTAATTGATCGCAAAGCAGCAGCTATAATCTTACAGCAATGGTTAGATCAACGACGGGGAGAGCAACTTTAATGGAGCAGACAACCCCAAGTTAGTTGCGAAAAATACCTCTGAACGCGGATAACTCTCTGATTGAACTTTTGTTTGGTGCCACGCTCGCTCAAGCATGATATTGTGATCGTGCAATGGGATCGATATTCGACTCATGCAAAACACTGATTTGCCCAGACCTGGGGTACTTTTTTAGATAAGCCTACATGATGTTTTCATCTCAATCCCCGCAAGAGAATGGACGCTCTCAAGAAGATATCGTCACACTCACTGATGAGCAAGGGCGATCACTCAACTGTATGATTCAGTCCATTTTACCGCTTGAAGGTCAGGACTATCTACTGCTTGTTCCGGTAGATGCTCCTGTCGAAATTTTACGTTGGCCGAGTGATGATGAAGACGATGAAACGCCAATCCCCGTCGAATCTGAAGCCGAACTCGATCAAATTTTACCCCTTGCTAAAGTCGTTTTAGAAGAGCAAAATCTCATCAGTGATCGAAGAGCAAGACTAGAAGAGGGCG
>CAZNCM010000171.1:0-320 GCA_964571155.1 uncultured Lyngbya sp. | reverse complement strand
GATTACATTGGTGTGACAGGTAAAGGTCCTCTTGTGAATGTAGATAAACGAATGTTAAAGAAGAATGTTGTGGGTTATATAGACCCAGATGATCTCGAAGACAATGACGAAGACTCAGGAGAGGGTGACTATGAAGAAATGATCGAGTTAGCCAGCTTTTACTGTGAAGAACAAGAATACGGGATTTATATGCCGGTTGAACCCTTTTTTATCTTGGCTCGTCAAAATGAGCGGGGTGAACCTCAATTACTTTCAAGCGATGAACTCCAGAAAATTGAGCCACTGTTACCTTTAATCGAAGATCAACTCTTTGACGATCT
>CAZNCM010000170.1:0-12097 GCA_964571155.1 uncultured Lyngbya sp. | reverse complement strand
ACTCAACCCTTGCTGATGCAATTGTAAAGTATACATTTGACTATTTATTGATGAATTAAAATTGGAAATCATAAATTTTAGGGAGATGTTAATCCCCCAGAAAGACCTTGTTCTTCACAATAGTTACGAATAGCGCTCACAAACCGTTCTCCATAGCGACTTAACTTATGGTTTCCAACCCCTGAAATCTCTAAGAAAGCCTCTAATGTTACCGGACGTTGTTGTGCCATCGCTCGTAGTGTAGAATCGGGAAACACCATATAGGGGGGAATCAATTGTTCATCAGCAATCGTCTTGCGAAGTTGACGTAAATGATCAAATAACATCTCAACTTCTGCTGCGAGTGAACGGGTTTGAATATCTAAATTCCGTTTTTGAGGAATCACAATTTCAACTCGTCGCTGACGCTGCATCACTTCCCAACTACAAGTATTTAGTTTCAAGATACCATAACCATCTGTTGTTCGATCCAGTAACCCTTGATGAATCAGCGATCGCCCTAAACTTTTCCACTCCTCAACGGTGTGATCTTTTCCGATCCCATAGGTTGAAAGTTTATCATGTCCTCGTTCCAGAATTTTACGACTTTTTGAACCCCGTAAAATATCAATAATATAACTTATTCCGTAACGTTCCTTACAGCGAGCGACACAAGATAAAAACTTCATCGCCTCTATCGTCCAATCTTCAATCGGCTTGGTTTCACGACAATTATCACATTGCCCACAGTTACCCGGAAATTTTTCCCCAAAATAACCTAAAATAATTCGATTTCGACATTCAGTAGATTCGGCATAATCAATCATATGTCGAAGTTGCTGACGACTCATTCGTTGTTCATCGGGTTGGGGTTTTTGAGCAATTAAATATTCAATCGTTTTAATATCACTTCCTGACCAAAATAGAATACATTTTGCCGGATCATTATCTCGTCCGGCTCGTCCGGCTTCTTGATAATAGCTTTCTAAAGTTCGGGAAAGATCATAATGAACTACAAAGCGAACATCTGGCTTATTAATCCCCATCCCAAACGCCACTGTTGCGACCATGACTTCGACATCATCTCGAATAAAACGAATTTGATTTTCGCGGCGTTCTTCGTCGGGTAATCCGCCATGATAGGGTAAACAAACAATCCCCTTTTCTCGCAATTTAAACGCTAAATATTCGACTCGTTTACGAGTTAGACAGTAAATAATTCCTGAACCGTCTGCTTGCTGAATAATCTTCAATAATTCGTTAAAGCTGTGAGTATGTTTAGGAATAACTTCATAAGAAAGATTGGGACGTAAAAAACTCGCAATATGAATCAAAGGTTCACTTAAAGCAAGCTGTTCAATAATATCCTCTCGCACTCGGGGAGTTGCCGTCGCTGTTAATGCCATCATTGGAATCTGAGGATAACGGTGTCGTAACTGTTTTAACTGTCGATATTCTGGGCGAAAATCATGACCCCATTCCGAAACACAATGAGCCTCATCAATGGCAAAAGCGGAGATTCCCACTTGAGTCTTGACAAGATCTAAAAAAGATAAAAATCGTTCGCCTAAAAGCCTCTCTGGGGCAACATAAACCAGTTTTATTTTTCCTTTCAAAATTGCGGCTTCCCGCGATCGCAATTCCTCGGGTAAAAGTGTACTATTGAGAAAAGTAGCTGCAATGCCATTATCCTCCAGCGCAATCACTTGATCTTGCATCAAAGCAATTAGAGGCGAGACGACCACGGTTATTCCGGGTTTCAAAAGCGCAGGTAACTGAAAGCACAGGGATTTTCCGCCCCCAGTCGGCATAACAATCAGCAAATCTCGCCTTTGGAGGGCTTGTTCAATAATTTCTCGTTGTCCCGGACGGAAGGAGTCGTAACCAAAAAAGTGCTTGAGGGACTGTTCAAGGGATTGGGGCTGGGCGAAAGAGGATACAGATAGCCCTGACATTGATTTATACGAAATAGATGGACTTCTTTACTATTGTAGAAAAATCTGTTCCCCCTCGCTTCATTCTCGCTACAATAGCCAATGACCGAAAAAATGTTGCCGTTGAAAAAATTTGATTCGCGTTTGCCTCAATCTGATTTCGGGGGAAAATATCAGCTATCCCTGAATGATACCATTCCTTCGGTTCAGATTTTCAGAATTGATCAAGCCTCAAAAATTAGGAGTACAGAGATGATTCAGTCTTCGGTGCAGCCAGCTGATATTTTAATTGTGGATGATACTCCTGAAAATTTACGACTGCTGTCTTCGATGCTAGAAGAAACAGGCTACAAAGTTCGTAAAGCCACCAACGGGAAACAAGCGTTAAAAGCGATAGAAGCCCAATCTCCGGATTTGATTTTACTCGATATTCTGATGCCGGAAATGAACGGTTATCAAATTGCCAAACATCTCAAAAGTATAGACTCAACTCGGGAGATTCCGATTATTTTTCTGAGTGCGCTTAACGATACAATGGATAAAGTTTTTGCGTTTGATGTCGGTGGGGTTGACTATATCACAAAACCCTTTCAAATGCAAGAAGTGTTAGTGCGGGTGAGAACTCAAATCACATTACGGGATCAACAAAAACAACTTCTAGACCAAAACAAAAAACTGCAACAAGAAATTAAAGAACGACAGAAAATTGAGTCCACATTACGAGTTTATATCCATGCAATTTCTCACGACTTAAGAAACCCTGTCACCGGAATGTTAATCCTTCTGAATAATTTACTGTCTAAAAAGACTTCAGACTCTCCCTCAAGTTTAACCGTTAATACTAATATTTTAGAACAAATGGCGAATAGTTGCGATCGCCAACTCAACCTTCTCAACTCTTTAGTCGAAACCAGTGATACAAGTTTACAAGGAATTTCTGTTAATTGTCAACCCTTAGATTTGGTTAATTTCACTCAACAACTGATCGCCGAATGGCAACCTGTTTTTGATAAAAATAGAGTTATATTGAACAATAAGGTTCCCTCAGATTTACCCGCAATTCAAGCAGACTCAACTCAACTATGGCGGGTTTTTGATAACTTAATTTCCAATGCAATTAAATATAATCCACCCGGATTAACGTTAACCCTGTCTGCGGAAGTTATCTCAGAAAAAAAAGCAAAAAGCAAGAATTCTACCCAGTGGATAAAATACACCATTTCCGATGATGGAATTGGCGTTAACTCCGAAGAAGCCGAGGAACTTTTTGAACTCTACAAACGGGGGAAAAACGTTGGCAAAATTAAAGGATTAGGTTTGGGGTTGTATCTCTGTCGGCAAATTATTAACGCACACGAGGGTAAAATTGGCGTTATTGCTAACGAAAAATCAGGGGTTTCTTTTTGGTTTACCTTACCTGTATGATCATAAATTGGGTTCTTCGGGACATAATATTATCCTAAAATATTTTAAAGGAGAAACTTAAAAAACATTAAAAATGTCCTTGGTTTAAAACATTCTCCATCGACGGGCTTGTGTCGTCTATCAGAGCTTGGATCTTGTTGACCATTCTTTGAAATACATCAGGGTAGTATTTAGAGGAATCCAAAAAATCTATATATTCTTGTCTGTGCCTTTGTCTTTCTTCAGGAGTTCGATACTCTTGGCGAATATTGGATGACATACGCTTCATTTTTCGCACAATTAAAACATCATCAATCTGAGTTGAGATAATTGAAACTGGTGTCATATCCAGAAACTCGCAGACCAAAAAATACAGAGATCCTGGTACAGCAATCTTTAAATCTCTACTCGTTGCTACCGCTTCTTGAAACATAGTTTTATCTAAATTTGTTTTGCATTCTGCACAAACATAGCCAAGATGCGACTCAAGTAACTTATGATCTTGAAATTCCGGATCAAATGATGATTTTAAGTATAATTTTTTGCCGAGTATAAAGTCTTGGTCTTTACTTCTAATACTTGGTTCTCCACCCTGCCCAGGATTTCCAAGGGATGACAAAAAACTTAGCCCAGCAAATGTATTTCGTGGCCCCAATACAAAAGAATCATCGATCCCTCGTAGACTACGAAAAACAACCTGTGGTAAAAACTCTTCCAAAATAGTGTTATCTAACTTTAGTTGTCCCTTTTGTCTGTATAAGAAATTATCTGAGCTATCAAAAATTAAATCAAGCTCGACGAAACGCTTATATCGATTAGTTGCTTCGACCAACTTTTCAACAGTGTCGGCTTGACCACGCTCAATGGATTCCATATTGGTTATCCATTCATGATATTTTCTGATGGTTTCTTCTAACCTTTCTTTATCAGGCTCAGGTAAGCGACGATTGTTAAGGGAAGCAGTTAATTTTTTGTAATGAGGGCGGGAGAGTTCGGGCATATATTGAACTTTTCTTGATGAGGATGTACTGGTTTTATATTATTGGTAAATATAAAATTTTTGATCCAAAGTTGGAGTTCTTCCAATGTCTTGAACCTTATCAATTGCATCTTTCAAGGATGCAAGATTCTTTGAAGGAACCGAAGATATTCTACTCTTCAATACATCAAATGCTACCTCCCTTGCAATTTGCTCGATAGTCTCTTTACAAGTTTTATTGTTTAGATTTGAAAAGTTGATCAGGTCTTCCCTAATGACTTTTCCAAACTTATTCTTGAATTCTCTCTTTTGTCTTAAGACCTTACCAACAAGATTGGCTGTTACTCCAATTTTTTCAATGATGTCAGCATTATAAAAAGGTACACCGAGGACATTAGATTCGTGTCCTACAACGAATACAATTCGAGCTTCGTCCCGAGTCACTCTAGAAAGTTCTCTCAGAGTATCTGCCATGTCTAAACAGTATTGAACTACCGTATAAAAACGGTTGCCTCTGTTGGCTCTGTTAGAACCGATTTCTGATTTTGCTATTTTGAGTAAATCCCAACCTAGTATTTCAGCAGATCGACGATAATTTTGGTGATAATTAAATACATTAATATATGGTGGAGACGTTACCACAAAATCTATACAATCACTTTCTAGTGGAAGAGAACGAGCGTCAGACAAACCTACATTTATTTTTTTGTTAGAGTGGGGAAGGTTTTCGATCAAATTTGCAACTTTGAAAAATTTTGATTGAATCAGTTCATTGGTCACCTGGTTGTTTTCCACATCAAGTAAAATTACCAAAGCATCGAATATTCTTTTGCTTTCTTGTTCTAATTCTCCTCTAATTATTTTCAATTTTTTTGACAAATTTTTTATCTCATCATGTTCAAAAATTCTAAAAGGGAACTCTTTATCTACTAATTTTCTCAGAATATCTAGATGTTCTTTTCTTTTTGAATCATTGATAAATTCATATGTTTTACTGAGAATCCAGGCTGCTGGATTGATTTCAAAACCATATGCTTCAAGTTCGAGAACTCCAGCCTCTAGCAAAACAGTCCCGCTACCGGAGAAAGGGTCGAGAATAACCGAATCGGATAAGCAATATGCGTTCAATATAGTTTCAATAAGCTGTGGCGAAAACTGACCACGCCAAGCAAACAGGTTAGATCTCGTTTTATCAACAATGTCAAGCTTTTCTTTGGGAATGGGTTTGTCAAATTCCTTCAATTGCCAACCTTCCTCAACGTTTCATCTCATCTCTAGTTAATACCGCAAAGAACAAAATACCGCAAATGACGGATAAATGTCAATCCCTTCTTATTCTCTATTAGAATCTCCTTTTCTTAATCAAGTTCGGTGTACTATTCGACTCAAGCAGATGAGTTTTCTTCCAATAAAAAAACTTAAATTAAAAAGAAAATGTTGTTCTTATTGTCCCAATCACAATATCATCATTGCGGCTATCTTGGTTGGGATTGGTAATAAAAATAATCCCCGGAGTAATCGAAATTTTATCATTAACGGGATAGCGATAAAATGCTTCCAAATGCCAAGATTGGTCGTTGGGAAACTCAAATTTTAATTCATCCGGCGCGTCAATATCATTCAAATAAGGCTCTCGACCGATAACAATTCCGCCTAAACTTCCCTCTTTAAATAAATCCGGTAAAGCCAATGTTACCGCAAAATTCCAAATTTGCCCATCCCCAATATTAATCACTCTCGCATCAGTATAACCTCCCCAACCACTTAAAACAATTTTACGATTAATTCGCCATGAAGCTTGTAAACCATAAGAATTACTCACCACTCCTGCTGCAATTCCACCTGAATTAATTCCCTCACTTAAGCCTAAAATAGAGTTAGCAATTCCACTCCCAGTTACACCATTAATTGCATTTCCATCAATATTACCTCTATTTCGGTCAACAACCAAACCATTTCTCAAACCATTATCAAAGCCAAAATTTCCCGGTGTCGAATACGCATGATTATAAGTCAAAGCAAACTGTATATTCTCTCTTGGCGTTACTGTAATTTGGGCTAAAGTTGCATAATCTCCATTAAACAAACCATTTCCCTGACTCGCATCTCCCGCATTTGCAGAAAGATAACCGACAGAAACCGAAGTTGACCCAAAAATTCCATTTAAAAATTGTTCGTTAAAGCGATAATGCAAACCCATTCCGCGACCCGCACCAATGCGATAAATCGGGTTGCGTTGACCAAAGGTACTTAAACTCCCATTTCCACCATCAAAGTTGTCTAAATACGGGTTAACTGTCGGGACAAAATCATCCCAAGTTACTCCTTTTGCGGCTAAAGTTAATTGCAGTTGATTGTTAATTGGAAACTGATAATATAATCGTTCTAATTCAACTTTACTTTCTGTATCTCCGCGAAAATTAAAGGTTTGTGTTCCTTGGCGAGTAAACCCTAAATTAAACGGTTCGGCGTTTCCCATTTGAAGGCGAGTTAAGAGTAAATCTTCCCCCGTGAAACTGGTATTAAAATTGAGACGAACTCGGTTTTGAAACACAACTTGATTGCGGTTTTCTTCCGTTCCTTGAAACGCAATATCATCCCCAAAAGCTTGTGTTACAGCAAAAATTGCTTCTCCGGTGAGTTTTGTTGTGGTTGAAAATTGACGGGCGACTAAAATTTCTGTCCGGTCTTCTAAGTCTGTAACTTGACCTCGAAGTAAACTTAATTCGGCTGCAAATTCATTTTGTAACCGTTGTAAGGCGATAAATTCATCTTCGGTTAAACTGTCTTCAACTGCGGCGTTTAATAACTCGTTAATTCGTTCCAAACAAGCATTTAAACCCCCTGCAAATTCATAGCGGGTTAACGAACGATTTCCGCGAAATGTTCCATCGGGATAACCTGCAATACAGCCAAACCGTTCAACTAAAGATTGTAGCGCTTGAAATGCCCAGTCTGTCGGTTGAACATCGGACAGTTGAGAAACAGAAGTGACTTGAGTTAATGAAGTGTTTTTGCGTCCTTCTTGACTGTAACGTTGGAGTTGTTCTAAAGCCTCTGAATATTCAGCTAAAACCCGACTAGAACTTAAGCCTAAAAATACAGGAGATGAGCAGAATATTAGCAGAAATCGAGCTAATTTGCAAAATGATACAGGGTTTGGATACCCTATGATTTCCTTTTCCGCCGTCATTCTAATCTCCTTATTTTTTAAAGCTGATTATTCTATTTCATCACAATCTTTCCACCCTGAACGACAAGAATTTAAACTCAATTTGATCGCTTTATTACCTACCTGTTTTTACGCCAATTTCATCACCACATCTAAACTATGTCCAATCACTTGATAAACTTGACGTTGTTCAAATAGTTCTAAAATCTCAGGATTAACTTTGTTTTGAGCGGCTTCTTTGCGTAGGATTTTTAAAGCTGTTATTGTGGGTAAACCATGCTGATAAGGCTTATCTCCGGCTGTTAACGCATCATAAATATCCGCAATTGCCATCATCTGTGCCTGCATCGAAATCTCCGCTTGTTTTAATTTTAAAGGATAGCCTGTACCATCAAGTTTTTCATGGTGTCCATAGGCGATTTGAGGAACATCTTTGAGGTCTTTTGTCCAGGGAATTTTCTCTAAAAATTTGTAAGTATGAGTCACATGAGACTCTATCACTAATCGTTCTTCTGGGGTAAGATTTCCCTGTTTAACCAACAGCAAGTTCATTTCTTCGGGAGTAATTAAAGGGTTTGTTTCCCCATCAATATCCCGATAGACGATTTGAGTTAACTCTGAGAGTTTATGCAGGTTTTTTCCTTCGGTAACTTGCGGTTCATTGGCTTCTAAAAGGATAGTCCAGCCCTCATTTAACTGCTGAATAGCTGTGTTTAAATTCGCCTCTAACTGTTCGATAGTGTAAGAAGATTCACTTTCAGTCTTTGTGGATTTTTGATTGCTATTATTCAGCAAGAGTTCATATTTGGCTTGAGTGCATTCCCATTCGAGTGTTCGCCTTGCTAATGCAAACCGTTGACGAATCACTTCTAACTGGTGGGGATATAACTTTTTAGACTTGGTTAAAATCGCTTCGGGAACCCCAATTTTACCAAAATCATGCAATAATGCAGCATAACGGATTTCTTGAATTTGGCGATCGCTAAAGTGAATCTCTGCCAAAGAACCGGTTGTCGTCGTATTAATTTCTTCGGCTAAACGAACCGTTAATTGGGCAACTCGTTCCGAATGACCAAAAGTGCAGGGATCTCGCTGTTCAATCACTTGCACTGATGCCTTGACAAATCCTTCAAAAAGCGATTCAATACTATCTTGTAAGTGATTTCTTTCTATGGAAATCGCCGCCTGTGAAGCCAAACTTCGCAAAATTTGTTCTTCCCATTCCCCATAGGGTTGAGTCATTTCCAGAGTATTTTCAGGTACCAACGTCACATCGGGTTTAACCTTGCGGTTGATCAACTGAAGCACTCCCATGGTTTCTCCCTGACGGTTTTGCATCGGAAGAACCAATACCGAGCGAGTTAGGTAGCTAATATCGCGATCAAAACTGCTATCGAGGCGATAGGGCTTATCGGAGGGTAACTGATACGCATCGGGAATATTCAAGCTTTCCCCAGTCAACGCCACATAGCCCGCTAAACTCCTATCGGTGAGGGGAATAGCAAACTCGCGAAACGACAGGTTAGGAAGGGAGACATTTTGAGCAACTTTAAACAATAACTTCGGAGTATTGTCCGTGGAGTCTACCAAATAAACACTACCCGCATCACTACAAGTAATTTCCCGACTCTTGGCTAAAATCAAATTGAGTAGGGTACTCAAGTTTTGGGTACTTGATAAGGCGGCGCCGATATCTAATAGCTTTTCAATTAATTCTGCTTGTTCGGCTAACTCTTTTAAATATTCTGGATTCTGAAAAATCATAGGGTTCGTAGATGCTGAACAGCGGTCATCACATCAGATCGAGTTGCTCAGACTGCAACACTACTCTCCTCTTATTATCCGTTATTTTTGACCAAATGTAGAGAATATCTCGATTCGCTTAGATTTTAACTTCAATTAAGAGAAAGCCCAAGAACGAACTTTCTCTGAGGTGATTAACTGCGGGTTTCAGCTTTCCTGTGAAACCTAAAATTTACTTCAGACTAGAAATTTGCTTCGCCATTGCAAAATCTTTCTCAGTCAAACCTCCAGCATCATGGGAAGTTAAACTAATCGTTACTTTGTTATAAGAAATGGCAATATCGGGATGATGTCCTGCGGCTTCAGCCGGTTCAATCAACTTGTTCACAAAGTCCATTGCTGTGACAAAATCCTTAAACGTCATCACCTGCTTCAATTCTTTTCCCTCAACCTTCCAGTCGGGAACGTCAGACGCCATTTCTTTGACTTGAGTTTCTTGCAATACTTCGGCCATCTTTAATCTCGTTTGACTCAACAACTAAGGTTGATTGCCCTTAAAATAACTATCCGCTCCCACCCGGACTGGCTTCAGCACTAGGCTTGAGCCTTTTAAGGATGAGAGCGGTCTAGCGGGTCATCTGAATTGGAACCTGACTGCCGGAAGAACTTTTGAGAGCAGCCAGTCCTTCTAGAACATCTGTAGCTCCAGAGGGAAACTAGCCTGACTCTAATTGTCAGCTCCGGCGCACAGCCGGCATTTTCCAATCAGGTGACCCATGCGTTTACTACTTTCAATCATGGGCATCACCTCCTTTTTCCCTACACGGTTTATTATTACTTCAACGCTAGCTAGCATAACACACATACTAGGTTTTTGTGCAACCCCTTTTGCAAAAAAAGTTCTGAAATGCCGATGGGGAGGTTGGTTGATGGGGAAGTTGGGAGATCTTGCCTATTACCTATTGTCTTTTTACTGTTCACTGATAACTGTTTACTCTACCCCTTCATATCGCCACGGAACCGGATCAACTGCTTGAGCGTGAACATATAACCCCCAGTGTAAATGCGGCCCGGTAGAAATACCCGTTGAACCCACTCCCCCAATCACTTGACCCGCTTTCACCATATCCCCTTCTTTAACATCAACCCGACTGAGATGAATAAAAATACTGGTGACACCTTGACCATGATCGATCCCCACCGTATTTCCATGCAGTTCAAAACCTTGAGACTCTAACCCCACCAACGCGATCCGACCAGAAGCCGGAGCCATTACCGGAGAACCTGTACCTGCGGCATAGTCAACACCTCGGTGATAGTAATCTTCCGCAAATTCACCGTTATAGTAGCGACGCACCCCATAAATGGTACTAACATAACCCTCACTCGGTCGCATAAACGGCCCATTCCAGTATTTTTCCGGCGTGACCAGGGCTTTAAAGGCATCCACTCGGTCAAACTCAAAATCAGTCCCCTGAATGCTGTTCTTATCATCTGACAGCCAAATAGACTGGGTGGGGAAACTGCGATCGCGTAGCTGTACTGTTACACTCTGCTGTTGAGTACCATCACTGACTTGGAGTTGTCGAGTTCCTGGCTGATCTAACGGTATTGTCGGAACTAACGCTCGATAACGATTTTCACTGAGAGGAAACATCGGATAAGTTTTACCATTTAAGACAACGCTGGGGTTAGAACTCGGTGTATTTCCGGTTGCATTTAAAGTCACCGAAACCGTATCCCCTAACTGGGGAGAAGACGGCTTCACCTGAACTTGAAAAGAAGCACTCGCCGGAATTGCCATGGTCAAACCGACACCGATCAAACCTAGCATCAAACTTTTAAGCCAACGGGATCTTCTCAACCCTCCTGTGGGAAAAAAGGAAAATGCGAATACATTTAAAATTTTCATTAAAACACCTCTTTTGAGTTATCACTCACCCGTGAACAGTCACCCGTGATCAATGATCATTCTTCCCTGTCATCGGTTCCCTGTCCATATGGCACTCCCATTTTTGAGAAGTACCCTAATATTTAATTAACACGTTGTTACATTTTGTCGTTTTATTTAAAATCCGTGCAAGAAGACTTTAGATTAATTGTTGATTTAGTGATCGTTCTCGCCGCCGCCACAGCGGGAGGTTTACTCGCCTCTTTGCTCAAACAACCTGCCCTCTTGGGCTATCTGATCGGCGGTATCGTTATCGGCCCATCCGGGCTGGGGGTAATCAAAGAGTTAATACAAGTCGAAACCCTTGCCCAGTTTGGGGTTGCGTTTCTGCTATTCGCTCTCGGTGTCGAGTTTTCCTTTGCCGAACTCAAGAAAGTGCAAGGGATCAGTTTAGGAGGGGGGGGTTTACAAATTGCCCTAACCATGCTGCTGACCACTGTCGTTTCTCTGGGTGTGGGTTGGGTGAGTTCTCCCGTTCAAGGCATCTTTCTCGGGGCAATTTTATCGCTTTCCTCAACTGCGGTTGTCCTCAAATGCTTGATGGAGAGGAACGAAACCACCACCCCTCATGGTCAAGTGATGTTAGGAATGTTGGTGGTGCAGGATTTAGCTTTAGGCTTAATGCTCGCGGTTCTGCCCGCCTTAGATCAACCCGCCGAAGCCCTGGGTTTAGCTGTTGGACGTAGTTTAGTCTTTATTGGCTTATTTGCGCTTGGGGCTGTGGCCGCAGGGATTTGGATTATCCCCTCATTATTGCGTTTTTTGGCTCAAACTGAAAGCCGCGAATTATTTTTATTGGGTGTGGTTGTTTTATGTTTAGGAATTGCGTTATTAACCGAACATTTAGGATTTTCGATTGAAATGGGGGCTTTTGTGGCGGGTTTAATGATTTCCGAGGTGGAATACGCCGATCAAACCCTCACTTATGTTGAACC